>JACAUC010000005.1 GCA_013390945.1 Candidatus Chloroheliaceae bacterium
GAAAGTAGGCTTTCAGGCCACGATGTAGGAGGGATTTCTAATCCCGAAAGTAGGCTTTCAGGCCACGATGTAGGAGGGATTTCTAATCCCGAAAGTAGGCCAAGCCTTTGACCATCTAAGATCGGAATAAAGCAAAAGCCAAGAAGTATTGAGTAGGTAATTGAAATTGAGAATGATAAGGAGCGCAATGAGAGACAATAGCCGCTTAACCTTCAAACCTTGGCAGGTGTTGGTCAGTCCCCTGCTGCTGACCTTTGCCCTGCTGCTTTTCATTAGCCCCGTAGCCGCCCAAACCACCCCTCGGTCTAGCGGCGGTGCTACCACCACCACCCAAACCTTTGCCGATGGCCCTGCCGATGTGGTCAAGAACTTGGGTACGCAGGGCTATTATGTGTCACTAGCGGTTAAGGCCAACATTACTAACGAGTCTAACCTTGAAAAAGACGTGGCCGCTACCGTCAAAAAGCTGAAGGACAACAAGCACGACACCCGTATTGCGGTTTTAGGCAACGTAATTTTGATGGCTGCTAAAGAGAGTCAGGGTGGTAACCCAATTGAATATGCCAACTTCCTTCAGGGCTATTTGAGCAGTCCTAAACCGGAGAGCGTAGTGGTGGTGGATGCCAACAAGAAGTCGGTTGGTTTATCCAGCGACAAGCTAACTGCTGCGGAGTCCCAACAGGTAATTAACGATAGCTTGAGTACCTTTAACACGAAGGGCTTTGCGGCAGGAGCCGCTCTAGTAGCTGAAAATGCGGCGGCTAAGATTGACAGTAAGGCGAAGGCGGTTGCTGACAAAGCCGATAGTGATAAAAAAAGCAGCATGATAACCACTCTTCTGATAGTCTTGGTGGTCATAGCTGTAATTGGCGGTGGCTTAGCTTTTATGTACTTCAACACCCGCAGTTGGCTAAAGCAGCGTGTCGCCGAATTGCAAGGTTTGGCTGGTCAGGTCAGTAATCAAGTACTTACATTGAGCGAGACCATTGCCTATTTGCCGGATGCGGTGCGGAGCAATACCAACAATATTTTTACCCAAGCTAGTTCGAGTTTCAGCAACGCCAATACCAGTTTACGCCAGTTGGAGAAAGCTAATCCTTGGGCAGTAATCTTTCAGCGTGGGAAATATGCTAACCAGTTTGATATGACCGCCAACCAACTCCAGACTAGCCGCAATGCGATGGTGCAGGTGCAACAGACGGTAGATAATAATACCCACATGTCATAGTATGGGTTCTGCCAGTTAGTTAAAATTAGCCAGACTGGTAGAAGGTTTCTTTATCCAGATTAGAGCGGTGAACCAATTACCGCTCTTGACCAAATTTAGTTGAGTAGGCGGTGAAGGCTAAGGCTTTGGCCTAATGCCTAGCACAGAAGGAGTAAAGAAGTAATGCGAAATCAAGAGTTGATAGGTCGCGCTGGTCGGTGGATTGCCCTTCCATTGGCTTTGTTGTTGGCTCTAGTAATGGGTAGCGGATTGGCCTTTGCTGGGAGCCTCACGGTACAAGATGGTGCCGGGTTGCTCACTACCTCAGATGTGAGTAGCTTGCGTAGTACAGCCTCCGCCATTGGTCCTAATGTACTGATCGTAACTAATTCTAGCACTTATAGTAGCAAAGAGCAGTTTGCTACCTTTGTAAAGGGCAAGTTGCCGGATGCAAACAGTATTGTGATAGGGTTGAATACAGGTGGTTTTACTTATATTGAGGTCGGTACAAAAACCGGTTTAACTCCTGCCGAAGCCAGCACCGCTTCCAGTGCTGGTGATACTTTCTTTAAGAGTAAGAATTGGTTTGGTGGGTTAAATGCGGTTCTTGTACGGGCTGGTAGCCTTTCTAATGCCCCTGTGGCCGCTACTCGTGTTAGTAGCACGACTAGCAGCACCCCAGCCAAAAGCACCAGCGAAAGTAGCGGGTTGGGATTACTTATATGTATGGGCATTGGTTTGATTGCTTTGGTTGCTATTAGTATGTTCTTCTTCTCGCGTCGTGGACGGGGAAATTCTGGTGGCCCAGTAGTAAATCAGCAGCCCAATTATGGCCCCAATCAAGGCTATGGTCAAGGTTACGGTCCCAATCAAGGCTACGGCCCTAATTATGGCCCCGGTTACAATAACGGTGGCGGTGGTGGTAGCGGTCTAGGGGCTGGACTTGGTGGCGCAGCCCTTGGCGGTGTAATCGGGTATGAATTGGGCAGAAACTCCGGTCAAAACCAGAACCAACCTAATAGTGGCGGTGGCTCCTATGATGCTGGTGGTGGCGGCTCCGTCTGGGGTAACAGTGGCGGTAACATTGACGCTGGTGGTGGCGGTTCCGATTGGGGCGGTGGTAGTAGCAGTGGTGGCTCCGATTGGGGTGGCGGCGGTGGTTCCGACTCTGGTGGTGGCGGTGGCAGCTTTGATGTCGGTGGCGGCAGCGATAGTGGCGGCGGCGGCGATAGCTGGTAAACTGGTCAAATCAATTGGCGGAGCAATATCCCACAATTTAAGAAAGGCTTGTGGTAAACTGGTCAAATCAATTGGCGGAGCAATATCCTACAATTTAAGAAAGGTTTGTGGGAAACGGCTCCGCCCGTTGATGACTCATTAAAAGGAAAAAAGTACTATTTCTAATCTCTTGGCTCGTTTAAACCCCTATTTTCAGGATGGTTGTTGTATAATCAAGCTAATAATCAAGAACCCGCTATTAGGCGGTGATTGATTCAAATAGTGACACCTCCGCTTTGGATTAGTTATGTTAGGACGCTAAAGAATATCTTATTTTAATGATTGGACGAAGGCTAAGTAGATGGAGCTCATTGAAACATTAAGGTTGAGTGAAATGGAACTGATTGCAAAGTGGTACCCGGGAGGGATTGCTTCTAAAGCTAAAGAAGATATAGCTCGTCGCGATGAGCAGATTAGTGAGTTACTCTCCAATGTTCAGGATGATCCTGCTAAGGTTTATGAACTGTTACAACTTCAAGATTATGGTTTAGTTGACCAGCAGGATTTCTATTTTGAATTACGTAGCCTGTTGGCGGAAGCCCTAGATCAGGTGGACAATTCTGGCGATTTTTTGCTTTTGTTGGCCCTTTCACCCGATACTAATTGGTATATTCGGCGGCAGGTAGTTTATCTCTTGACCTCCCGCCCCGATAAAGCCATGCTAGTGGAGCTAATACCACTTTTAGAAGAGAGTGGCTTACAGGGGGAAATTCGGGCGGCAGTAGCAACCAGACTTGGTCAAGCTCAAGTTGAAGAGGTTCGCCCAATCTTATTAAGTCTTTACCATGCTTTGCGGCGCGGTGAGGATCCCCGCTTGGCTGGTTGGACTTATGCCGAGGCGGACTTATTAGAGGCTTTGGGCTATTTAGGAGAGCGAGAAACCTTACGCCCCTTGCTTGCTTTACAATATCATAACTACCAATCTCGTCGCCTCTCTGGACAACGCGGCTTGGCCCAACTTATCAAGCACTTGGGTGGGCTGAAGGCGGCCTTGAACTTACTGGATAATCAGCCAACTGAAAAAGTGGAGAGCCATTTGGCAAAATTGGCCGTTTCGGATCGTCATGAAACGGTACGGCGTTGGGCGGTCGAACAATTAGCCTCTACCGGCGGTCATACCACCGCTAGTAAAGTACTGTGTGACCGCTTGAGCGATCCTAGTTGGGCGGTGGCTAATGCTGCCGTTAAAAAATTGATTACTCTTCCAGAGCCACCTGTATCGAATCTAAGGACTATCGCTCAGAATCTCTCTCTACCACCTACCACTAGACTTTGGGCCGCTTATGTGCTTCTCAAGTTGAATCAGAAGGTGGAAGAGGAAGTTCTCAACTCGATACCGGACTATCCGGTCAGCCTGCCGGACTTTATCAAGCCTACCTTGCGCCGCGCAATTATACAATGTTGGTCGGAGAGCAGCGAAGTAGGGACGGATGTGCGTTGGTTGGTGGAAGGACAACTTTTGCCCACTTTACCCACTTATGAGTTACCTTTTGAGCCGCTAAAAGCGGCCCTAGAGCAGCGCGGTCTTACCACGCTAGGCCCACTTTCTGCTAATGAGCTTTACAAGCAAGGTAGGGGTACGTTCTATGTGTTACAGTCGAGGAGCGTTCATAAAGATAAACTCCAGTTTTATACTCTTTACTTGACGATGCTTGGACCCTTCGCCTATCTCAATGTTTTGACGAGTGATGATGATGCCGCGAACAGTGCCGAAATTCCGTTCAATACCCCAACTCCAGAGGAGACGCGCCAACTCTATCGTGAGGCTCTTGAAGCCGTTGGTTTAACTTTACTTGAAAGCCAAGTGACCACTTATGTCTTCCCCGGTTTAAACATCTACTATTTTGGTAACCGTGAACCACTTCCTATCAACGACTTACTCTATTATTGGCAAGATTGACCCGCAACGCAGAAGAGAGACCGATAGCAGAGGGGCTAACCATAAGGTTAGCCCTTTTGTGGTGTCGCCGGACGGAGCCGCAAATTGAAACGAAGGTGGGATTGTCTAATAACGGTGGACAGGGTACAATTTGTGTGTTGGAAAAGAATGCTAATTTGCATTTTTGTGGGTGTTTTGCTGAGTAAGCAGATAGGGTAGGTTTTATGTTTACAGAAGTAATAGAAGAAAGCAGAGACAGAGCGGAAGAGGAGCTAGAACAGGTGGCAAGCTTTCTACATGGGGTGCTGGGTGCTAGAATGATGAAGCTGCTTTCTATTTATGTGGAGGAGCGAAATTTGGGTTGGGTACTCAACTCCTCTACCACTTTTGATTTGAAGGATGGTTTGCCTAGGCGTGAACCGGATCTCTCTTTTGTCAGTCGGGAGAAGATGCCCCTACCCCTAGATGAGGAGGTCTCCTTTGCCCCTGATTTAGCGGTAGAGGTTATTTCAAAGACCGATGATTGGAGCGCGATAGTGGCGAAAGCTAACCAATACCTGAAGGCTGGTACAGCCCTAGTTTGGGTGATTGATCCTTATCTCAAGGGGATCTTTGTTTTTCATCAAAATGATCCCTTTCCCCAAATCCTGAAGCCGGAAGAAGAGTTGGAGGGTGAAAAGGTGTTACCCGGCTTTAAACTCAAGGTAAGTGCTTTATTTGTGTAAAATTAGCTCTACAAGAGCGGGAGGGTCTTGAGATGACACTTATACTTACAACCGAGGATGTGGTATCGGTGGTAGTGGTTGCGAGGGGCGTGGTTGGCCCACCGCAAGGGCAATGGACTTATGCCGATTATGCTGCGATACCAGAGGATGGCAAGCGTTATGAAATTATTCAAGGAGTTTTATATATGTCTCCTAGCCCTAATTTTCGACATCAGCGTTCTATCACGCGCTTTATCCATTATCTATTTGTTCAGGTAGAGCAAGCCGGGTTTGGGCAGGTACTTCCTGCTCCGTTTGATGTGGAGCTTGGGCCGGGTAATGTGGTACAACCGGATATAGTAGTAGTGCTGAAGGCTAATGAAGAGCGGCTAGAGCCGGGTAAGCTAGTTGGTGCGCCCGATTTGGTGGTTGAAATTGCCTTGCCTAGTACCTCTGGTTATGATCGGCGTGAAAAACAGGATGCTTACGCCCGTGCTGGTGTACCAGAATATTGGATCGCTGATCCAGCGGCGCAGACCATTGAGGTGCTAGTGTTAGAACAAGGTGTCTATTCTTCCAGTGGCGTTTTTCAGAATCAGGCGTTGTTGCCTTCGCAGGTCATACCGGATTTAGCGGTAAAGGTGGCTCAATTCTTTGCTTAGGCCCAAACTTTATTTAGTACACCTTGTTCTACTACTTTACTTCATATACTTATCGAGAAACTGGATAACTAGGCTCATATTCTCGCTCGTAAAAAATTGCGGCCCACCATGTCCAGCACCCTCAATATACTTCAGTGTTACCTTATTTGCCCCAATCACACTCGACAGCGCGTTAGCTAGTTCCTGACCCTGTACTGGTGGAATATTACAATCTGCCGTGCCATGTTCGATAAAGAACGGGGCATCATCCGACGTTATATAAGTAATCGGACTCGCCGCTTTAGCCAAGTCTGCCTTTTGAGATACGGCTCCTCCTAACAACTGTGACTCCGGAGAATTCGCGGTGCTGTGGGTTTGGGCACTGACCCCACAGCTAGTGGTCTGAGCGAATTGAGTATCCATCTGCAAGAAGTCAATTGGTCCAAACCAATCCACCACTGCCTGCACCTTGCTCGAAACCTCTGCATTTCCCAAAGTTGTCCCTTCCAGGTCAGCCACTCCCCCTGAAGTACCCACTAAAGCTGCTAAATTCCCACCTGCCGAAGCTCCCCATGCAGCAATATGATCGGCATCAATCTTATAACCAGTAGCATTCGCCCTCAAAAAGCGTATAGCTGCCTTAGCATCATAAATTTGAGCCGGGAATTTAGCCTCTGCACTCAAGCGATAATTCACACTGGCAATCGCATAGCCATTGCTTAGTAGAGTATCAAATCCGCTTTGATCCATCGCTTTGTCGCCCATCATAAACCCACCAGGATGGAAAAACACTACTAGGGGAAAAGGTCCATTGCCCGAAGGCAAATATATATCCAGCTTTTCGGTAGCTGATACACTCGCATAGGCCAGGTCTTTGAAAGTTGGATTAATCGAAATTGTGCTACCCATCTGAGGCAGAACACCATTTGGTGGCCCACCTGCTGGAAGAACCCCGATTGCAGTTGTCGTGGCACTGACCGCGGTTGTAGCAGCGTTTGTAGTGGACGCTGCCGTAGTAACTGCGGTGGTCGTCACCGGAGGATTACTCGCGGTGGTAGTACTTGAAACGGTGGTAGCCGGGACGCTGGTAGGTGTTGGATTGCCGCACGCTGCCAGTCCTACCGCAAGTAGACCAATTATCACCATTAAAGTTGCTAACCTGACCAAGTTTCTGGGCCTAGAGAATTTGCTCATCTCGCGCTCCTTTCGAGCTTATTCCTAAAATTAAAAACGGTTGTCGGACTCTTTGTTTTCTTCATCTTCACCAGCTTTCCTGGTAAGTCCGTTCGCCTTCACTATAACGCTCTTCTCTTATACCAGCCTGTGAAAAAACTGAGAAATTTCTGAGACCTTGTACCTTACCTACTCTTGCCTGTTGAACTCAAACTTTCAAATTCGACACTGGCTGAAGGGGAATTGAAATCAGAAATACCCCTCTAAGTTCCAGATTTTTCAGAAACTTCTCAGAAAAGTTCAAGCTTCCGTTAAGCTTGGAACGGTATAATTAAATCAAGCCAGAAGATTGATCTACCAGCCAGTCAGTACTTGTGTCACTGGGAATAAAAAGCTAAAATTACAGGTAGAGTTGTCTAGGTCTCGGCATCGCAATTAACCAAGATTATAGGCTCAGTAAGTTAAGTAAGGCTAAAAATTATGAAAGAAGCTGAATCATTGTCTTCCCAAACTCCCAAACCCCATATCCTGATTATAGACGACGAAGCTAGGATGGTTGATTTTATTAAGTTAGGGTTGGATTACGAAGGTTTTGAAGTGGAAGCAGCCTTTGACGGCAAAACTGGCCTTAAGATGGCCCTCGACCACCTGCCCGACCTGATTATCCTCGATTTGATGCTGCCCGGTATGGATGGTTTTGAAGTGTGCCAGCACCTCCGCCAAACCCAAGATGTACCGATAATTATGCTTACTGCCAGGGACGAACTAAATGACCGGGTGCATGGACTTGATTTGGGAGCCGACGATTACTTAACCAAGCCTTTTGAGTTCAAAGAACTGGCAGCCCGTATCCGAGCAGTAATGCGCCGCAAATCTACCTCCCAACCCGGTACTACTCAATCTGACTCGAAGGTTCTCACCCTCTATGATCTCAGACTAGATTCCGGTTTGAGAGAAGTGCGCCGGGGTGAACAAGTTATCGAACTTAGCCAGCGTGAATTTGACTTACTCAAACTTTTGATGAGCCATCCCAACCAAGCAATGACCCGCGAGATTATCCTAGATAACGTCTGGGGTTACGATTTTAATGGGGATTACAATGTTATTGAAGTCTATATTCGCTATCTGCGCCAGAAATTGGGTAGGCCCAATCTGATCTACACCGTGAGAGGTGTTGGCTATGTGATGCGTTCCAAACCTAAAGAGGACGACAAAATAAAGGAAAGTCGTCATGATTAAAGGCTTTTTCCGCCGCTTTACCAACCTGAGCTGGCGGCTCACCTTTTTCAATACCGCTTTACTGGCTTTGTTGGGCCTCGCTTTGGGCGGTTTTATCTACTTTCGACTGGAAAGTTTTCTTTATGATGGGCTGAAAGCGCGGATGCAGGATTATGCTCTGACTCAGACTTTTTTACCCGAAGGGCGACGTTCCACTGCTGGTAACGACGGTTTAACTTCCACTCGTTCCACTGCTCAAGTACTCTCTATCCTCAGCGAATTACTGGCTACCAAACCTGTTGGCGAGATTCAACCTGCTGTTCTAGATAACTTGGGTCAGGTAGTGCAGCCCGCCGAGTCTTACTTTAAGCTCAACCCGGTGACGGTTCTACCCTCTTCTGCCCAACTAAATAAAGCTTCTGACTTTGGTGCTTTTTTCTATACCACTACTTTCAGTCAGAAGCAAGGCGAAGAGGCATTGGTCTATTTGCTGGTGGTTCGTGATAAAAACGGCCCGGTCTATAACTCGCTAGGAGTGCCTTCAGGCTATGTGTTACTGGCTGTTTCCTTGAAACCATCCCAGCAATTACTGGATGAAATCAAGTTTTTGCTTATAGTAGGTTTATCCAGCTTGCTCGTACTGACCCTTTTTACCGGCTATCCTCTTACCCGCCTAGGTTTACGCCCCCTCAAAAAAATAACTGAAATCGCTCGCCGCACTCGCCTTTCCAATCTTGATCGGCGAGTACCCCTGCCAGCTTCTATCATATCTGGTAAGGCTACTAGGCAGGATGAAATCTGGCAACTGGCTTTCGAATTCAACGCAATGCTAGATAAAATTGAAGAAGCCTTTGCTGCCCAACAACAGAGCGAAGTCCGAATGCGCCAATTTGTAGCCGACGCCTCGCACGAATTGCGCTCCCCTCTTACCATCTTGAGTGGTTATCTCGAAGTTTTACAGATGGGAGCCTTAGACAATCCTGCCCGCGCACAGCATATCATTTCCTCCTTAAAAGAGGAAATAAATCGTCTGAATCGCCTAGTGCTTGACCTCTTACTGCTGACTAGGTTGGACGCAGACAACGGAAAGAGCCTGAAGCTGACCCCGGTTGAGCTAAAAGAACTCTTGAACCGCACCTGGCAAAATATGGATGTGCTGACCGGAGAGCGTCATTTAACCTTGGAAATAGCTTCCACCCTACCCGAAGTGTGGGTCAACGCTGATCCTGACCAGCTTTATCGGGTGTTAGTTAACCTGATAGATAACGCTATTCGCTATACAAGCCCCGGCGGTCAAATTAAACTTAGCCTAGAACTTGAAAATAGCGGCGGTAGTGATTGGGCCATCCTCAAAGTTATTGACAATGGTTGTGGAATTGCTTCCGAACAACTACCCTTGATCTTTAACCGCTTCTACCGGGGCGATAACTCCCGTACTCGTGAAACTGGAAATACCGGGCTGGGGTTGGCTATAAGTAAAAGCATTGTAGAGGCCCACAAAGGTATAATCCTCGTCGAGAGTAAATTAGGTCAAGGAACGGGCTTTACTCTTCGCCTGCTGGTTCTAGGGTTGGAATTGGAAGTAGATGTAGATGAGGTTGTTGTTCAGGACAAACAGAAGGGGTGAAAGAAAGTGTCATAGACCCCCTCGCCTAAAGGCGGAGGCTTGTAGGATTTATTCTGCCAGCTTCTATGAACAGCCTAACTACACCTACACACAAGTAAAGTGTGGAAATCGTGCCTGTTAATTCCGCACTTTGCTTACGTGGAGTTGTACTTAGACTGGTTTTTAGGAAGGAATAAGACTAGGTAGGGGGATTTCTATTTTCGCTTTAGCTTTTGAGTAAATCAAGCTTAGAAACTTCCCTATAGTAATACCTTATTTATAAGATATTATTGTTAGTTGGTAGTAATCGTTGGGGGTTCGTTGCGCGACGGGTCGGTTTCTGTACGGACATCTTTGATGCTGTCTGTATTGAGACCACTAGGGGTTCGTTCTTCACTTTACCTACCACCTTCAGCCGTTATCTTGGTTCGGCTTTCTTCGCCTATCGTTCTATCGTCTGCCCGGTAACTTTCGTCCCGATAATTGGGAGCAGATTGATCGGTATGCCGAACGCCGTAGTTCCGCTCATCCACGTTAGCGGTGTTAACGCTATTAAGGTGAGCCAGAGGGTTCGATCCTTGCTCTATCTTACCTATTGATCTGGCACTTGCCCAATCTTGGTCGGTGGCTTCCACGCTGCTAGTGTTGCTAACCCTTTTAGCACTTGCATCAGCCGCCAGACCATCACGCGAGTAGGCTTGGCCCGGGCCGGTTTCCCCTTCGTTGTAATAGCGTATCCCGGTCGCGTTGTTGCGGTCAAGGATTCCTAAGGCATTTGCCAAAAGCTGGCTGTCGGCTGCTTTTACCGATAGCAAACTCCTACCACCCTTAACATGGTGTTCGTATTCAGCGGCCTCGTCTTCGGGAATACCCTGGCCCACGAGAGCGGATGAAATACTGCCGACTGCTCCCCCAACCAACGCTCCCGTTACAGTTGCACCAAAGATACCTGCCGCGATTGCCGGGCCGACTCCGGGAATAAGGATTGTTCCACCCGCTAACAGCCAACCAATTACTGCGCCTAGCGTACCACCCACCAGCGCACCTGCCAACGCACCTTCACCAGCTTTGTTTCCGCTGGCCTCGACTAAATCTTTCTGCTCCTGCTGGTCTTTGGTTACTACCGAGATAGTATCGGGTGTAAAACCAGCTGCTTTCAAGTCCTTAATCGCCTGTTCTGCCGAAGTTGCATCCTCAAATACCCCAACAACGGTTTGGCCTGCTCGATTGGATGTATTCCTTTGACTCATCTTTGTATATCTCCTTTTGTCCTGAGAACCTGTCTGACGGTTCAACGATTATCTCATCTTCTTTTATGGTTTTTCGCTTTTTATCTTATTTTGAACAAATTGATAATTTTTTACTTTTACGATTGACCATATATATTTTATAAGCAATATCTATGCCAAGAAATTTTTATAAATTTCTAAAAGGGTGAAAAACAGGTTGCTTACGTCCTAAATTACTAAAGTAACCTTATTGTCAGCTATTGTTAGGTTGTGTTAGGATGCTTTTAAAGGCACACTTATTGCTAAGCTTAACTAATTGACCTTTAAATTATTAATTAATATCTAAAAAGTTTTGTTATACCAGTTAAAAATGAAAAGGTTATAGCTCCAAGAATTTTTACCAAATTAGGCTTTCAGAATTTCTCAAAGTATTGACATATTGATTTTTATATGTTAAAATCTTAACAAGGTTTAGGGTTGAGTTTATTCTCCAGTTTTCATTGGGTAGAAAGAATTTCTTTTTGCTCTGGTATACTATTCGTTGCTTTATCCTCACAAATAAGTAAATACTTAAGTTCTACAACATACACTCTCTTATTCAAAGAGATGTGGCTAAAATGTATTACATTGTCACCCTTTCTTTTTAGTGAATGTTGTTATGGACACATCTATTGTTTTTTAATGACTAGAATACAGCACACTCCTAGTTTATTTATCATTGGACTATTTAAATAGCATTTATTTATCTTAGGCAGTAAAGAAAGCGACACTAAGGTTTTAAAAACTCTTGTGGCCTTAACTTTACTATTAAGGTTAGTTAAATGCGTTCTAAATATTTTGCTTCGTTCTTTTTCAGCTTCTTGTAAAGCTTGTTAAAGAAGGGTCGGGGCAAACAAGTTTACCTTTCCCCAAGTCAAATAGGGTAAGGTAGGCTTTGATTTACCTTTTTAGGTTACTTTACACATTTTCTGGCGAAGTTGCCAGGCTATGGAGGTTTCCATGAATCGTAAAAGAGAACAGATGTTACTCTCCTTGGTGGTCTCGTTTTGCCTATTGTTTCTAGTAGTCGCGCCAGCTATGGCGGACAAAGGCAAACCTCGCGTTCGTCACGAGGTGGGCAATGCGCCAGTGACGGCTCCTACTATACCCAGCAAGCCACTCAAAAATGTGGCTCTACCGAAAAGGAGTGCTTCTAAAGAGAATTTTAGCCCACTTTCGCTTGGCGGGTTTTTACCCTTGGCCGTGACAGCCGCTCCAGTTATTACCAACCCCATTATTGATTTCAAGGTGTTGGTGATTGCTACCGATGGAACCGAAGCGGACCTGCCCGCTATCACGCAGAGCCTAGACTACTTAGGCACACCCTATACCGTCTTTAAGGCGGCTCCGCTTCCCACCGACCCTAATGCTAACCGATTGGTCAGCCTACTTTCGGGTAGTGCTACCAATAGTAATCATGCCTATTACCAAGCAGTGATTCTGACCGATGGTGGTTTGGGTTACGCTTCCGGCAACGCTTGGGTCAGCGCGTTGAACGCGAGTGAGTGGCAAAGTCTTTGGAATTTTGAGACCAGTTTTAACATTCGCCAAGTCACTTGGTACACTTATCCCATTGCCGACTATGGTTTTAATGCCACCGTCGCAGGTGTAGACACTACCACCACCCCGCTTAAAGGTATTTTAACTACTACAGGCAAGACCATTTTCTCCCGAGTCAATGCGGCTAATCCGGTAACAATTAGCTCCGCTTGGGCGTATTTGGCAAAGCCCGTCGTCGGTGATCTCACCGCTATCCCATTATTGGTAGATGGCAACGGCAACGCTTTGGCTAACCTGAAAATTTACCCGGATGGTCGCCAGAACTTGGCCCTGACCTTTGATAGCAACCAATACCTGACTCACAGCCTCCAGCTTTCTTACGATCTCATTAGCTGGGTTACAAAGGGTCTCTTCTTGGGTGAGCGTCGTGCCTTTGCTAGTC
This sequence comes from Candidatus Chloroheliaceae bacterium, assembly GCA_013390945.1. Lineage (GTDB taxonomy): Bacteria > Chloroflexota > Chloroflexia > Chloroheliales > Chloroheliaceae > L227-5C. The sequence continues at coordinate 12,917 of JACAUC010000005.1, forward strand.
CTCAAGTGGATGATCTATTTATTGATGCAGACATTTGGCTACCTACTACCATTTGTGGTACTCCGGTAGAGCAGACTGGAGCCACCTACCGCATGACCGGAGCCGATCTTAGAACCGTCCAGACTTGGCAGAAGACTACTCAAACTAAGGCTTTAACCAGTGGGCTGCGTTTGGCGATGGTTTTCAATGGCGTGGGAACTACGGCCAGCTATGATACTCCAGACAATCTGGCTGATCCAAACTCTCTCACTGCTACGGCCAAAGCACTCCAGAATAATTTCTTTTGGATTAACCACACTTTTAATCACGAAAACTTGGACGCGACCACTTACGCTTTGACCAAGACCGAACTAGCCAGTAATAACACTACGGCCAAAACGTTACCGCTTACCCGTTACAGCACCCTCAATCTGGTACAGCCTGATGTTTCCGGTCTCCAAAACCCGAATGCAATGCAAGCGGCTTATGATACCGGAGTACGCTATGTAGTTTCGGATACTTCCAAGCAGGTAGTACCTAGCGCACCGCCTAACACCGCCGTTTACGTCAATACCACCAAAGCCAACCAGAAAATTTTGGCTATTCCACGCTACCCAACCAACCTCTTCTACAACGTTTCTCAACCAAACGAATGGGTGGCCGAATATAACTGCCTCTACCGTAGTTTCTGGGGCCGTAACCTAACTTACAGTGAGATTTTGGATAAGGAGAGCGATAACTTGGTACGGTATCTGCTCAACGGCGACACCAATCCTTGGATGTTCCACGAAACCAACCTACGCAAATACAATACTGGTACGCTGGGAACGACCTTGATCGGGGATTTGCTGGATTTGACCTTTACCAAATATGGCAAACTGGTAAACCTACCACTTCAGAGTCCGACGATGGACGAATTAGGCGGGCGCATAACCGACCGAATTGCTTACCGCGATGCCAGTGTCAGCGTTAGCTATTCACCTAATGCTAAAACGATTACTATCACCGCCAAGAAAGCGGCCAAAGTACCAGTCACTGGTTTACTTACCAAGAAAGTTAGTGGGGTTACGATTGAGAGTTACGCTGGTCAAAACATTTCTTACATAACTCTCAAAGCCGGGCAGTCCATTACGCTTCCTATGCTCTAAAGCTATAGTAAAGAATCTCAAGGGGTAGGGGTTTATGGCATAAACCCGCCGTAGATTGGTTGCTCATTTTGGGCGTATGCAATACGCTACCCTGGATTATTGAGAAGATACCTTGAAAATAGTAGAAGGAAGAAAGGTCAGGCTAATGACTCAACCATTAAGTGTACTATTAACCACTGAAGGAAGCTATCCTTTTAGCGAAGGCGGAGTTAGTACTTGGTGTGATGTGATGATTCGACAGATGCCGGAAATTCAATTCACCTTGATGCCCTTGGTAGCTCAGCCAGGATTGCGCCCCTTCTATGCTCTACCTCCCAATGTAATAGGGTCTATCCCGGTACCACTTTGGGGTACTGGGGGGGTTAACGAGCTTCGTCCAGAAATAGGAGCTTTGGGGTTACATCGGTTGCGCCATAGCCTAACTTCTCAGGTAATGGAGCATACCTTTGCTCCTAGTTTTCGGATGCTCTTGCATGAATTACTGGATGACCAAGCGGACTTGGCCCGGTTGGGAGAAAGTCTGCGTCTCCTCGCTCAGTTCTTCCGGCAGTACGATTACGACGCGGCTTTTCATCACCCACTGACTTGGAAACTTTTTCAGGAGCAGGTGGAACGCTGTAGCCTAATTTTTAAGGAGCATATGCCTGAGAATTGGCCTCCTTGTCTCTTAGATGTAATCGAAGCCTTGCGCCTGCTCTATCGTTGGCTGACTCCTATTGCTCTGCCCTTGCCTCCGGTAGACTTAATCCACGCTAGTGCGGCAGGGTTAGCCAGTTTGCCGGGTATTATTGGTAAACTAGAATATGGTATACCCTTCTTGATAACCGAACATGGTGTTTATCTGCGCGAGCGTTATTTGGCTTGGATTGGTACGGATTTAAGTCCCTTCTCCCAACTCTTTGCCACCCGGATTACCCGTCGTCTGGTGGAGTTAAGTCTACTTGTCGCAGATACTATTTCGCCAGTGGCGAAATGGAATGCTCGCTGGGAGACCCGGTTAGGAGCCGATCCGTCCAAGATTGTACCGATCTCGAATGGGATTGACCAGAATCGTTTTACGCCCCAGCCGATGCCTTCGCCAGAGGTACCTACCCTCGTTTGGGTGGGTCGAATTGACCCTCTCAAAGACGTACTAACTTTGCTTAGAACGAGTAACCTCGTGAAGCAAGCACTTCCTCGCCTAAAGGTCTTGATCTTCGGTAAAGCCCCGGTAGGCAATGAAGCCTACGATGCTAGTTGTCGTTCCCTCCACAAGGAATTAGGACTGGAGGAGACGGTTAAATTTATGGGCTTTGCCAAAAGCCCCCAAGATGCCTATATCCAAGGTCATGTGGTGGTACTGTCGAGTATTTCGGAGGCTCTGCCTTTTTCGGTCATTGAAGCGATGTTTTGCGGACGACCCGTAGTAGGTACCGATGTGGGCGGTGTACCTGAAGTGATAGGGCAGACCGGGCGGGTGGTAATGCCGCGTGATGCTCAGGCTATGGCAGCAGCCTGCATTGAACTTCTGAGTGATTTTCAGCTTTGTCAGGATTTGGGGGTACGCGCCAGAGAACATGCGCTGGCAAATTTTACTTTACAAAAAAGTGTAGATAGTTATCGCCATCTCTATCAAGAGCTTAATCGGCAATCGCAGAGAGTTAAGGCTGCCGTGCCGAATAGGGTGAAGAGACTTAACCCGATGGCTGCTCAGCCTAAGCCTCAATTAGCTAAGCTAGGAGCAGGAAAGTGGGCCACGCTCTCCCACTGGTTATTAAATACCCCAGCAGAAAGTATGAGTGGAGAGCTTTATGATTAGGTACAAGAAAAGAAGGAATAAGCTGACCCGCATCGTGCCGCAGAATAAAACCGGGGGTAAATTTCAGCTTTCGGCAAAGCCGGGTCTTCAGACCCTCCTTGTAACAACTACCCTAGTGGTTGCGGCAAAGGATGAGGAAGTAGTTGTGGATGGCTATTTGTTGGAACGTGAGTTAGAATTATCGGCCTTCCTCGAAACTCAAGGTGTAACGGACACGGTCGCGGTTAGCCGGGGAGCAGGTAACGTCTTTGAATTGGCTCACCAATTGCGACTAAAAGGGGAGACTCTACCGCTCCTGACTAAAGTAGTGGCAGCCGAGACAGTTCCATCTAAAAAACGCCTCTTTTCCAATCTTATGCGTGGCCCTCTAACGTTAGGGGTAATGGCCTTGATGATGCTGGGTCTTGCCTTTTACCAAAATGCTTTCACCAGTATCGGTGCGCCCGGTTGGACTCTACTGCTTGGACTCAGTATGGGAACCATATTGGTTTCGGCAGCTATGCAGGTTTTAGGTTGGCAACTCGCGATGTTGGCTAATCCTAAAGATAAGTCAGGAGTACGCTTTATCTTACGTGGTGGCTTGGCTCTGAGTCTAGGATTGGCTGGATTAGTGACCCTAATCTTGGAGGGGATTGCCCTTTGGCTGGAAGTACCCCTCAGTGGAATGATCGCCTTAGGCATAGGTTGTGTGGGACTAACTTGGTTGATGTTATTGAGCGGCAGCCTAGCTTTAATGGGTAGTCCGTTTCTGGCTGGCGGTCTCTTGGCCCTTGCTTTTGGCCTCACTGCCCTCGCCTATAACTTTGGGCTGGCAGAATATGGGCTATTTCCCACCCTAATTGGTGGTTATTGGTTGGTTTGTACGCTTCTGAACGTAGCCATAGCTTTTAAACTGCACGAAGCAAGGGCTAAAAAGAAAAAAGAGAAAACCCCAGTCTATCTACCCCCCAAAGGGCAATTCTTCTATAAAGCGTTGCCCTATTTGGGCTATGGCACTTTTTCGGTCGGCTATGTTTTGACTGGACAGCTTTGTGGCTGGACAGGTAGCCTGCCGGAGGGTTGGTTTTGGGATAACGCGATTAAAACCTTAACTCTAGTTCACCTGCTTGGCTTGATGAGCTTGGTTCTAAGCCAAGGAGTAACGGAATCTGCTCTCCAAAGCTTCTGGAATACTATGTTTAAAATCCAGAAAGAGGTTGCTTTTAATGATTATTCTGCTATTACCCGTTCTGTTTGGAGTTTTCTCAAGCGTTATCTACGCTTGCTTCTGTTATGCCAATTTCTGATAGCTCTGTTTCTGATTGGGTTTGGAACTTGGGCTTGGCCGGAACTTGGGCTGGATCTAATTTTTGGCCCTCTGCATATGCCCATGCTTTTGGCGGTACTCTTAGGCTATAGTCTGCTGGCTTGGGGTCTTTTCGAGTGTGGTTTGCTACTTACATTGGCGCAGCCTTGGGTGGCAGTACGGGCTTTGCTTATAGCCACTGGGGTGCAATTGGTCAGTGGAGTGACCTTGGGTTGGGTTAGCAGTTTTGAAGTTTCGGTGGTTTCCGTTGTTATTGGGGGAATATGTTTAGTACTACTAACGCACCAAGGTTTATCTCGTCTGCTAAGTCCGGCAAGTTATGGACTATATCAAGCGTTCTAACTTGGTGTTAAGAATAGAGGCGGGGCAAGAGAAGGCTGGCTTTAGCCTTGAAGGAACTACTTAAAAGATGAATGGGATGATGAAAAGACAAAAATATGTAATCTATTATGGTTGGCTGGTGGCTGACCAAGTTGGGCAACCCAATCAAATAGCGCGTTTGATTGCGGCAGCTCAACCCCAAATTCTTGTAGCGGCTTTCTATACCGACCTGCTTGGTTGTACTAATCTTAGTCCCCAAGTACAAGAACTATTACACACTGCTGGAGTAAAAATCTTAGCCTATGTCCCTACCTACTATGGTCTTCGAGAGCATAATAGCGTTAAAAGCGTAGTGCGGCACTACTTAAAACAAGGTGTAGATGGTATCTTCTTTGATGAGGTTTACCACTTTCGGGATAAAGACCACTTGGATTACTACCAGACTCTATATGAAATGGTTAAAGAAGCAGGCCAGCAAGTGATCTTGAATATTGGCCTTAGCCACACCGATCCCTTAATAATGGAAGTAACCGATATTTTGATGGTTGAACATCGCTGGCGGGATTTTTACCGTCAATGTTGTTGGCGCACGAATTATGCGCCGGAGCGATTTATGGGTAATTCTAGTAATGAACCGGGTAGTTACAAGAGTCTTGGTTATCTAGTAGACCTCGTTAAGGCCGTAGGTGATACCCTAGAAGCTTGGGAGAATGGTATTGGATGGCATTATAGTACGGATCACTATATTCACTTGCCCGAATGGTACAAGGATTACACCCGGTTAGTCGGAAGTAGCAAAGTTGTACCAAGTAAAGCAGTTTCCTAAGCCACCATCGAAAATAGGGGCATGGATGAATGGAAGAGTAGTTAAAGATGATATAGATTTTTGTTCTACTATAAAAAAGGGCAGATTGCAAAAGGAAAAAGGATGTGCTATAATCAGTCTACTAGCACACGTTTATGCTGGCCCGATTTGTAACTTGTTTTTGCAAACTTAGCCAGTAGGCAATATATAAGACGGAACGATTATTTTGAGTGTGCCGAATTAAAAGTGAAAGCACTAATAATAAAAATACATTACCCAATGTTTTGAAAGGGGGTTTGCGAATGTCGCTGCAAAAAGCCGAGAAGGGTGGCATAGTGGAGCAGTATGGGACTCATACCGGGGATACCGGTTCGCCCGAAGTGCAAATTGCACTTTTGACCGAGCGAATCAACCAACTGGTTGAGCATCTCAATATTCACAAACACGATCACCACTCTCGACGTGGCTTGCTAAAGCTGGTTGGTCGCCGCCGCCGCTTACTGGCATATCTTAGCCAGCGCGATACGGATCGTTATCGCACTATTATTGGTAAGTTAGGAATACGCCGATAATCAGGCTTAGATAACTCTTAATCAAGAATATCTATATTTATCCTGGTGGCTTCAACTAACTTAGTGAAAAATTAGCTAAGACCCGGACGGCGTACAATCGTTTCGCCACCGGGTTTTCATTTTGATCTTGAAAAGCCAAAACGTAAGTGTTCGGGGACTCTTTACTTTTTAGAGTAATTAAGTTAATATTGTTAACAAATGGAATAGTAAGCTAGAAAAAGATTTTGGGGTGTTAGGCATTGGAGTTTGGGTTTTAGCGGCTCCGCCTTTGATAGAGGTAGGAATAGGAATAGGCTAAAGACCGGTCTCCAGTTCCTAACCCCCTGGTAAGTTAAAGTAAAAGAAGGTAAATCACCCATTTTTAGGTTCACCTTAGAGGGTCTTTTCGGTTGTGACGGGTGATTTAGTAGCCCTTCTTATTTGGAGGTTAGGACATAAATGACACAAAGAGCGATTCATCGTTTTGATGCGACTATTGGTGGTCGTAATTTTAGTATTGAAACCGGTCGGTTAGCCGAACAAGCCGCCGGAGCAGTTACCGTTCGTTATGGCGATACAATGGTCTTAGCCACAGTGGTGGCTTCGACAGAGGCCCGCGAGGGGCAAGACTTCTTTCCACTAACCATTGAATATGAAGAAAAAATGTATGCCGCGGGCAAAATCCCCGGCGGTTTTATCAAGCGCGAAGGACGACCTAGCGATAATGCTATTCTGGTAGCTCGTCTGACCGACCGACCCTTGCGCCCGCTCTTCCCAAAAGGTTTTTACAACGAAATCTTGGTGCAGATTACGGTTTTAAGCACCGACCAAGAGAATGAGCCCGATACCTTGAGCATCATTGGCTCAAGTGCCGCTTTGATGCTCAGTGGTCTACCTTTTGCCGGGCCGATAGGGGCAGTTAAGGTAGGTTACATTGACGGCGAATTTGTCTGCAACCCTAGCGCCCATGATTTAGCCGAGTCGAAACTGGACTTGACGGTAGCTGGAACCGAAGACGCAGTGATGATGGTTGAAGCCGGGGCGTGGGAATTGCCCGAAGAAATAATGCTGGAAGCCGTCAAGTTTGGACATCAGCAGTTACAGGCTACCATCCAGCTTCAGAAGCAGATGGTTGAGGCCGTTGGAGTTAAGTTGATACCATTCGTTCCGCCAGTAGCGGACGAGACTTTCAACCATACCATTAAAGAATGGTTGGGCGACCGTTTACGCGGAGCCGTGCGTAATGCCGATAAAACGCAACGAGTGGAGGCCACCGAGAATTTACGCAAAGAGACGGTTGCTCACTTTGTCGAAGGGTTGGAAGGCGAAGAACTGGAGAAGCGAGTAAAAGAAGTTGAAAAAGCCTTTGATACTCTTCTAAAAGCGGAAGTACGCAATGCCATTACCAACGAGGGTATTCGTCCTGATGGCCGGGCGGTGGATGAAATTCGGCAGATTACTGGCGAAGTTGGCCTTTTGCCTCGTACTCATGGTAGTGGACTTTTCACGCGCGGTCAGACCCAAGTTTTAAGCATTACCACTTTGGGAACCAGCGGCGAAGAGCAGATTTTAGATGGTATTGGGGTGGCCGAATCCAAGCGCTTTATGCACCACTATAATTTCCCGCCTTTCAGTACGGGCGAAGTCAAACGCTTGCGCGGCCCTTCGCGCCGGGATATTGGACATGGTGCGTTGGTAGAACGCAGTCTTGCCCCGATTATCCCGGATGAGAAAGATTTTCCCTATACCGTCCGAGTAGTCTCCGAAGTGCTGAGCAGCAACGGCTCATCCTCGATGGCTAGTGTTTGCGGCGGTACTCTTTCGTTACTAGATGCTGGTGTCCCGATTAAGGCTGCGGTAGCAGGCGTGGCAATGGGTCTCGTCACCGATCCTCAAGGCGGTTGGAAAGTTTTGACTGACATCCAAGGTCTTGAAGATGCGCTTGGTGATATGGACTTTAAGGTGGCGGGTACTGCCAGCGGTGTTACGGGCTTGCAGATGGACATCAAAACACGTGGTATCACTTTCGAGATAATGCAAAAAGCTTTTGCCCAAGCGAAAGCGGGTCGTTTGTTTATTCTGGATAAGATGGCGCAGACCATCAGTCAGAGTAGACCAGAGCTTTCACCTTTTGCCCCACGCATTGTGCGAATCCAGATTAACCCTGAAAAGATTGGCGCACTGATTGGACCGGGCGGTAAGAACATTCGCTCGATTGTGGAGGAGACCGGTGCCAAAATTGACGTAGAGGATGACGGTTCGGTCTTTGTCGCTAGTGTAGACGGAGAGAGTGCCAAAAACGCTATCCGCCGCATTGAGGCTTTGACTAAAGAGGCCGAGGTTGGATCAATCTACTTGGGTAAAGTGGTTCGTCTTATGCCCTATGGCGCGTTTATCGAAATCCTTCCGGGCAAGGATGGTTTGGTTCATATCAGCGAATTGGCCGACTACCACGTTCAGCGTGTGGAAGATGTGGTGAACTTAGGCGATGAAATCAATGTAATGGTGACAGACATTGACAAGAATGGCAAAATCAGCCTCTCACGTCGGGCGGTGCTAACTGGACAAATGCCCGGCCCCAAAACCGAGATGGGTAACGGGCGGAGCGATGACCGGGGTGGCCCTCCCCCACGTCGGGATGACCGGGGTGGCCCTCCCCCACGTCGGGATGACCGGGGTGGCGGTAGTCGTGACCGTGACCGGGACCGGGGTGGCCCACCACCGCAACGCAGCGGCGGCGGTGGTCGAGATCGCTGGTAAGGGATTAATAGTAAAAGGCCGGGAGTGTTTAACTCCCGGCCTTTTACTATTAATCCTAATTGTCGGATTCATGCCACTTATAATTTTTGCACAATTCGTCTAACTGCGCTATAATTACTTTGGTTCTTCGATTGGATTTGATTAGAAAAATATTCTGTCAATAAGGCATATTGAATTTATGCTATAGACCCCTACTGTTAGCTCTTGATAAAGATATGATAGGAGTAACTATGAGTCTGTCCAATTCCATCGCAAAATCTATTGCAAAAAAAATCGGGAAAGAGTCGAAAGCTGAATCGGCCCAAGATTATAGCTTAGCTATTCGTGAGATGCCGGACGAAGATCGGCCCCGTGAGAAGTTGCAAAAATTTGGGGCCGAGACTATGACCGACTCGGAATTGCTGGCAATTTTGTTACGGGTGGGGGTGCAAGGCGAAAGTGTCTTGGTACTTTCGCAACGCATCCTACAAGATTATGGTGGAATAGCTGGTTTGAATCGGGCTCCCTTTGAGCAGCTTTGCACCTCACGTGGGATGGGTGAAGCCAAAACCGCCCAATTGAAAGCCGCCTTGGAAATCGGACGACGGTTACTCCTCGCCGGGCCAGAAGAACGTCTAACGGTACGTGCCCCCGGAGATTTAGCCAACCTGCTCATGCTAGAAATGGCTGGGCTAGAGCAGGAAAACCTCAAATTGGTGATGCTTAACACCAAAAATCAGATTATACGTATGAATACGGTCTACAAAGGAACGGTAAACAGCAGTCAGGTGCGGGTGGCCGAACTTTTCAAAGACGCAGTACGCCACAACGCCACTTCCATCATTCTAGCCCACAACCACCCCAGCGGCGACCCTACTCCTAGCAGCGAAGATATACGCATTACCGAAGTGGCGATTGATGCCGGAAAATTACTCGAAATCGAACTACTCGACCACCTCGTCATCGGACAGCAACGTTGGGTCAGCCTGCGTGAAAAACGCTTAGCCTTTAAGGATTGACTAACTTATGACAAATCAGACCGACTTGCCAACTGGCGAAGAGGATAGTAACCCTATCCGACCCGCCTCTTTGCCTTCTTTGAGCGGAGGATCAACTCTGCCAACTGGCGAAGAGGATAGTAACCCTATCCGACCTGATCCTATGTTTAAGGATGTTACTCGTAAAGAGGCCCAAGCTGCCGGATTGGAATTACTCAATATAGAGATGCCCCAATTGCTCCGCGCCGATTTGGTCTTGGCTGTGCCGCAAGGTATAGATTTAACGGGTACTTTGTTTGAGTTTTTGGCTCCATACTCTATTATAGAGTTCAAATCCGAAAACGATACTTTTGACAAATCCGAATTTGCTAAAAATCTGGCTCGCACCTTTCTCTTCTTTAGCGAGAACCAACCTCTCGAATATTCCCAGCTTCTTACTGTCTTTGTCTCTGCTGGACAGCCAGATAGTGTAATTGACCATCTCCGCGCCGAAGGTACTACGCTTGAACCTGACCCGGCGTACCCTTGGCTTATGCGTTGTCGAATTTGGTCACTTGAGGTAGCGATAGTGGTTTGTCGGCTCTTGCCTTTAGAAAGGCGATACTATAATTGGCTCCTATTCGCCCCGGTAGGTAGCACAAAGTGGCGCGAATTTGTTAAAATATTACTGAGAGATGGCGAATGGACCATGCTAGAGTTGATCAAAAAGTTAAGATTAAGGGAGTATAGGCTTATGACACTCGAACTTGCTATTGCCGACGATTTGGAAGGACTCACTCCTAAAGAACGCGAAGAGCGTTTGGAAGATTGGGTGGAGGTAATCGTAGCGGAATTTAATATGCTGGAACACTGGGATCAGGAAAAGGCCAGCGAAGCGGCCTCAAAATGGAAACCCGAAACTTTGTTGGGAAAACTTAGCCCAAAGCAAATTTTGGAGGTACTTAGCCCCGAACAAATGTTAGCAGTACTTAGCCCTGAACAAAGATTAGCGGGGCTAACGCCTGAACAAATGTTGGCGGGGCTAACGCCTGAACAAATAGCCACTTTATCTCCAGAGGATCGCCAAAGGTTCAGGGAGCTTTTCAGCTAATTGTTCAGGATGGGGCAAATCGGCTGACGGCAACCAGTTGACGCAGCACTCCTACAAAAGCAAGCCTATGGCAAGAATCAGATTAGGGGAATAATCAATTGGCAGATCCTGGGTTTCATAATTTCCCCCAGCACCAGTCCAATTAGAGGGCCACTATCTCTGTAGTCAACCGAAACTGCGTCGGTCTCTGTAGGAGAGTTGCTGCGTCAACCGATTTACCCTTATTCTTGATCTTGGAAAATCAAGGGGATTTTTAACGCAAATTTGTTTAACTATATAAACAAGGTTAAAACCGTAGGAGGAAATTCTACTCGCGGCCTCAAATCAAGCGGTCAGCCAACTTAGAAACCCCTATGACAGAGCTTATTTGAAAGATATTGGCTCTAAACCAGCTTTTAGCACAATTTCAACAACAGTAATTTATAGTCAGTTCTGACTAGCACGATTGGTTAATAGACGTAATTTAAATAATTTAATAGATTCAGCTATTGACATCAATATATCTATAAGTTATTATTACTTTGACGTATTGCGATGGACATATAAAAATTTAAGAAGTTCTTTAGCTCCTACTGTAAGGAGGATGGTTAATGTCTTACGAAGCTCAAATTACTCGTCTAAATCCTACTTGTATTTTATTTATACTTGATCAATCTGGCTCTATGGATGATCCTTTTGGCGGTCAAACTGGAAGCCAGAGTAGCAAAGCGCAACATTTGGCTACTGCAGTTAATCGGTTATTATATGATTTAGTTCTTGAGTGTGTAAAACGCCAAGAAGAGGGGCCACGTAATTACTATCAAGTTGGGTTAATCGGATATGGAAGTAACAATGTCAATGTTGGTTCAGCTTTTGTAGGTAGTTTAGCTGGACAAGACCTGGTATGGGTTAGAGATTTAGCCAACAACCCAGCACGGGTTGAAGATAGATTTCAGAAGGTAGATGATGGTGCGGGAGGGTTAGTTGATGTCTCTATAAAGTTTCCCATTTGGGTTGATCCCGTCGCGGAGAATGGAACACCTATGGAGGAAGCTTTGCACAAGGCATATACTATACTTGAACCTTGGGTGCGTTCACATCCTCATTCTTATCCACCCTTGGTGATCCATATTACCGATGGGGAGCCAAATCCTAATACTGATCCTAGCAAACCCGCTGGTGATTTGCGTAAGCTTGCTACGGACGATGGTAATGTTTTGGTTTTTAATTTGCATCTCTCTTCACAGAGTAGTAGCCCAATCCTCTATCCAGAGAGTGATACTGGTTTACCCGATCAGTATGCTAAGCAACTTTTCCAAATGTCGAGTGTGCTTCCTACTACTATGCAACAAGCAGCAGGTGTATTTGGCTATAGGATCGGTTCTCAATCGCGGGGATTTGTTTTTAATGCTAATAATGATTCAATGATCAAGTTTTTAAGAACTGGTACGATTGGTGGGTTACAAAAGTTACTACGCTAGATTAAAAGGATTTTGTATTGGAAAGTAGATGGATTTTACTAATTGTAGGATTAATCGGTTTTTTATGCGGAATGTGTTGTATGTATATGCTAAAACGTATAGCCAACACGCGACAATTTAAGAATCCCATATCTCGCCAAATAAAAAATATGGAGAATAATTTGTTTGAATCAAATAGCCATGAAGAATCTAATAACCTTGCTAATGTGCTAGAGACTTCGGATGTATTGCCAGATATAACATCTGGCAATACATCCGATCCACATTTGTCCGCATATATCTTCACGGTACCAAAGAGCGGTAATAAACCGGAGGAAAATGAGGATGCTGCTGGAGTACATAATAATTATATAGCGTTGTCTGATGGTGCTAGTAATGCTTCTTTTGAGTCCAAATTATGGGCCGATATACTTGTTGAAACTTTTGTACACTTGCCACCTCGTGATATGTCTACATTACTAGAACAATGGTTAGTTGCACCGATTAAACAATGGAAGGAGAAGGTAACAGGGGCATCTTTACCTTGGTATGTACAAGGTAAAGCATTGTGTGGCGCATATGCTACATTGTTAGGTCTATTTTTTGAATGGAAACAGGAAGCTAACAAATCTGAATCAGATATTTCAATTGGAAAGTGGTATGCTGTTGCGCTAGGTGATAGTTGTTTGTTCTACATCCACAAAGATTCTCTTGTTTTGTCTTATCCAATAGAAAAAAGTGCAGATTTTGGAAACACACCTCCGTTAATTTCGACTTTTGCAACAGACAATCAATTCGTTTTAAATAAACTTGAAAAAGCATGTTACTTAGGGGATTTTTTTCTGTTAGTAACCGACGCTTTAGCGGAGTGGTTACTTAAAGAAATAGAGAATAATCAAGACTCTTGGCAAGACCTTACTAAATTAACAAAAGAAACGGATTTTATCTATTTAGTGGAAAACCTTAGAAAGAAAAATCTTATAAAAAATGATGATACCACTTTAATCATAATTCAAGTGTGATCTAATTATCAGTGATTTATCTAATCTAGATTACGTAAGTTTTAATAACTAAAAATATTGTACTTTGTAAGGCAAACTGAATATGACTTGGCCTAATAGTGCTGATTACAACCAATCTCTTCAACATCCTCATCTATGCTTCCAAGACCCTGATTTGAAGCAGGGAAAAGTATTATCTGTAGATCAATGGGGTATACCTCGGGGTTCAGCAGGTAGTTATGCTAGAGTTTATGAATTTCAAAACAGCAAATTACAAAAAATTATTGCTGTACGATGCTTTACGATCGAAGTTACAGATCAGCAACAGCGATACTATCTACTCAAGCAGTATCTCGGACAAACAAATATATCTTCTTTAGTAGAATTTGACTATCGCTTACAGGGTATAAGCATAAAAGGACAAATATACCCAATCTTATGCATGGAATATGTTAAGGGGAAATCGCTAGATAGTTATATTGAGGAAAATCTTAGGAATCCTAAACTACTAGAAGATTTAGCTGAACATTGGTACAATGTCATTATTGATTTACGTAGAGCTAGGATAGCTCATGGAGATCTTCAACATGGAAATATATTGATTGATCGTAATGGACGAATTCGATTAGTAGACTATGATGGCATGTTTACACCAAATCTTCAAAATCAAAAACCAAATGAATTTGGGCATTTGAATTATCAACATCCCAAGCGTGCTTCTATTAAATATTACAGTGAAGATATGGATAATTTCTCCGCTCTAGTAATATATCTTTCTATTTTAGCTTTGAGCTCAGACTCAAACCTATGGAAAGAGTTTAAGGATGATGAAAATCTTCTGTTTAAAGATCAGGATTTTAATAAAATTGGGCAAACTAATATATGGTACAGGCTAAAACAAAATAGCAATCCAAAAGTAGTTTTTCTAACATCCATGTTAGAAAAATTTTGTGGTTTGAGTATAGATACTATTCCTAGTCTTTCTGAAATAAATTATACGAGTAATAGCGGAACACAGTGGTATAATCCTCCAAAATTAGATCCTAGCCGATCCACTACAAACCGTAACCCTGTTTCTGATTGGTATAAACAAGCACCACAGATTAGGCAAAGCTCACAACCTGTACCTGACAATACATCTTGGTTGGAACGGGTAAATAACCCAGACTCATCTGTCGCAAATTTGAGCAGATTAAATAGTTTGAGCAGATTAAGGACAAAACAACTATCTTGGTGGGAACGGGTAAATAACCCATGGTTAGTAGGTTTTATATTTCTAATACTAATAATTCTATTCGGTTTCGTTATGGCGAATTCATCTAATCCGAATAAAAATTCTTTTATTAATGATATAAACTATTCTACTATTACACCAACTATAATCACTCCAATACCTACTGTTACAACTGCATTGAAACCAACAGCGGCTACTACATTAGTAACTATTACAATATGCAATGAAATTTCAACCGAGATTGGCACTACCAAAGAATATTCAGATATATATATAGATAACAATTATCGAATTGTTTTCGATCTAAATCTACAAAACACAATTGGCGATAGGCATATCTTGTATTTAACACCTGGTGAACATAACTACAGAATTATTTTAAATGCAATTAACGGAAAAAACAATTATAATAAAGAAGCATACGGTACTTTCTTAGCAAGAGAAAATCAGATTTTAATGCCCTATTGGGAATTTTCTCTTGCTCCAGAGCTTAGAGAATTTTCTTCCTGTAATTAGCTGTTACACATAATATTTTCTCTTCTAGTTCGTTAGAAAATTCCTTAATACCTGCTGTAAGGAGGGTAGTTAATGTCTTACAAAGCTCAAATTACTCGTCTAAATCCTACTTGTATTTTATTTATACTTGATCAATCTGGCTCTATGGGTGAACCTTTTGGCGGTCAAACTGGAATCCAGGGTAGCAAAGCTCAACAGTTGGCTACTGCAATTAATGGGTTATTATATGATTTAGTTCTTGAGTGTGTAAAACGCCCTGAAGAAGGGCCACGTAATTACTGTCAAGTTGGGTTAATCGGATATGGAAGTAGGAGTGTCAATGTTGGTTCAGCTTTTGTAGGTAGTTTAGCTGGACAATATCTGGTATGGGTTAGAGATTTAGCCAACAACCCAGCACGAATTGAAGATAGATTTCAGAAGGTAGATGATGGTGCGGGAGGGTTAGTTGATTTCTCTATAAAGTTTCCCATTTGGGTTGATCCCGTCGCGGAGAATGGAACACCTATGGAGGAAGCTTTGCACAAGGCATATACTATACTTGAACCTTGGGTGCGTTCACATCCTCATTCTTATCCACCCTTGGTGATCCATATTACCGATGGGGAGCCAAATCCTAATACTGATCCTAGCAAACCCGCTGGTGATTTGCGTAAGCTTGCTACGGACGATGGTAATGTTTTGGTTTTTAATTTGCATCTCTCTTCACAGAGTAGTAGCCCAATCCTCTATCCAGAGAGTGATACTGGTTTACCCGATCAGTATGCTAAGCAACTTTTCCAAATGTCGAGTGTGCTTCCTACTACTATGCAACTTTTCCAAATGGCGGGTGGTAATACTATGAAACAATTAGCAGGCAAATTTGGCTGTAGGATCGGTTCTCAGTCGCGTGGATTTGTTTTTAATGCTAATAGTGATTCAATGTTCAAGTCTTTATCGTTGTTTTTAATGTATTTATTTTATAGTACATAGTATTTTCTCGTTTAGTTCGTTCGCAGCCTCATTATGTTTCTCATTCTTAAGGTGCTGTTTAAACTGTCTGGTTTTTTATTTAGTGGCCCAAGTAAGAATGTTTTATCTCCTCGTTCTGGCGTAAATTTGCGCCTGTGTCGTGTAGCACGACTTTGCCCGTTTCTAGCACATAACCGTAGGTGGCGATATTTAGGGCGAGGTAAGCGTTTTGCTCTACTAGTAGCACGGTTACACCAGAGGCGTTGATCTCTTTAATAATGGTGAAGATTTCTTTGACTAGCAATGGTCCTAGCCCTAGCGAAGGTTCATCTAGCAGCAGCAGTTTGGGACGACTCATTAAGGCGCGACCAATTGCCAGCATTTGTTGTTCGCCCCCACTGAGCGTCCCGGCCAACTGACGGAGGCGGGGTTTGAGGGCCGGGAAGTGGTGGAAGATTTGATCCAGATCACCCTTGAGATTTTGTTTATCCCGGCGGATATAGGAGCCAAGTTTTAGGTTTTCCATTACTGTACACTCTGGAAAGACCTGCCGACCCTCCGGGGAGTGGGAGATGCCCAACCGCACAATTTGATCGGGTGTGGCTTGGTCAATTCGTTGGCCGTTATATTCAATCGTACCCTGTGCTGCCGGAAGCAGACCGGAGATAGTGCGTAACAAGGTGGTCTTACCTGCTCCATTTGCCCCTAAAAGAGCCACAATTGTCCCTTCCGGCACTTCTAGGCTAACCCCCTTCAATGCGGCAATTCGGCCATAGTAAGCCTGAAGATTATCTATTCGTAGCATCGGCTCTAATCCTCAGTTATCTTTGCCTAGATAGGCTTCAATTACGGCTGGGTTACGCTGAATTTCGGTTGGCTCTCCCTCGGCAATCTTTTTGCCAAAATCCATTACATAGAGGCGTTGGCAAAGTTCCATTACCAATGACATATCATGTTCCACCAGCAAAACCGAAGTGCCAAACTCATCCCGGATACGTTTAATCAGGGCGGCTAGTTTAGAGGTTTCGTGTGGGTTTGAGCCTGCCGCAGGTTCATCTAGTAAGAGCAGTTTCGGTTGGGAGACTAACGCCCTAGCCATCTCGACCATTTTCTGTACCCCAAAAGGCAAAGATTGGGCGATGGATTCACTTACCTGCTCTAAGTTTAGGAAGCGTAACACTTCCCTAGCCTCTTCTCTGGCTCTCTTTTCGGCTTTTCTCTTTGGGGGTAGGGCCAACAGTCCAACCAAGAAATTCTCTGACATTCGGTGATGTTGACCGATTAAGAGGTTATCCATTACCGTCAGGTTTTTGAAGAGTTCGACATTCTGGAAAGTACGGGCTATGCCATAGTGTATGATCTTATGGGCTGGCTCTTTGGTCAGTTCGCGACCCTCAAAGAGAATATGCCCGGCGTTGGGCTGATAGAAACGGCTGATACAATTAAAAACGGTGGTCTTACCGGCTCCGTTTGGCCCGATTAAACCGACTATCTCGCCTTTACGAATACCCATGCTGAAGTCGCTCACGGCTTGGAGGCCACCAAAGCTGATACTCAACCCCTCAATCTCTAGTTGAAATTCGCTCACGCTTCTTATTCTCCATATACAAAGCGTAGCTTGAGGCGGTGCAAAGCACCTGTCACTCCGAAAGGCATAAAGTAGATGCAGCTTATGATTAACACTCCGTAGAAGATACTCTCAAAGTTTTCAATTGAACTACCGAAATTAAGTTTGATGAGATCATTGAGGGCGGTGATTGTGGGAGGCAGGAGGGTGATAAGTGCGGCTCCTAGCACCGCTCCCCAAACCGAACCTAGCCCCCCCAAAATAATTGCCGTCAAAAACAGCACCGATTCCATAGGGCTAAAAGTAATGCTATTGGCATCAAGCTGTCCGACTTGAAAAGCGTACATACTCCCGGCCACGCCCGTAAAGGCGGCACTTATCACAAAGGCTAGCAGTTTGTAATAGCCTAGCGAAAGACCCATTGCTTGTGCCGCCGTTTCGCTCTCGCGTATGGCAAAAAAGGCGCGTCCAGTACGGCTTTTAGTCAGGTTAAAGGCCAGTAGGAGCATTATCACAAAGATTAGCACGAACATAAAATAGCGTCCTAAATCTTCCTCGGCCTGAAAGCCGGGCAAATTCTGTTTGGCTACTTTAAAGACTCCGATTCGGGAGGCCACGTCATTTGTACCACTAAAGAGGTTTGCCAATTCTTTGCTGCGGGAGAGCAGTTGTGGTACGGCTACGCTAAAGCCAAAAGTTGCCACTGCCAAATATGGCCCACTCAAACGTAGTGCGGGTAGCCCTAAAATGAGACCAATTATACCTGTGCCAAGGGCTGCCATCAGCAGGGCGGCCCAAGAAGGCCACTCCTGCCGGGCCACAAAATAGCCGCCAATATAGGCTCCTACCGCAAAGAGAGCGGCGTGACCAAGTGAAATTTGTCCAGTGGCTCCGGTTAATAAATTTAGACCTAGACAAACAATGCCCAAGATGAGCCACAGATTAAGCTGAGAATAGGTGTAATTGTTGGCTCCAAAGAAGGGGAGTATCGTGATAAGCCAAGGTAGAGCGAGTAACATTGCTAAAATTACCGCCCAGCGCGAGTAGTGCCAGTGGAGTTGTGTTGGTAGTTTCGCCCAATTCATTGCTCTTGGCCTAAACTTTCTTTGGAAGAGGCTTGCCCAACAAACCATGAGGCTTGATGGTGAGTACCGCGACAATTATCAAAAAGGCAATAGTGGCGCGGAGGCCATCGGGCAGGTAGAAACCCGCTAGGTTGTCAATTATGCCTATCAATAAACCACCCAGCAACGCTCCCGATAAGCTGTTTATACCACCTAACACCGCCGCCGCAAAAGATTTGACCGCTACGTCGGCCATCATGCCCGGTTCAAGCTGGAGCTTTGGTGCGGCTAACATTCCGGCCAGTGCTGCCAACATTAGGGCCATCGCCCAAGCCAGTCCGTTCAAGCGACCGACATTGATTCCCATCAGGCGGGCGGCAAAGGGGTTTTGAGCGATGGCTCGCAGGGCTATACCTACCATAGTATAGCGGAAAAAGAGGAAGAGTCCGCTTGCCATTACGATAGCCACACTTAGGAAGGTTAGATCCTCGCGGGTTAGGGCAAGTTCGCCTAATTGAAATGGTGGGCCACTTACCGCTTCGATTCTAGGGTAAGCACGTGGCTCGGCTTTCCAGAGCCAGCTTGCTAAACCATAAAGCAGCGTACCAATACCGATTGTGACCATTACCTGACTTAGTACCGAGGCTTTAGCGAGGGGCCGCAGAAGAAAGCGTTCGATCCCCAAGCCCATCAGGGCGGCAAAGAGCAAAGTTCCCAACAAGGCGGGTAGAAAGACCTCCCAACCAAGTTGGCTTGGTAGTTCGGCAGCGGGTTTGCTGATATTTACGCCTAGCAACAGGCCCATCAAGCTCAGACCGATGTAGCTGAAAAACATCGCCATCTCACCATGCCCAAAATTAACCACATCGGAAGATTTGTGGATCAAGACCAGACCTAGGGCAAACAAGGCATAAATACTACCAAAACTAAAACCGTTGATGATATTACGCCCTAATGTAATCCAATCAAAACCTTCTGCGGTTGCGTTCAACGTGGAATGTAGCACCATTGGAAAATAACCCATACACCTTACCAAAGTTTCCCCAGCGTGGTTGCCCTTTCGTTTGATCTTGAACTAGTGGATTAATCTGGTAGTTTGCCAAAAATCTATAGCAAGAAGATATTGCCGCTATTATATAAGGCTTTGATCTGTCAACATTGAAGCTATCTTCTCTTCAAGGCAATCAAATCGGGCGATTGTTACATTACCAAGGGCTTGACTTAGTTGTTGGCACTCTTCTTCAGTTTTGTCTGCTACCAATATTAATAATGCCTTTTTATCTAGTTCCAGTGATTTGATACGGTCTAGGTATTTGGTTAAATCGGCTTGGCTGGGCCGCATTTTTGCTTCCACACAAAATACCTGCATACCTACGGCAAAAAGCAGATCCAGTTCTGTGGCTCTATTATCCTGAAAAGTAATTTTCAAGTTGGGTAAAGCTTCGTATAGTTGTCCAGTGTTGGTGATATAAGACCGGACTATGCGGGCTATTTCCAATTTGGCGTAGTATTCCAACCATGAACCGCATAAAAACTTTTGCTCTTTGCCCGTCGTTCTGAGTTGGATGTTATATTCAGGTGCGCCTTGATAACTAGTCTCTTCAGTCAGTTCGGCTTCTTGCAGCAGGCGGCAGAACTCGCGCACCATAATGTTCGGTTTAATAGTAGCCCCTTTAAGGCTGTAAGTGAAAAGTTTACCCGGTTTCGTCAGATTACTTCTTATTTGTTGGTAGAGTTCTTTGCAAATAGTATAGTTCTGACCTAAGTGAAAAGCTACTCGTTCTAGCTTCTCTTGATAACTGGGCTCTTGTGGTTTGGTTAGATTGACCGTAATACCTCGATTTTTCAAATAAGTAAGGATTACGCTCTCTTCTGTTATCTGGACGGGTTGCGGATTAGAGGTAGGGGTATCAGGGGTTGCAATCGCCACTGATGCAGGCGGCGGTTCTACCGTTGGCGATAGAGTAGTGGTGGGTTTTGGTACAGGCTCAACTGCTGCCAGTGGTCTAGTGTTGGTAGATGAGTGGTGATTCAAACTAGCCAGCGGTAAAGTTATCCAAGCGTCTTCAGTGTGGTTTGGCTGTTCGATAGATTTGGGATTGTCGGTTAATTTTTCCAAAGCGGTCGCCATACGTTCTAGGGCAATCGCAATGCGTTGAAGTTCGGGTGAACTAGGCTCCTCTGTTATTGTTGGGGCTTGTTCTAAAGGTGGTGGAGCGTTATCCGCCCTATTGGTCAGGTTTACCAACTTATTCAGTGAAGCAAGCAGGTTAACAAAGGCAGGGTTTTTGTTCATAAGCAGTTTTTCCTATTAGCTGGGTAGAGCGGGGTGACGATAAAAATTTGCCTGCTCTAATAATTCGCGTAGTTCTTCTCTAATTTCTGCAGGTGGATTCCCACCAAGAGCAATCTCAATCAGTCTGACCGCTTCAGGATATTTCTTACAATCAATTGCTAGTGATGCCGCACTACGATATAATACAGACCGAGTAGGTTCCGCAGAAATATCACCAAAAACTTGATTAGCCGCTTGCACTTCAAGCTCAAAGGCTTGCAACGAAAAATTATCAAAGGCTTCAAGATTGCCTTGTCTCTTAGCAGAATAGGCCAACTCAGCAAAATCCATTGCCTTGTCATGTAAAGCTCTAACTGGATTCATTTTTTTACCACCTGTGATATTGGTTGGCTAAACTCAACCACTACAGTATACGCTGGTAATGCTGTTCCATCTGAAGGAATTGTTTGTTTAAGCTTAATCTTCATTCTATTCTCCACTAAAGCTTTGCTTCCTAGAAGTATCCCAGATACTTCTAGCCTTGCCTCGCGCTTAAAAGGTAAATCTTCCTCAAATTCTTTCTTACCAAGCCAGTAGTCAAAACCTGTTCCCTTTTTCGCCCGTTCTATTGCAGTAAATTCTGTAAGCTCACAAATAAGAAGAATAGCTATTCCATAAGCAGCTTGTTCTGTGGTATAGGGTAGGTCATTCCAGCAACGTTTTAGCAGATCAGTTACATCTTCCCAATCTTTTAGAGTAAAAGTGTGAGTTGAAGAAGTATCTTCTCTTAGTTCCACGTTTAACTCAACACCTTTTTTATGTTTCTGATTATCGAGACAGACAGCACAGGCTTCTGCCATTGTCTTACCTACCGCCGGACTGAGTGCAGGGATACCTTCTGCAAGCTTGGATAAAACAAGCTCTTTGGCTGTAACGCTACTCATACAAAATTTATATCCTCATTTGCTCGTCGTTAGGCCAGAAATCAACTTTAGGTGGTAATCAACTTACTTTAAACTTCAAACTTCAAAGAATCTCTCGTTAGTTCTGAAATTATTATAACAGAAGAAGTCAATAGATTCTGTGTGTGTCTCTGTGGTTCTCCGTGTTCCTCTGTGTTCCTTCTTAAAGTGTTACCTCCCAATTGACCGGGTACATACACCTAAAATTTACCTTTGTTTACCTCTATTTTTATTTCGATAGTATACAATCGTCAAAGCGTATCTTTATGCTCAAAAGAAATCCAACTGCGATCAAGTGCAAAATATAGGAAGAATCCTTTTGTGAAGTTGGAACTTTACATAATAACAAAGATAGCCTCTGAGGTTTATTAAGAATGAAAGTAGCAATTATTGGTGGTGGAATTGCAGGACTAGCCACTGCGTTTCATCTGCAACAGCTTGGAAAAGGCCAAATAGAATATACATTAATTGATAATGCGTCTCGGTTTGGCGGCAAAATCGCCTCGGTCACTGAAAACGGTTTCGTGGTGGAGGGTGGCCCTGATTCGTTTATGACCCAAAAGGTGGCCGGGCTGGAATTATGCCGAGCGGTGGGTTTGGAAAAAGAACTGATGGGTACAAATCAGGTTGCGCGTAAGGTCTTCGTCTGGAGTGATGGACGGTTACAACCAATGCCCGACGGCGTAACGCTCATTATTCCCACTAAAATTACCCCTTTCTTGAAATCAACCTTGCTTACTTGGCCTGGTAAGCTCCGTATGGGTCTAGATCTCTTTATCCCCAAGCGCAAAAATGATGATGATGAGAGCTTGGCCCATTTTATCCGGCGACGTTTAGGAAACGAAGCCCTCGACCGCATTGCAGCCCCAATGATTGCTGGTATCTATGTGGCTGATGCGGAAGCCCTAAGTCTCAAAAGTACTTTCCCCCGTTTCCTCGATATGGAAAAGAAATATGGTAGTCTTTTGGGTGGGATGCTTTATCAAAAATATGAGGCGGCCCGTGCAAAGTGGAAGGCAAGGAAGAGCGGCGGAGTTTCCAAAACGCCCCCTCCGGGCTTTATGACTTTGAAGAGTGGCTTACAAGGATTGCCCGAAGCAATTGTGGCTCGGCTTGATCCAAAGGCACTCTTGCCCAATCGTACCGTAACCTCGATTCAGCACAACGGTAGCGAATACGATTTGGTGCTGAGTGATGGTACTCATCTTAGTGTGGATGCACTGGTCTTTGCTACTCCCGCTTATGTTACCGCCCAGCTTTTGCGCCGCTTGGATAGCACACTGGCCGAAAAATTACAAAAGATTCGTTATGTCTCTACTGCTACGGTGTCACTTGGTTTCAAGCGCAGCGAGGTGGAGCATCCGCTCAGTGGTTTTGGCTTTGTGGTCTCCCGTAGCGAGAAGCGCAAATTGATGGCTTGCGCTTGGTCATCTACCAAGTTCAATAACCGTACTCCCGATGATAAGCATGTCTTGATTCGGGCCTTTGTCGGTGGCGCAAATGCAGAAGGTCTGGCCGAACAGAATGAAACTGCTCTGGTGAAGATGGTGCGCGACGAAATGCAGGAGACATTAGGTATTACTGCCACCCCTGTAATTACCAAGGTCTATCGTTGGCACAAGGCCAACCCTCAGTATGATGTGGGGCATGATTTGCGGATTGCCGAAATTGAACGACTAACCGCGCAGCACTCTGGTCTCTATCTTGCAGGTGCAGCTTATCATGGCGTTGGCGTTCCCGACTGCATCGCCGATGGTAAGCGGGTGGCTCAAGAAATTGTGGCGAAAATGAATACCGTCCCGACCAAAGTCCGCACCTAAAACCAATCTGTAGGAGGGATTTCTAATCCCGATTTGTGGGACTCATCTCTTCGGGATTAGAAATCCCTCCTACAGGTCTTGGAGCTTGAATAACAATCAGACTACTAGTAACCCGGATAAGGCCATGGATATTTCATCGAATATCTTTAGGGTGGTTAGGTTAGTACTGATTACGCGCCTGATAACCGGGTCATTTTTTACCAAAAAGCTTAAATGCCTGAACCCATGCGAAATTATGCTATGCTCCTCGACCACTTTGGGCCGGGGAACTTTAGGATCATCGTTAAAGACGACTCTGAGTTTATCCACCGGAATTGCCATAAATTTTCGGCTATTAAAGCTTAGCTCATCCGAATAGACAATATAAGTTAGCACCAGTTTATTGGCATCCTCATATCTCCAACTGGTCGAATGGATCAGCAAATTATCTGCGTTGGTTCGCAAGCGTGGAAAGTTAGAGCCTAATGCCTTGTAAACCAAACTATCCGGGTTTGAGCCTTCCTGCGTAATATTTATAAAATTTCTTGCATAGACGATCTTCCCATCTACAATTTTAGAAAAGAAAATCTCCAGATAAAGTTCCATATCTTTAATCTTTTATTTTATAAGAGGCTAATAACAATAATACTGGTGAACCTGTGTGACGGCCCTGTTGCCAATAAGGGCCGTCTGTTTTTAGGAGGAGTTAGCGGGCTATAACGCCAAGTCATGATGCGTATTTAGCGCGTGGTAGTTCTCACCGTTTTGCTCAAACGGGTCTACGTGAATATTAACTATTGCCAAGCGTGGTTGAGCGTGAAGGAGCGCGTGGCGCACTTCTTCCGCTAGGTGGTGGCTTGCGGAGGTGGTCAGTTGCCCATCTACCTCTATTTGTAGTTCCGCTTGAAGCTTGTGGCCCAACCAGCGTATTCGCGTATTGCCTATAGCCAGTACCCCCGGCACTGCGGCGGCGACCTGCTCCACTTTATCTACCAATTCTGGTTCTACCGCATCCAGCAATCTGCGCCACATTGTTAAAGCCGTATCCTTGACGATAAACAAGATTGCCACCGTAATCAGCAGGCCCACGATTGGATCGGCTAATGGAAAACCAACCAGTACCCCCACTACCCCAAAGAGTACCGCCAGCGAGGTAATGCCATCTACACGGGCGTGTTGTCCGTCGGCAATGAGAGCGGCTGACCCAATCTCCCGACCGATGCGAATACGGAAGAGGGCGACCGCCTCGTTGCCCACAAAACCAACCAAAGCGGCGGCAATTACCCAGCCTAGGTTAGTAATTGGTTGTGGGTTAATAATCTTCTGGTAGCTTTCATAGGCGGTTATGAGCGCACTAAAGAAGATCATCAGCACAATAATTACCCCTGCCACATCTTCTATCCGACCGTAGCCGTAGGTATAGCGGCGGTTAGCGGCTCTTCGGCTTAGGGCAAAGGCAATCCAAAGCGGTATAGCGGTGAGTGCGTCGGAGAAGTTGTGGATGGTGTCGGCTAAGAGAGCGACACTACCACTAATCAGCACGATGGCTACCTGAAACGTTGCCGTAACCGTGAGCATTAGCAGCGAGACTTTCAAAGCCCAGATCCCGCGTTCATTAGTTTCCATTGCTGCATCTATATTTGCGTCACCGTGACTATGACCATGAAAAAAGGGAAAAATTTTACCCAGCCAGCCTTTGCCACCATGTTCATGCTCGTGTTCATCATGTCCGTGACCGTTCTCGTGCGGATGGGCGTGATTATCCTTATGCGAGTGACTGTTGTGTGGATCTTCGCCGTGCGGATGGGCGTGATTATCCTTATGTGAGCGACCTTGTTTGTGCGGATGGTTATGCTCGTCCTCGTGTTTGTGATCGTGGTGCGGATGGGCGTGATCCACCCCATGTGAATCTGAGTGGTCATGGTGTGGGTGGTCTAATTCGTGCGGTTGAGCGTGGTCGTGCCTATGACCATCCTCAACGCTGTGATTGCTAATGGCCTCTTTTACTTGCTTGTTTGTCATCTGCATCTCCTCCTTAATGGTTAAGCTATAGGGTCTACCTCTATCTAATTTGCGGCTATTGTTGATTATTCAACTCGGTATTATCACCTATCCTTAGATTAGCATACTTAACTAACTTTGTCAATATACTTATGAAATTCATCAAATCAAAGAAAACCTCCCAAGTAAGAGAAGCAGAGCGTTTCTGAAATTGGTTTAGGGCTGGATCAGGCCAATGCGAATGGCATACTTGACCAGTTCGCCTCGGTCGTGGGCGTTTAGTTTGTTCATTAAGCTATAACGGTGGTTTTCGACAGTTTTGACGCTGAGTACCAAGATTTCGGCAATCTCTTTGTTGGTATGACCCTCGGCAATCAGTTTGAGAATTTCGCGCTCACGGGCGGTGAGGCTCTCATAGGCGGCATCAAATTCTTCGGAGGAGGTGCTTTCGATTCGGCGCAGGTAGTCTGAGACTAGGCGGGTGGCGATACGGGGATAGAGATAAGTGTCACCGCGACTGGCAATGCGAACGGCTTCGATTAGGTCGCGGTCGGCGGCCTGTTTTAGGACGTAGCCAGTCGCTCCAGCCTGCAAGATCTTTATTAAGTACTCCTCGCTTTCGTGCATGGTAAGAATTACAACCTGCGTTCCGGGAAATTCACGCTTAATTTGACGGGTTGCTTCTAGGCCGTTTAGTTCGGGCATTGAAATATCCATCAGCACTACTTCCGGGTTTAGGGCGCGGGACTGTTCTACTGCCACCCGCCCGTTTACCGCTTCACCCACGACTTCCATATCTTCTTGGGCTTCCAAGAGCATACGGATACCTTGACGTAAAATTGTATGATCGTCGGCCAACAACACCCGAATTTTGTGTTTTTCCACCCGGCCTGCTTTCTTAGGATTGGTTCAACTGGTAGGGGCACCTTGAATGTACCCAAAACGCTTTGGGCGTATGCCATACGCCCCTACTCAGCATTATTGAGAAGAGACACCGATTTAAAATGGCCCCTAGCGTCCTTTAATTAGTTTGAGCAGTTCTCCGCTCGCCTCGTATTTGTTGTGGGCAGGCATTAGGTAGACCCCTTGTACCAACCCGTCAATCTCTTCCACCAGTTCGGTGGCAATTTTGAGACCTTCCTTCATGCCCTTTTCGCCTGCGGCTCTCATTCGTTCTAGGATAGGGAGTGGCACTACAATCCCCGGTACTTCATGGTAAAGGTATTCGGTTTGTTTGTAGTTATTGAGCAGGCTAATTCCGGCCAGAATGGGTATTTTCACTTCGCCTACTTCCTGAAGCGTTTCGCGCAAAAGTTTGGGATCAAAGACTGGCTGGGTCATGATGAATTGCGCTCCTGCCGCCAACTTTTTGCGAAGCCGTTCGATTTCGGTGGGCAAATCGGTGGCGGTGGGATTGAAGGCACAGCCCACATTAAAATTGGCCGGGGAGCCTATACTGCGCCCATTCCAATCTTGCCCACGATTAAAGCGCTTTAACATAGCGGTTAAACCAATGGCATCTACATCCCAGATACCGCTGGCTCCCGGATAATCTCCTAAGCTTGGCGGGTCTCCGGTCAGGGCTAGTACATTCCTGATTCCGTTGGCGTGGGCTCCTAGCAAATCGCTTTGCAGGGCCATCAAGTTACGGTCGCGGGTGGTGTAGTGAATGATGGTTTCGATGCCAATGCTTTGTTGGATCAAGATAGCACAGGCCATACTGCCCATCCGCACTTTTGCCATTGCGCTATCGGTAATATTTACCACGTCTGCTCCTAATTCGGCCATTTTTGCCGTTGCTTGGAGCATTTTGGTGGGGTTAATACCTTTAGGTGGCCCCATTTCAATACTGACTACAAATTTACCCGCTGCCAGTTTTTGAGCTA
Source organism: Candidatus Chloroheliaceae bacterium (assembly GCA_013390945.1). Lineage (GTDB taxonomy): Bacteria > Chloroflexota > Chloroflexia > Chloroheliales > Chloroheliaceae > L227-5C. Next base: position 40,344 of record JACAUC010000005.1, read on the forward strand.
ATTCGGTTGGTAGCACCGAAGTGACTTTTTCCAGCAAGCGGTCTACCTGTTCGTGGACGCTGGCATCTGGACCAACATCGCTGTGGGGTGGTGAATAGATTGGGCTGTAGCCCTTACCCGGCGTAAAGGTCTTGCCCTCTTCGGGCCGAATACTTTTGAGGGCTTCCCGCATTTTGGCGATATGGAGCGGAGTGGTTCCACAGCACCCCCCCATAATCTTGACCCCCATTTCGTGAAATTGCCGGACATATTGACCGAAATATTCGGGCGTGGCATTATAAAAGAGACGACCCTCTATCCGTTGGGGTGCGCCTGCATTAGGTTGGGCCGAAAGATAGGGGAAAGTTGGGCTGGCCGAGGCAAACCGTTCAAGTACCGCCAGAGTGCCTTGTGGTCCGACGTGGCAGTTTAAGCCAATTACATCGGCACCGCCTTGGCGTAGCATCTGCATTACCTCTTCGGGGGTGTGTCCGCTAAAGGTACGACCATCGTCGGTAAAGGTCATCTGAGCCACGATGGGTATATCGGTGGTAGCACGAGCGGTGCGGAGTGCTTGCCACATCTCTTGAAAGTTATAGAAGGTTTCGAGGATAATCAAGTCCACGCCACCTTCCATTAAAGCCTCGATTTGTTCTTTGAAAGCGGCTTGGGCCTCGCTGGTCTTGACACTGCCCCCGGCTCCCACCAACTGTCCTAATGGCCCGACTGAACCCGCTACTAGCACCGACTCGCCAGAAATATCGCGGACTTCACGGGCCAATTTAGCACCCTTCAGGTTAAATTCGCGTACTTTATCTTGTAAGCCGAAGTGGGCTAGGCGGTAGCGATTGGCTCCAAAAGTGTTAGTCTCAATAATTTCAGAGCCTGCAGCGATATAGTCGCGGTGGATCTCTTGGATTATGGTTGGTTGTTTGACATTTAATTCTTCATAACAGACATCATAATAAATTCCGCGATTATAGAGGAGGGTACCCATTCCACCGTCACATAGAATCGGCCCTTTTTCTAGTCGCTCCAAAAGAGGGTTGAACATTCAATAGACTCCTCGTGGCTTGAACAGTGACTGCCAAATTTGCTACCAAACTATAACACACGCTGTTACCAGTTGCAACGCAGGTCAACTGACCAACGGATCTAGTTAACGAACTTACAACAAGAGGCTCAGCGTTGAGCCTCTTGATTTTATCTGGTGGTTTTGCTAGAAAATTTTAAAGATACGAGATTTGTCAGGAAGGTGAATTTTTAATTCATCCTTAAACCAATCTCTAGTCACCTCATCGGCAGGGACATAATAAACCAATTGGGGGTGAGTCAAATCACCTGCCTTAGCCATTACCGAGCGAGTGGTCAGGGTTATACCGTTTCGCACAAAGCGGGTCTTATAATCCAGCCAATCAAAGTTATCCTTATTGTCTGGATTTTTATTGGCGGCCTCTAACTGCTCCTTGATGGGGTTATAGCCCTCATCATAAATTCTCACAAACTCTGGAAACTGTCGGAAATGAGCAATGATTTTAATAAACCAATCGTCATAGAGACAAAGTTCGTTCTCCACCTTAAATCCTATGACATTGCGATAAACCACCTGCCGCCAGTAATTTTCTTGCCCCTCCTTCATTAAAGCATAAAGAGGAGATTTCTCATAAAGCAAGAGACTAAGAACATTAAAATGTTCGGGCGGAAGGTTCATTAGCGCGGTCAATGGTATAGCAAAAAACTCTAGTGCTGTCAAAGAGATAGCCAATATACTCCAATCTTTATTAAGGATGTAACAAGGATAAGGGGTACATTCCATTAGTTGGAGCAGTGGTTGTAATAGAACTTTCAAACGTTGGGGGTCATTTACGTATTCGTCCTCAGTTTTATAGCCAGCGGCGGCTAATAGAACGTTTCGTTGATGGCTAGTACACTCAAAAAGTTCGGCTAGGTTTATTATTTCCCAGCGAGCTGGTGGACGTTTTATCTGTTTACTTTCCACACTGGTAGTGTAGTTTTTCCAGCTTGGTATTACGCTAATAATCTGAGGTTGCGTGATGTTTCGCTTAGATTTCTTTAAGGCATCTACCTCATTTACAAAATTCTGGCGTAGCTTATCCAAGTCTTTAAGCTTATCTTCGTCGCGCATTTTAATACGTACCTATATTTCTAGGAGTTAATAATTTTAATAAAATAGGGGGAAAAATCCCCTTACACCGACAAAAACTAGCTGTATCCTAATCATAGGATTTAATACGTAAACCCTACTCGCTTTAAGGCAAGTTACATTTGCCCATATCCAAAAAAATTTCGTATTGTTGTATTTTTTATTGTAACCTAGACAAGTTCACTTTTCAAGTGAGGTTGTATCACAACGATAATGGGCAGAAGGATAGATACAAAATACAAATCTACTAGGAGAGACCATCTTGCAAGAAGTTGTCTATTACAGAGACCCGACTGTTGTTATTACTAATGCGAGGGCTATATTAGGAGGTGTAACTTACTCTATCGCTAACATTTCATCTGTAAGGGTAGTAACCAAACATTCTTGGGAACAGTTTTGGGCTATATGTCTTATTTTTCCAGGAGTTATTTTCTATATAGTACCCGCATTATTCGGAATTTGGCTTTTAGCTGCTAAGAAAGTCAAACCAGATTTTTGTTTGATAATAATTGCAGGCCAAGAAATCAGAGGACTTATAGTTAAAGGCAATGAGGTAGAAAGAATCTATCAGATTGCTAATGCTATAAGCCAAGCTATTATTAGCCGTAGCTAATAATTAGCACTCTTGTGAGTTTTTGCAATAACAGGAATGGAACCGCGATAGAATAGGAGCTCGTAATGAAGTTTATAACTAGCCGTAACCAGATTAGTGTGGTAGCTTTTTTACTACTCAGTCTGGTGCTAACCCCGTTTAACGTTACTTTTGCCGCTGACAGTAGCCAATATTTTCCTGAAACAGGCCATACGGTTTCAGGGAAATTCCTTGACTATTGGAGAACTCGTGGTGGTCTGGAGACTTATGGCTATCCGATTACCGATGCTCAATCTGAGGTAGACCCTGAGACTGGTAAAACTTTCCTCACCCAATGGTTTGAGCGCAATCGGTTTGAATTGCACCCGGAAAACGCTGGAACCAAATACGAGGTGCTAATGGGTCTTTTGGGTAAAGACCTGAACCGAAACAAATTGACCACCGCTCCCAACTTTGTAAGTGCAGGGAAGAAAAATAGCGCGGATAACAACTATTTCAACGAAACCGGACACAACCTTGCCGGGCGTTTCAAGGAATATTGGTACGCCAACGGCGGCATTGAACGTTTTGGTTATCCGATTAGCGAGGAATACAAGGATGTAGACCCGGAAACTGGTAAAACCTTTGTAATGCAGTGGTTTGAACGGGCAAGATTTGAAGCTCACCCGGAAAACCAAAGACCCTACGATGTGCTGTTGGGCTTGTTGGGCAAGCAAATTAAAGGTGGCAACCAGACACCCACGCCTCCTGCCTTTACTGGCAAGATTGATTTTGCCAGCAAGTTTTTAGTCTCCTCGAACCTCATTGATGATATAGTAATAGATTCTCAGGATAACCTTTATTTGGCTGATAGTGGCAACGCTAAAATCTTGAAATACAGTGGAAGCGGTCAACTCCTTTCTAGCTGGGATGTACCCGCACCAAAATATAGCTCTAGCACTGGCGGTGGTTTTACCCTGAAAACCGATGGTTCGGGGAACCTTTATGTTTTGGCCTCTAAAAGTAAAACCGTCCTGAAATATAATAGTTCGGGTAGCCTTCTCAGTAAATTTGACCTATCAGCAGTAGGCGAAGACTCGTTTGGGTTAGGTGAGAGCCTTATAGGAGTTGACGCTCAGGGAAATGTCTATTCTACTTTAAATGCTATCGTTCATAAGTATAATAATGCAGGTAATTTACTGGCAAGCTGGACGATTCATGACGAGAACGGGTTGGAATTAAGTGGAGGCTCTATCTCTAACTTAGTAATAGGCAACGGTGGAAATATATATTTACTGAAAAGTTACATTGGCTCAGCCGCTATGTCGGAACCATATCTTCAAGAATATGATAGTCAGGGTCGCTATATTAAAAGTGTGAGAAGTGAAGGTTTTACACTTGGTTTAGCAAGTGATAAGTGGGGTGATCTTTACTTCCTTTTTGGAGGAAGTAGTGCCTGCCGATTTTGGGGAGGGGCCACGAAATACAACCCTGCCCTAGATAAAATTACAACATGGGGTTCCTACGCTGGCACTTGTGATGACCGTAGCCAAGATAAGGTGGATGGTAAGTTGGTCGCTTATGCCACTGGTATTGCGGTAGATAGCCAAGGCAATATTTTTACGGTAGATCACCCTAACCTATATTCAGATTCTCCCGCTTTAAACCGGATACAAAAATTTGTTCAACATTGATGGGGGTTCGTATCATCTCAATATTATTGAAATGATACGGGATTTTGTTGTTGTATAAAAACCTGCCTTCCATTTATTGGTTGAATTAAAGGTCAAACTAGTAGTTAAGCTTAACGAGGATGCAAACTATGAAGATTACTCGCGACTCCGTCTTACTGCGGTCAGTAATCAAGCTCTTTACACTGGTAGGGGTCTTTCTCTCTCAACAAATTGGCTCAGGTTGGCATAAAAACAGGGAGCGCGTTTTTAGTGCTTGGCTGATTGTTTTACTTTTGTTACCAATGGGAGCGGTTCCTTTTCAGATGGCATCTGCTCAGGTTAGTAGCCTGAATCAAAATTTGATTGATGACAGCCGCTTCGGAACTAACCCCCTCTTTGGTCAACAGCAAATTCAGGATTTTCTGAATAGCCAGCCAGGTTCACTCAAGTCCTACCAATCGCCTTACCTTATCAACCAGACTGAACCAGTAGCCCAAGTCCTTTTTGACACTAATATCTTTTACCTTATCAATTCTCAATTGTTGATAGTGCTAATGGAACTGCAAACTGGACTGATAACGAACCAAAACCCTTCGGCAGGTGATTACCAGAATCCTATGAAAGTAGCTGTACCGGGTCAATTTTTTCTGGATAGTCTTAGCAATGCTGCTGACCAGCTAAACAATCTGGCGCAGAACTACAAACCCGGAGCTACTATAAATTTTGTAGATGGTAGTACACTACCTGCATCGTCCTCTATCAACAATGGGACTTATGCTATCCAAGCTTTCTTGGCCCTTTATAATACTCCAGCTGATTGGGAGATTAAGATTGGTTCTGGCCCGAATGGTTTTGTAAGCCTCTTTACCAAATGGTTTGGTGATCCCACTAAACCATCTGTATCTGCTTCACAACAAAGACGACCAAATTCCATTGGGAATCCAGCTTTCCCCTCTTTGCCATGGCCTTATGGCGGAACGGGTGTAATTACTCAGGGGCCTAGCACTGCTCACGATGGCGGCGGCGGCATTGATTTCTATACCTACACTCACCAGATCACTTCTATTGCCGATGGTACAGTAATTCAGAGTAAGACCAACGGTGAAAATTGTGATTCAATAATAATACCTCCTAATATAATAACAGACGCAGCTAAAAGTGCTTACAGAGTTCAGTTTGGTAATTACCTATTAATTCAATATTCAGGCGCATTTGCGGGATGGTATGGCTATTATTATCACTTGGCTAAAAATAAGATTTACGTTACCTCTGGGGCGGTTTCTGCTGGAACAACGGTGGTAGCAGATCAGGGCTATACTGGTTTAACTGCGCCTTGTAGTGCAGGTGGTGAGCATCTTCATCTACAGTTTGTGCGGGATGGTACTGCTTATTATAATAATGCTTATCAGTTGCCTACCTGCTCAAGTGGACAGGTGAGTGTCAATGGTCATAGCGTTTGTGGCGGTAGCACTCAGGTTCAGGTACTCTTTACCAATAACCGTCCTGTAGCATTGCCAGCAGGTGATGTTAATTCGATGGTTGACACTGCTCCCGTAAAGTGTACTCATCTGTGGGGCTGGGCTTGGGATCCCAAATCGCCAAATGTTTCTATATATGTGGATATATATAGGGATGGCCCGGCTGGAACTGGTGCCTTTGTACAAACTGTTACGGCAAATGTCTATAGAAGCGATGTCAGTAGTTTAGTCTCGCACGATAATGGCTTACATGGCTTTGATATTCCTACGCCGATGAGCCTAAATGATGGTGTAGACCACACACTTTACTTTTATGCTATCGCTACCGGGGGTGCTGGCCCAAATCCGATGCTTAGTAATTCACCCATAACTATCAATTGTATGACAAATTATGCGCCCCATGATTTAGGAGCCACCCGCGTTTCTAGTAGTGAAATTGATCTTTTCTGGGGTAGTTATTTGAATGAAGATGGCTTTAAAATCGAGCGCAAAATAGGGACAAACGGCACTTGGTCTGAAATAGGTACGGTGGCTAAAGGTGCTTATTTCTATCAGGATACTAGTGTACAGGCTGATAGTAGCTACTACTTTTATCGAATACGTGGTTACAATGTGACCGGTACTTCACCGTATTCTAACGAGGCGCGAAATAGCCGGGAAGTACCACTTTATGTCTTCTGGAGCAATACCCATTCTTCTCCCTTTTACACCAGCTATGTATCAGAGGCTAATACTGTCCAAACCAACGGCTCTACCTTTAATTATGCCCGCATTGCTTTCTATGTCTACGCCCTAAATGATTGTGTGGGCAAGGTACAAGTTTATCGTTGGTACTTGAACTCTAATAGTAATGTACACTTTTATGCGGCAGGTACAGCGGAGCGAAGTGCGGTTAACGCTCTTGGGGCATGGACTGAGGAGGGAGTTTGGTTTTGTGTTTACGATACCCAAATGCCCGGCACTCTGCCCGTCTATCGTTTCTATCTAAATTCCGATAGTACTCGTCATTACTACACCACCAACGAAGCCGAGAAGAATTCGTTGATAGCTGCCGGGGCTTGGCATTATGAGTTTGTAGCTTTTTATACTCTACCTACCCAAATTAACTCTCTTTCCTCGTTTTGGGCGGTAACTTCAGTCAATGACCGGGGCCAACTATTGGATAGTAGTGCTAATGGCACTCTTTCTTATGCGCTTACACAGGCTATAGCCAATGATACCGTCTTCTTTAACGGAGCCAGCACGATCCAAGTTACCGGAAAGCTGCCTGTAGTGGCGGCGGGAGCTAAAATTCAGGGAGTTTGTAACGCAAATAAGTCGGGAGTGGTAATTAATAGTTCTGCTGCCTCGAATGTGCTAAATGGTCTGGTACTGAGCGGCAACAATTGGTTGAGTGGCGTGAAACTGACAGGCTTTCTAGGTAGTGCTATTAAAGTGGCTACACCTAGCAACCACCTGTCATGTGTGGCTGTTACTAAATAGAAATTACTTTTCTGTTTTCCCCTTGAGATTGTGCTAACACCTTGTGGCGTTCCTGAAAGGTGTTAGCCTACAGTAATTTTTCGTTGATGACTTCTTCGGTGTGGCGTACTTGTTCGCTGGCTTTGTTGTAGCGTCGGACGGCAACGTTGACATAGAGGGCATCAATGACACTGAGGTGGGCGATGCGGCTTGCCATCGCTTGGTTGCGGAAGGCGGTTTCACGGGCGGCGGTAATTAGTTTAATATCGGCAAATTCGGCAATCGGGCCACGCACATTACTGGTGAGGGCAATCGTAGTGGCTCCGGCTTCACGGGCTTTGCGGAGGGAGAAGATTACTCCATCGGTGCGCCCGGTGTGCGAGATGGCAAAGGCGACACAATCCGGCCCTAATTGGCTGGCAGAGACGGCTTGCATATAGGGATCCAGCACATAGAAGACAGGCAGGCCAATTTTTAGGAAGCGATAATAGGCATCAAAGGCGGCGGGGGCTGAACTACCCATTCCGTAGAACTCGGTTCGTTTGGCGCGGTGAATTGCTTCTACCGCGCGTTCCATCTCATGCCGATCTAATGTCTCCCGCGAGTCGGCGATAGCTTGGAGATCGGACTGAAAGACTTTGCGGGTGATGCTCATCACGTCATCATTCCGATTGATCTCTTCATGGGTGATTTTAACTGTGCCTTTGGCTTCGGCGGCGAGGGCCATCTTAAAATCTTTGTAGCCGCTAAAGGCCAACGCCCGGCAGAAGCGGACAATGGTGGCTTCACTGGCATCGGCTACTCGCGCTAGTTCGTTGACCGAAAAAGCGGTAACTTCTTCAGGATATTTCATTACATATTCAGCGATTTTACGCTCAGCCGGAAAAAGGCTATGGTTAGTCAGCGCACTTTGGATGCGGGCCAGACAACTGGTTAGTTGAATACGTCCAGAGGTTGCTAGATGCTCCGCGATTTCCCCTTTGTCTCCTTCGGTCTGGTATTCATAGTTGTTCGCCTCATAGTTGTGTAGGATCTCCATAATTGTACCTGTTCTGATCTAGTCCTCAATAATCACCTTAGTTCAAAATATACCTAAGTGTATCATAAACGAAATAAATGTCAATCAGAAGCCCCTTTGAGGAAAAAGATCTTTAATAGCGTCCGCTTAATAAAGAGGGGCATCAAAAAGGGCGTCAACTACGCCCCTTTTGATGCCATCTCCTTACCTTTGTAAATATAAATATATAAAACCTTATTTGGAGTGGTTTTGTAAGGCTCTCTTTATTTTGACCACTTGGCGATGATGGCGTTAAATTCTTCAGGTAGGCTTATTTTACGGTCGGGTTCTGGATATTCTTCTAGCCACTTTTCCAACCGTGCGCTGGCCTCGCGGTGAATCTCTTCGGGTGTCTCCCAATCGGCGGAATAGTTCCGGGCTGTGATACGGGTGACGGCATCGCGTAGACTTAGCTCAGGATTGGTGTACTTTACCAGTGTTACCTTTTGTACAGTTGCACCGAGTTCTTCTAGGTAAGCTCCGATTTTTTCTTCGGGTATCCAACCCTCCCAGCGCTTGTATTCAGCCTTGTTTTCCAGTTCGGCGTGAATCTCACTCCATTTTTTTTGAGCCAGCTTTAGAGGAGACAACCCCTCACTCATGAAATCCTGCCCGATATTATCGGAAATGACTAGAGTACCACCGGGTTTTAGAAGCACCCGCTTTGCTTCTTGAAGTGCCTTTTGCCAGCCTTCTAACAAATGTAGTACGGCCACAGTAATTATAAGATCAAAACTGCCCTCTGAAAAAGGTAAAGCGGTCACATCGGCTGGTTGTAGATGGTAGCGATAGGAGGCGAGGGCTTCATCTTGGGAGAGTTTTTGGTTGAGTCGGGCCATCATTGCAGTGGAGACATCTACCCCGGTATAGTCGTAACCAGCCCGAATAAATGGAATGGCGATACGCCCAGTCCCAATTCCTAGTTCCAAGAAACGGCTGGTTTTACTGGCTCCAGTGTAATTTATAATCGCATCTCGAATTTGCTCATTCACGCCCTCTGCAAAGCCACGAGTTGCATCGTAAAAATCAACGGCCCGATCAAAAGAGATGGTCATGGTTTTAACTCCTTATTTGATAGAATAGTTAATAATGAATATTATCTAAAATAAAAATCTTGGTTCAATAATTTATAAACCTCCAAAGTTTCCAAGGCGGCTTTGCGCCAAGAGAAGCGAGCGGCCCAAACCGGGCCACGTTGTCGCATTTCAGCTTTACGGACGAGGCGTTCTGTCCAAGCGTAGTGTAGAGCAGTGGCCCATGCTGAAACATCTTCGGGCGGTATTTTTTGCCCTACCTCGCCGACTACCTCTGGCAGGCTACTGGTAGCCGCCACTAGTGCAGGTGTACCACAGGCTAACGCTTCTAAAGGTGGTAAGCCAAAGCCCTCATAAAGTGAGGGCATCGCAAGACAAGTGGCCCGGTTGTAGAGCCATAAAAGCTCAGTGGTCTCTACCCCGCCCGTCCAAATTAGCTCTTTTTGTAGACCCAATTCTTCGGCTAAGCGGTAAATTTCGGCAAAGAGCCAGCCCTCGCGCCCGGCCAAAACTAGGCGTGGTGGCGGCACATCCGCCGGAAATTCGTCTAACGAATGGCGGTAGGCTCGCAAGAGAGTGGGCAAATTCTTGCGTGGCTCAAGGGTACTGACAAAAAGTAAGAAACCGTCTGCCGGATTTAGCCCTTGCTCCCGCAGTTTTGCCACCACCTTCCGGGCTGCGCCCTCCTCCAGTTTCACCAGTTCTGGCTCACTCAACGGACGAAAGAGCGGATTGGCGGCTTCATAGATCACCCGAATCTTCTCCGGGTCAATACCCAACTCGTTAACCACATCACGGGCAGTACTTTCTGACACGGCAATTACCCACTCGGCACTCTTCGCCCCCTTTTCCACCTGACCGTAATAGCGGGCGCTCTCTTGGGTCAGCAAATGTGGGAAATGCAAGAAGGCTAAGTCGTGAATGGTGATGACCGAGCCGATTTTACGAAAGCCCGTGAGGGGGTTGAAGGACGACGTTGGACGGATAAAAGGCGGAATAAAGTCGGGGCTATGAAAGACCGCTGGCCCCTCCCACGCTAGTTCTAAGGGCAGTGCTACCTGTTCTAGGCGGTGGTGTGGCGGTGTCCACAGTTTTCGGGAGGCAAGCTTGGTGTTAGGTTGTTTTAGCCACTCCGTCGGTAAGCGGGCCTCTTTGCGGCTTTGGTAGACGGTGAGGCTAAAGTTCTGCTCGGCCTGCAAGGGAGCCAGTTCACCCAACAAATTCAAAATATACTGCCCAATTCCAGCCTGCCTATAATAGACCATCCGGGCATCGAAGCCCACCCGCAGTTTTTTAGGTTCGCTTTTCTTATAATTTTTCACAAACTTTATTTTGCCTCAATGCGGCATTTTTGGCAAGCTTCTTTTGTGGGCTATAAATACCGATGGTTATGCTCTAGTTAGCTGGTATATTTGTAGCCTACTCCCCGGATGGTCTGGATATAGCGGGGACGGGTGGGATCATCTTCCAGCTTTTTGCGTAAGCGGGCCATATGTACATCTACCACGCGCTCATCCCCAAAATAGTCATAATTCCAAACCCGCTCTAGCAAGCGATCCCGACTGAAGACCAAACCGGGGTTATCGAAGAGGAATTTTAGCAGATCAAATTCCAGTTTGGTAAGTTCTATCTCCTTCCCATCTTTCCAGACTTGGCGACGTTCGGGATCAATGAAAATACCGTTCGGCTCGATCACCGGGCGAGGAGTAATGGCGTTGGTGTTAGGTAGATTCTTTTCCGCCGCCGTTTTATCGGGGTATTGTTGTGAGCGACGAAGCATTGCTTTAACCCGCAAGACCAATTCGCGACCGTTGAAAGGTTTGCTAATATAATCGTCTGCCCCGGCCTCCAAACCGACCACGCGCTGGTCTTCTGTACCCATTGCCGTAAGCATAATGACGTAAATATCGGGATTACTCTGGCGCAGTCGCTTACACACCTCCACTCCATCCATTTCCGGCATCATCCGGTCTAAAATGACCAGTGCTGGTTGTTCGCGTTGGGCAATTTCTAAGGCTTCACGCCCGTTCTCGGCCAATAAAACCTGATAGCCAGCTCGTTGAAGCTGGAAATTTACCAACATTAAAATATCATGCTCATCGTCGGCTAATAAGATTTTTTCTGCTTGCCCGGACATTTTGATGACTCCCGCTTTTTCTGTACTATACTACTAACCTTGAAGCAGTTGACCTCTGGTTACTGCCCTAGTCAAAATGAAGGTTTTCCCATTATAACGTATCTGGTTATACTTTAACAGCTAAACCTAACGATTCACCTAACAAAACGACAAAAAAAGCCCAATATAGTAAAATCGTTAGAATTACGGACAGCCTACGGCGGGTTTATGCAATAAACCCCTACCAATGGAGATGATACAAAGAGGCTCTCTTTGAGTTTAAACTTTATTGCGGTAGTAGTCAAGATACTTTGCTCTCCCGCTCCCCGTTACGTTACAGGGGTGCATTTCATATAGATATGTGTTATTATAAACTTAACAAGATGCAGTAAGCGTAGGAAAAGTTATAGCGATGAGTTTAGGTGAGAAGTTAGCACGGGTACGCGAAGACCTCGGTGCTGCGGCAAAAAGGGCCGGACGCGACCTATCAGAAATTACCCTAGTGGGTGTATCCAAGACCGCCCCGCGACCTGCCATAGAAGAAGCTTTTCGGTTGGGCTTGCGTGATTTTGGTGAAAATCGTGTCTCGGTGGCCGAAGAAAAATTTACGCCCCTGCCCTATCCGCCCAATCAAGCCTCTTTGCACCTGATAGGTCACTTACAGACCAATAAAGCCCGACGTGCCGTTAAGTTGTTTGATATAATTCATTCGGTGGACGATTTACGTTTGGCTCAGTCGCTTAATCGGTACTGTGCTGAATTCGGTAAAAAGATGCCGATCCTTATTCAGGTAAATGTTTCAGGGGAAGAGAGTAAAGAGGGTTTGGCTCCCGTTGAGTTGGGTACAACCTTAGAGCAGGTTTTGCGGCTAGACTACTTGGAAGTACGTGGTCTAATGACTCTTGCACCCTATACCGAAAATCCTGAAGAGGTTCGCCCGGTTTTTGCTAGGTTACAGACTCTGTTTGAAAAACACCATCCGGGTACACCCGCATGGCGCACACTTTCAATGGGAATGACCAACGATTTTGAGGTAGCAATCGAAGAGGGCGCGACTATCGTTCGGGTTGGCCGGGCCATCTTTCAGTAGTAAGTTTAAACTTTTCGAGGCAATACGGGAATGCTGCTCAATACGTCCCATTTAACTGAATATTTGACCAACTTACCCTTGCTTCAGGTTCCCGGCTCACTCCTGCAAACGGCCCTGAACGAAGGCTTGCGCTTGGCTCGAGCCGACTCTGGCTTAATTGCCTTCTTTGATTATGAAGAAGGGCGGGAGTCTGGGCGAGAAGTAGAACTCCTGCGCCGTTTCCTTGCTACCCAAGCCGCCCAAGCCCAAACCACCTACCTGCGTAATGGGCGTAGTACTAACAGCTTATCCTCCGGCGACTTCAATCCCCTTTCACTCTGGTTGCCCAAAGGACCCGTTTTGCAGAGCATCAGTGCTGCCAGCCACACCATTCGCCGAGTGCTGATCTTACCCCTTTTTAATCCGACTAATGGTGTAGGGGCTGGGGTAATGCTTTATCTCTTGCCCAACATCGAGCGGGCGGGCGGTACAAGTGGCTTGACTTTTAATGCGGCTGAGCTTAGTACCCTGACGGCTTTTAGCCGGGCTACTGCTAACGCTTGGTTTAGTCTCCGCTCCTTGACCAATGTTTCGCGCCGACTCGAAGATTTGGTCTTGCTCAATGAAATCGCAACGGCCATTACTTCCAATCGTAATCTGCCCGACCTACTTCAGCAGATTATGGGTACTACTAGCCAATTGCTTCATGCCGAAGCTTGTACTCTGATGCTTCTCGACCGCAAAACCGATGAATTGGTCTTTTCCATACCTAGCGGCGAAAAAGGCGACCAATTGAAAGAATTTCGCCAACCCGCCGGGCGCGGTATCAGCGGCTATGTGGCTCGAATTGGTGAGCCTGTAATTGTTAATGACGTAAGCAAAGACCCGCGTTTTAATAATGTAGTGGATAGTACCACTGGCTTCAAAACCCGCACCGTGATGTGCGCCCCTTTAATTGTACGTGAAAAAACCATTGGAGTAATCGAGGTTCTAAACAAGCTAGGTGGTGTTAGTTTCAATCCTAATGATATGGCCCTGCTTTTGATGCTCGCGGCTCAAGCCGCTATCGCTATCGAAAACGCCCAACTTTATTCCGACCTTAAAGAAGAACGCGACCGTCTGATTGATAAAGAAGAAGAGGTGCGGCGTGACCTCGCCCGTGACTTGCACGATGGCCCTGCTCAGGTAATGGCTGGAATTGTGATGAAGATTGACTTTATCAAAATGGCCCTTAAAAATGAACCCAGCTTAGTTCCGGCGGCCCTAGAAGATGTAGGAAGAATTGCTCAGCAGGTTACCAAAGATGTACGTACTATGATGTTTGGTCTGCGACCACTAATGTTAGAGACGCAAGGCTTGATTAAAACGCTAGAAGCCTATGTCGAAAAGTTACAAGGTGATCTCTGGAAAACCCATCTGATAGTTAGCGGCTTTGGCGATGATGAGAAACCGGTGCGCCTGCCCTATAATACCGAGACTACCACTTTTATTATTATCCAAGAAGCAATTAATAATATTCGTAAACACGCCGCACCCAAAAATGTCTGGATTGAATTGCAACGGGGCAGTCAGGATACGACTGTAATTATTCGCGACGATGGCAAGGGCTTTGATAGCCGCGCTGTTTCTGACCGCTATGATGAGCGCGGTAGTTTTGGCCTCTTAAATATGCGCGAGCGGGCTCGCCTGATTAATGCTAGTTTTGATCTGATCTCCCAACCGGGTCAGGGTACTACTATTGTGCTGACTTGGCTTAATAATGATCCACACCTATCGGGTACTTCTCCCCTCAGTGTTACCTTGCCCTCCTTCTCCAATTCTAATGGTTAAGCCACTACCCGAATTGTGGGCTAAAATTGAGCCGTTGCCAAAGAATATTGCTGCGTAATTTGTTTGCCCTAAGTGTAAGGGTTAGACTCTTAGCTGGACGATTCGGATTGAGATAGAGACGATAAGCGTGGGTTCGACCATCGGCGGCTAGGTCAAATTGATAGCCGTCTAACTCTTGCCCATTAGCGGTATCTAGCAGATGCACCTCGGCTAGTACTTGGGGTTGCTCAAAATCGTAGTCGAGGTAAGCCCACAGATCAAGGTAATAAGGCGCAACCCCGGTTGGAACTTCAAAGGAGCCTTGCCCGGTCAACCCGGTCTTTTGCCCTTGCGTAATAAATTGAAATCCTTTTCCGGGCAGACATTCTATCTGACCTCTTCCCGGCATCCATTCCCACGTCTCTTTACCGCAAGTGGTAAAATCCCAACTTGCTAGGGGAGAGTTAGAGGTTAGTGCTGTGGGTGATCCAGTTTGGTACTTTGCCACCAGTTCTAAACCCGCTGGTTTGGCCTCGTAAAGGTAACGTAAGAACCAGAGTTGTCCCTTAGTGGTTAACTGGTAATCTACCTTTAAATTAGGGGTGCGATTAAAACCTCCTACTTTGTCTCCAGTCAACAGATTTGCCGCCGCTTCTAGCCCATTACGCCAGCCATAAGCCCCTTGGTAGTTATCTGGTAGTCCTTCAAAATAAAGGGTGTCGCCATCGGCAAAGGGTTGATTGGCTAACAGACTAAAGGTAGTACGCACCATCTCCCCCGCCGCCTGCCAAGGTGCAAGATTCACCTGCAGGGCGGCTATCTGCCAGAGCAATAGCCCGGTCAGTAAGACTTTCGCGCTCAGCATTTTAACCTTTAAACCTTGTGCCAGAAAAAGTGCCATTAGCAGGCAAAAGCCCACCGATGGTAGGTAGAGTATTCGGCTTTGGGCTAAGTTGGTATCCACCGGGGCACTATTGAGTGCGGGCAAAAGAGAGCCATAGATCAAGAGCAGAGTGCTTAGCCAAGATTTTTTCGGGCCAAGTTTGGTGGTGAAGAAATGCCAAATTAGTCCGGCGTAAAATGCGGAGAGTAAGGCTAACAATAGTCCCCCTACCATTGGCCCACTACTCTCTAGGTTGAGTGGGAAGAGTAAAGGCAACCACAATCCGCCAGTCAGGTTCCAAGTGATATAGAGGAGGTCGCGCCCTTCGCTATTGTATCCTCCTAATCCTCCCAGAGCATTGTAACGCGCCAGCCCGTAAATTCCCCCAACCACCACATAGGGTAACAACCACATGGCTAATCTCTTCCAGCTTCCTCCCCGATTTTGCACCCACAGAATACCGAAAAGGGCTATCGGTAGCCCGGCGGCGGCCTCTTTTGAGAAGAGCCCAGCGGCAAAAGCCAGCAGCGAAGCTAAATATAACCAGAATGGACCCTTTTTAACCGAATTTTCAAAGAAGCTAAGGCTTGCTAAAAGCGAAAGTAGACAACACGCCGTCGCTAGTAGGTCAGGTCGACTCGCCAACCAATCTACCGCTTCAATATGGATGGGATGTAGGGCAAATAAAGCGGTCGCCAGCCAGCTAACTTTCTGTTCTCCAGAAAGTTTTTGCGCCAATCTTCCTACTAATAGGGCGTTTAGCAGGTGCAGCAGCAGGTTAGTCAGGTGATAACCTGTTGCCCCTAGACCCCACAAGGCGTAATCGGCTTGCCAGATCAGGTTGGGCAAAGGCCGATAAAAGAGGCGTTGGCCCGGTTCATAGAAAGCGTGACCTTCGGCTGCCGCTTGGATAAAGATAAAATCCTCGCCCGTAAAATAATGAAACAAGGCTGGCGCAAAGGCCACCAATCCTAGCACTAACCCGGCTATTATGCCAAAATTTGCCTCAAAAAATCCCCAGCGGTTGCGCCTTGCTTTCTCCTGCTGCATTTGACCCGGCTCTATTATCTTCACCGAACTCTCTATTTTATAATCTCTGCTTCAGGCTGCTTATTCAAACTTATTCATTATAGCATAGTTCAATTTGTCGTTTGGCTCTTCCCATGTTAGACTAGACTAACCAAAACTGAGTGCTTTTCTTGTCTGAACTAAGTCTTGAACAAGAAGAGGCCATTTTACCCCAATTGCGCCAGTATCAAAGCTTATTGTATTATGAGGAGGATGCTAAATGTTACGCTTGTTTGTTTTTATGACCCTGCTCATTATTGGGCTTTTTCGGTCGTTGCGTCTACACGTGCCCGTGCTAAACGAGGCCGGATCACCAGAGACCGACAAACCTTTTGAGATTAAGGAGCCAAACCTTTCAAAGGCGATTTATGGTACTCTTAAACCCGGCAAGGAGGAGGAATATTATACTTTCTTTGCCGAGAAAGAGGCAAAGTTAGCCCCTATCCTGCTGCTAATGGCCGCTTCTTATAACCACAAAGGTTTACGGGCCACTTTCCGGCTCTCCGGCCCGGGCCTACCCGCTGAAGGAGTTACGCCCGATGTTACCGCCAAGCCCCTTCACATCGTGGGACACGATTACATAATGGTGCAGAGTTTTATGTCGCCTCTGCCCGAAACTGGAGACTACCACGTGGCCGTTCAGCGCACCGACGGAGCGGGCCTTTACTGCTTCTGTATCGGCACTGCCGAGAATAACCAGATTGACCCCGCTCTCTTTGCCAAGGTGGCGGCTCTGGTTAGCCAAGAAGCCTAACTTTTTTCTAACTCTTACCCTCAAACCAAATTTGGAAGCTTCCACGTCAAAGCGTGAGGAAATTGGTGGTAAGAGTCAGGCTTTTTATTATCGGGTAAAATTCTAAGCCTTTGTAGGAGGGATTTCCAATCCCGATTGTGTATAAAAATCCCCATTTCAGCCAAAGGAGACGTTAATGAGAACCTTGTTGGCTTTAACCAAAGATTTGTTTTTTTTCGGAAAGATCAATGCCGCCGTCCAAAATTTAGGCGATCCGTCGGGTGAGTGGCGGAGTATCATTGTACACAGCGCGGAGGCTTTTCGCGCCCGGCTAACCGAAGAAAATCTAGCCTTAGTATTGATAGACCTAACCGCTCGGCAAGCCGAGCCGGAGGCACTGATCCGGGCAGCCCGCGAACTTGGTCTGCCAGTCTTGGCTTTTGGCTCCCATACCGATCCACAAAGCTTGCGTCAGGCGCGTCTTGCTGGAGCCTATCGCTCTGTACCCAACAGTGTGTTGGTCAGCAAATTCCCGGCCCTGATAGCCCAAGCCTTCGATCCCACCAAAGCTCCTCCTCGTGGCGAGGACGAACCAGATTAATAACGGCTCTATGGACAAGGCTGATAATTAATGGTCGAAAATTCAAAAAAAATTATGGTGCTGGGTGCTACGGGTTATACCGGGCGGCTCATAGTGGCCGAACTACAGCGTAAAGGCTTACCCTTTGCGATTGCCGGGCGTAGCCCTGAAAGGCTGGCGGCTCTACGCGCCGAGTTCAAGCTAGATGAGGCAACTCCCTCAGTGGTGGCAAACCCGCTCCAGCCAGAAACCCTGCCTGCCCTCTTTGAGTCAGAGGTTGGTCTACTCATAAATTGTGCTGGGCCATTTACCCGTTTGGGTGCGCCAGTGGTGCGCCAAGCTTTAGAGCATGGCTCTCATTACCTTGATATTACGGGCGAACAGGCTTATATTGCCCATACGATCACCGCTTTTCATTTGTTGGCCTTGGCTCAACAAAGAGTGGCGATTCCCGGCTGTGGCGTGGAATATGCCTTGAGTAACTGGCTTGCGGCTCTGGCAGCCCTTGACCTTGAACCCCTCGATAGTCTTGCTACTGCTACCGCTACTCTAAATCTCCAGACTAGTCAAGGAACCCAGCGTTCGCTCTTTGCTGCACTTGGTTCCTATGGCCTAGGTTGGCGCAATGGACGGCGGGTGGTAAAGCTGACTGGCTCGGAAGTGCGCCGCTTCCGCTTTCCGCCTCCCTTCGGCGAACAAACCGCCGTCTGGACTCCCTTCGGTGATTCGGTAACGTTGCCCCGCCATATTAAGGTGCAGCGCGTGGATTCTTATTTGGCTTTGCCTGCGCCAGCCGCGTTTGGTTTGCAACTAATCTCGCCGCTCTTGCCGATAGTTAGCACTACGCTCGGTTTCGTTTTGGACAAGGCGGTTGGTCTTCGCCAGCGCGGGCCACAGGAAGAAGCACGTCAGGCTAACCAATGGGCCTTAGTCGCGGAAGCTATTGGCCCCAAAGGACGGCGCACCGTCACCTTGCAGGGTCGTGATGTTTATGGTCTAACGGCGGTTATCGTAGTTTGGGCGGCGGAGCAGATGCTTTCGCCCGGTTTTGACAAGGCTGGTATCCTCGGCCCGGCCCAAGCCTTCAATCCTGCTACTGCTATAGAATATCTGAAAGGTTTTGGCGTGGAATTTACCTCAGAGTAATATTCAGGCCAACTGTAGTTTGGCCTCCAGTTTCTCAATCCCGTGCAGTATTTCTGCCCGGTTTTTGGCACTTTTAAGCCAAGTTGGTAAGCGCGTAGCAACCGTTCTGGTGGCAATCCCATCTTCCCTTAGTTCGGCTTGCACATAACTCTTTAGAAAAGCTAAATGGGGCGCATTATAGGCCCAAAGTACCTCTCCACAGCAGGGGATTTGTAACCACAGAGGCCGCCTAAAGAACCAGTCGGTCGGTATACCGCTGATTTGACTATTAAAATATTCGGTTTTGTTGTAACCACACTTCACACAGATTAAACGATAGTGCCACCTGTAGTTTTTGGGCGGTTTCGTCTTTTTCGATTTTTTCATTGAAGGCACTTCTTTGCCCGGAACATACTTTTCTACCCTCGCGCAGCCCTCACATTGTGGACATTCTACCAGAAATAAAGTCCCATAATCCTCAATCGGTTGGTAACCATCCTTAAAAATAGGTTTCATTTTTTCATTTGCACCTCTTGACATTTGTGGAAAAAGGTCTATAATACTCTACAGACATGTAGGTAAACTTTTTTAAGCAAGGTTAAGCTGTAAGAAAACATACTATGGTAACCAAAGTTGATTTAAGGACAAATGATACCAGAAAACGGGTTATCGAGGAAGCCAAGCGTCTTTACCTGAACGGGGGATATAACCACCTCAGTATGGAGAAGATTTCTGAAATACTCGGTCTTAAACGCCCTACGCTTTACTACCACTTTCCCGGTGGAAAAGAGCAATTACTGGTAGAGACCATCAAGGCTTCAATCACCGAACTAATTACGGTTTGGAGTGAGGCTATTGCAGCAGGTCACAATACCCGTAGCCGCCTTAGAAATATTCTGGATCGGATAAGTGACTATCCCATGCCTGAAAATAAACGTTCCTTTTTGGTCGAACTTTGGCAGCTAGGTGAAGAAGTTAGAACAACGGTTAAACAAAGCTATCAACAAATCTTTACTTTGCTTTCAGGGGTATTTGAAGAGGGTATCGAAAAAGGCGAAATCCGCAAGGTGGTGCTGGAACTGGCGATACATAGCTTTATGGGTTTGTGTGACCAGATTGAAACTATGACTATCAACAAGCAATATTTTTCTGAGTTTAGCCCAATTGTAAACAGTTTTGAGCTAAAAGAAGTGATAGATATGATGTTTGAAATATGGCTGGGCGGCTTGGAAATACCCGCTTCTTAAAATAAGCTAGGTTTCCTTTTTGACAGCTATTCAAGGAGAAATTAGAATGGGAAATTTTTTAGATAAGTTGGGCTCTTTCTTGTTTAGAAAGAAGTGGTGGGTAGTCGGGTTCTGGCTACTGGTACTAGGTATCGTGGGAGGCTTGGCAGCTAACTTCTACCAACCGGCCTCTGGTTCTATTTCTATTCCCGGCACCCCGGCCCAACTAACGATTGATCGAGTGGGTCAGCTATTTCCCGGATCGGGTAATGGTTCCGGCCAGATTGTCTTTCACACTACCGCTAAGAAAGTGAGCGATTTTCAGAGTGTGATTGACCCTGCTCTGGCCAAGGTTAAAGCAGTACCGGGGGTGGTGAATGTGGTCAGCCCTTTTGTTAACCCTCAAGCTACCTCCAGTGATGGTAAAACCGCCTATGCCTTGGTTCAACTGGAAAAGGGAGCTGGTCAAGTTGATAAGAGTACCCTTGAAAGCGTAGCCGAGATTACGATTAACCTTAACTTGAGTACGCCAGAGCTAGAGGCCGAACGAGGCGGCAACCTTATCAATGTGCAACCGGGAGAGATATTGGGCCTCTCCGAATTAACGGGTCTGGTTATAGCCCTAGCGGTTCTGCTCCTCACCTTTAGATCCCTAATTTCGGCTGGGATGCCGCTACTAATTGCCATAGTGGGGGTTGGCATTACTATCGCCGGGCTTTTTTCCCTTAGCCAACTCATTGACGTTAACACCACTACTCCGGCCCTAGGTGCCATGCTTGGCCTCGCGGTTGGCATTGACTATTCGCTCTTTATCGTTTCAAAATACCGCACCCTCTTAATGGAAGGCTACAGCTATAATAAGGCCGCTGGTCGCGCCATCGGCACGGCAGGTAACGCGGTGATCTTTGCCGCCAGTACGGTTATTATTGCTCTCGCCGCTCTTAGTGTGGTTAACATACCCTTTATGACAACGATGGGTCTGACCGGGGCCGCCGCGGTTGCGGTCGAGGCTCTTTTGTCCGTGACCCTAACTCCGGCCATTCTCGGTATCGCTGGTCCTAAAATATTTGGCCGCAAAACCGCCCAGAAAATTGCCGACGCTCAGGCGAGGGGGGTGGAAAGCCATCACCTCATTAGCCACACTACCTTTTGGTATAAGTGGGGTGAACGCCTTACCAAACACCGTGTGGTGGCAATTGTGTTAAGTCTCGTAGTAGTAGGTTTGCTCGCTTTCCCGGTCACAGACCTAACCTTGGGTCTGCCTAACGATCAGTTTGCCGCCCCTTCTACCACGCAGCGTAAGGCTTATGACTACTTGGCAAATGCCTTTGGGGTGGGTTATAACGCGCCCCTCGTCGTTCTGGTAGAAGATGTTCCGCCCGTAACCGACGCTGACCGGGCTGCTTTAAGAAGTACCATCACTGCCGAGTTCCAAAAACAGGTAGATGCCGCGAGCCAAGCTCAAAAAACCAAATTTATGAAGCAAGCTGCCGAGGCTACTACCCCGGAGTTACAGGCCGCACTACAGGCGGATATTGAGGCGGCTCAAGAGGCCGGGAAGAAAGGTCAAGAGGTAGCTCAGGCCAAGCTGGAAGCCCAGATCGCCCAGTATTCCAGTCTGGCAGGACTAGCTAAAATCGCCACCCAGCTTGGTAAAGTCAGTGACGTAAAAATGGCAACCCCGGCGATTATAACCGCCGATGGCAAGAATGGTCTTATCCAGATAATCCCGGAGAGTGCCCCTTCTGACCTGAAGACCTCGGATTTAATCACTTACATCCGTAACAACCAAGCTCAGGCCAGCGGTGATAGTGCGGTAAAGCTGGGAGTTACTGGATACACGGCCCTACAGGACGATATTAGCAAGAAACTCTCCGATGCCTTACCGATCTATTTACTGGTAGTGGTGGGGCTTTCGCTGGTGCTACTCATGCTTGCTTTCCGCTCCATCCTAGTGCCACTTAAAGCTACGCTTGGGTTCTTGTTATCGGTAACGGCGATGTTTGGTGCTACGGTAGCCGTCTTCCAGTGGGGTTGGTTTGGCCTAGCATCCCCTGGCCCAATCATCAGCTTTATCCCCATCATTGGCACTGGTATTTTGTTCGGTCTGGCCATGGATTATGAGTTTTTCCTAGTATCGAGTATGCACGAGGTTTACTCCAAGACGGGTGATGCCCATCGAGCAATAGCTTCTGGCTTTAGCTTGGGTGCAAAAGTGGTAACAGCAGCGGCGGCGATTATGGTAGCGGTCTTTGGGGGTTTTGCTGGTAGTGCCGATGCCAACATCAAGCTGTTTGGGGTTAGTTTGGCAGTGGGTATCTTCGTGGATGCCTTTATTGTGCGAATGACCCTCGTTCCGGCAATAATGACCCTGATGGGTCGCTCGGCTTGGTGGATACCTGGCTGGCTGGATAAAGCTTTACCCCATCTTTCTATCGAAGGTGAGGAAGAGGAAGGCACTTTTGACGAGGAGGCAGTTAAAGTTATGGCTTAGGCTCTTGAGCCTATTTTGATCTGATTCTTAGTATCTTCTCAATAGGTAGGGGTTTATTGGAACCAGTTCACATAAACCCGCCGTAGGTTGACCGTAAACTGGTTTCACATTGGGCGTATGCAATACCCCCCTACCCCGAATTATTGAGATGATCTGATTCTTAGGCAAGGTTCAAAATCGGGAACCTTCGCTTTACAATTCGGGTAGTCCA
>JACAUC010000050.1 GCA_013390945.1 Candidatus Chloroheliaceae bacterium
AGAAATCATCGGGATTAGAAATCATCGGGATTAGAAATCATCGGGATTAGAAATCATCGGGATTAGAAATCCCTCCTACTGGAGTTTCTATGAATTTTCGGGCTTGAAATTGAGGGAGGCGGAATTAATGCAATAACGCAAGCCGGTGGTAGCGCGTGGCCCATCCTCAAAGAGATGCCCAAGGTGTGAACCACAGTTTTTGCAGACTACCTCAGTACGGCGCATACCATAGGAATTATCTTGATGCAACTCCACGTGTTCCCGATTGACCGGATCATCAAAGCTAGGCCAACCGCTCCCGGATTCAAACTTGGCCTCGGAACTGAACAAGGATTGCCCACAAGCCACACACTCATACACTCCCTTAGCGTGGTTGTGGTAAAGTGGCCCGGTAAAAGCTTGTTCAGTTCCCTTGAGACGGCAGACCCGATACTGTTCTGGGGTTAGCTTCTCCTTCCAGTAGCTTTCTGGCATCTTCTTTAAATCTTCCATTAGCTTATAACCTCCATATATATTATATTATTTCCCCGTATTAATTTCCCCGCACATGTTGAATCAGATTGAGGAACTCGCTACGGGTCTTTTGATCTTTTTTAAAATCACCTAGCATACAGCTTGCCAAGGTCATAGAATTTTGTTTTTGTACGCCCCGCATCATCATACACAGGTGGTAAGCCTCGGTTACTACTCCTACCCCGATAGGATGGAGTACTTCGTTGATGGCCTCGGCAATTTGGGTGGTGAGACGTTCTTGTACCTGTAAACGGCGGCTGTAAAGGTCTACAATGCGGGGTAACTTCGATAAACCGACAATTTTACCATTGGGGATGTAGGCAATGTGACACTTGCCGTAGAAGGGCAACATATGGTGTTCACACATACTATACATCTCAATGTCGCGTACTAGCACCATTTCATCGTAGTGTTCTTCAAAGAGGGCCGTACCCAATACCTCTTGCGGATCTTTAACATAACCGTCGGTCAGAAAGGCCAAACTCCTGCGTACTCGGCTAGGGGTTAAGTTTAATCCTTCCCGCTCTGGGTTCTCACCCAGCTCTATTAATAGCTGGCGGATCAAGTTTTCAACCCGCGCATTAGCCGCCTCTTCTTCCGGGGTTTCCCCAACCTTGCTAGAAGTTAGCTGACGGTTTTTCAAAGCTTCTCTACTATAGTGGGAGCTATACCCGTTGGGGCTATGCTCTGTAGTGGCTATAAATTCGGCGTGTGCTTCTAAATCCATTTTTTAACCTCCTGTTCTAAATTAACCTCTTTACTGTACGCAGGATTATACCAAAAGTTTATCAACTTAGTTTATACCAATGCTTTCTTAACCATAAAGCCGCTCTGCAATAACTCGCTTCAATTAAGTCTATCGTTAACTTCAATCCGGTTTGGCCTTATGGTAGGGTAAATCGCTCTCAACCTATGTTATAATTTTGCTAGATACAGATAAGAGCTAGGTGTATTAAATACTGCCAGAAGTAAGGAACAAGCTCTTTTTAGCCTAAAGTAAAATGTATGTCCAGACAAGGAAATTTGAGAGGAAGTATAATGCCGCATAATCTTTTTAATTCGCTTCAAACCTTCGAGCTTGGCTCCGGGGGGGAGGGGCAGTTTTACGCTTTGCCCCAACTGGAGAAAGAAGGAGTTGGGCCAATTTCAAAATTACCCGTTACTATTCGGATTGTGCTTGAGTCGGTGCTGCGTAACTACGATGGTCAGAAAATTCGGGAAGAGGATGTGCGTATTCTGGCAAACTGGAGTGCTAAGGCCGAACGCACCGAGGAGATTCCGTTTGTGGTGGCCCGGATTGTGTTGCAGGACTTTACCGGAGTGCCTTTGCTGGTGGATTTAGCGGCAATGCGCTCGGCAGTGGCCCGACTAGGCAAAAATCCCAAAATCATTGAGCCGCTCGTTCCGGTGGATCTGGTAGTAGATCACTCGGTGCAGGTGGATTTTTCTAGGAGCAACGACGCTTTCCAACGCAATATGGAAATTGAGTTCCAACGCAACCGCGCCCGCTACCAATTCCTCAAGTGGGGTATGCAAGCTTTTGAAAGTTTTAAGGTAGTGCCGCCGGGCATCGGTATCGTACATCAGGTAAACCTTGAGTATCTGGCAAAAGGTGTACTTGAGAAAGAGGGCGTGTATTATCCAGATACGCTAGTGGGAACCGACTCGCACACTACCATGATAAATGGCCTCGGTATCGTGGGCTGGGGTGTCGGTGGGATTGAAGCGGAGGCCGGTATGCTCGGTCAGCCCGTCTATTTTCTCACGCCCGATGTAGTCGGTGTTCACCTGACCGGAACGTTACAGGAGGGTGTTACCGCGACTGACTTAGCTCTGCGCGTTACCGAAATGCTGCGTAAGGCTAAGGTAGTTGGAAAATTTGTGGAATTTCATGGAGAAGGGGCGGCCTCGTTGCCTTTGACCGACCGCGCTACGGTTGCAAACATGGCCCCCGAATATGGCGCAACCATGGGCTTTTTCCCAGTGGATGAAGAATCATGTGCCTACCTCAAGGCCACAGGTCGCACCGACGAGCAGGTGGCAGCTTTCCGCAACTATTTCAAGGCCCAAGGGTTGTTCGGTATGCCACGCCAAGGCGAAATTGAATATAGCACTCTACTGGAACTGGATCTTGGTACGATTACGCCCAGCGTAGCCGGGCCAAAACGTCCGCAAGATCGGATTAACCTGCCAGAGCTTAAAGAGACCTTCCTCGACCTTCTAAATAAGCCCGTCAACCAAAATGGCTATAACAAGTCGGCGGAGTCCCTTAGCCAACGCTTCCCGGTGACAACAGATAAGGGTGAGGACGCTGATCTTGGTCATGGGGATGTATTGATTGCCGCCATTACCTCCTGTACCAATACTTCCAATCCCAGCGTAATGTTAGCTGCCGGATTGTTGGCGAAAAAGGCAGTGGAGCAGGGTTTGTCGGTGCGCCCGGTGGTTAAAACCTCGCTTGGCCCAGGTTCGCGGGTAGTGACGGCTTATCTGGAAAAGACCGGACTTCAGCCCTATTTAGACCAACTTGGGTTTAATCTGATAGGCTATGGCTGTACTACCTGTATCGGCAACTCTGGACCGTTGGAGGCCCGCATCGAAGAGGTGGTTACTAAAAATGATCTGATTTCGGCCAGCGTTCTAAGTGGCAACCGCAACTTTGAGGCGCGGGTACATCAGAGCATTAAGGCCAACTTCCTGATGAGTCCGCCACTGGTGGTAGCTTTTGCGCTGGCCGGGCGAGTGAATATAAATCTAGCGGAAGAACCCATCGGGACGGGCAAGGAGGGTCAGGAAGTCTATTTGCGTGATCTCTGGCCGAGCCTAGAAGAAGTTCGCAACCTGCTCTTCACCGCGCTTGATCCTGAAACGTATCGCCGCCTCTACGCCGATTTTGCCGAACAAAACCCGCTCTGGAACGAAATTCCTAGCAGTGTGGGCGAGGTCTATGAGTGGGATACCGAATCCACCTATATTCAGGAGCCCCCCTTCTTCGAGAAGTTTAGCCTCGAGGCGGGTAAGTTCGTGGATCTTAAAGGGGCGCGACCGTTGGCGATTTTTGGCGATTCGGTTACAACTGACCACATCAGTCCCGCCGGAGCCTTCAAAAAGACCTCCCCCGCCGGGGTCTACTTGCTGGGAAAGAGCGTAGCGTTCGAGGATTTCAATAGCTACGGTTCTCGGCGCGGCAACGACCGGGTGATGACTCGTGGAACTTTCGCCAACGTGCGGATCAAAAACCTGATGGTTCCCGGCGTAGAGGGTGGTGTTACTATCTACCAACCCCTCGGTGAGCAACTGAGTATTTACGATGCCGCAATCAAATATCAGGCGGAGGGTACGCCACTGGTGGTTATTGCCGGGCAGGAGTATGGCACGGGTAGTTCGCGCGACTGGGCTGCTAAAGGCACTAGTTTGTTAGGAGTTGGGGCCGTTATCGCCGAAAGCTTTGAGCGGATTCACCGCAGTAACCTAGTGGGTATGGGAGTTTTACCTTGCCAATTCAAAGAAGGGATAAACGCTCAAACCCTTAAACTGGACGGCAGCGAAACTTTTGACCTGCTCGGTCTGGAAGGTGGCCCTCAACCTCGCCAAGACGTTACCCTAGTGATTCACCGTACCGATGGCACAAGCGAAGAAGTGCCAGTAGTTCTGCGAATTGATACTCCGATTGAAATTGAGTACTATCAGCACGGCGGCATTTTGCCCTATGTCTTGCGGCAACTAGTCGCTCAGGCTTAGGAAGTAGTTAGTTTATAGGTGTTAGCCCGCCCGGAAATAAATTTCCGGGCGGGTTTTTAAAGACGTATTTTGCACCCTAGCCAACCAAAGCCTTTGCACTACTATCCTTAAACACTCACGGCGGGTGACAACTTCTCCCATTCACCCGCCCGGATCAACTCGTCGCGGTGAGTGTGGTAGAGTAGAATGGGCCGATCAGCCGGGATATATTTGTCCCCACAATCCAGTCCGCCCTGTTTCGGAGTTTGGGTAACAACAATTTCTTCGTCTTGGCTCAAAATTTTTCGGCTAAAGAGAGCCGTAATTTTGGAAATTATAACGTTTACTAACTGATACTTAGTCGCTTTGTAATAAGAGCGGATATAGATCATCGTCTTTTCGTCGTCAATTGGAGCGAAAGCGGCAAATAACTGTATTCTACTGGAAGGACGTAGCATCCAGATATTAGGAAATTTGAAGCTGAGTTGCCACGATTTATCCGGTTTATCCAGTTCGGCGGGACGAATGGCTACTTGCCCATGGTCACGCTGAAAATCAAACCAGACATAGATACTCTCGTCTTCGAGGATACTGTAGGGGCCATTTACCAGCGTCTTGTTACCGCGCCCGATAGTGTCAGCGTGGACAAAAGGCAAATGGGCTAGGTCTAACTGGTTTTCGATAGCGCGGGTATAGTGAGTAGCCCACTCTTTATGAAAGCTACCATATTGGTACTCTTCCAAGCCTTCAAAGAAGGGAATGGGAGGATATTCTTTGCGCGGCTCACCCTTCCAAACCCAAATAAAACCATAAGCTTCGCGGGAGGGATAAACCTTAGTTTGGAAAATTTTCGGTCGGGGGCCATTTTTGCCATTAGCCGGAATTAACTGACAAGCACCGGCGTGGTCAAATAGGAAGCCATGAAAAGGACATTCGATATTACCTTCTACCAGTTTACCTTTGCTCAGCTTAGCCTGCCGATGTGGGCAATGGTCGCGCATCACCACAATTTTACGCTCCCCACTAGCCGAGGTATCACGCCAAAAGACTAAATCTTGCCCTAATCTCCGAAAGGCCACTGGTTTACCCTCCGGTACTTCTTTAGACTCTACTACAGCATACCATTGGTCAGGTATCATCTTTTTTCTCCTGTTTACTATTATTCCACTTTAAGTATACAGGAATTTGTACAACCTTAGACTAGTCTTTGGTTAACATTTGTCGAAGATTTAATATGTGGGAAAAGGCTCTGCCCTTTGATAATGCAACCAATTGACCGAAGACCACTCCTAGCGGTCTTCATCTGTGGGTAGCCAATTGGTTGTTGTGTTATTTTCCTACTAAATTCGAGATTGATAGATCAAAAATCGGGATTAGAAATCCCTCCTACACACAGCCCGTACCGCCTCAACGGTTACTAGACCGCTCAAAAATCGGGATTAGAAATCCCTCCTACACACAGCCCGTACCGCCTCAACGGCTACTAGACCGCTCAAAAATCGGGGTTAGAAATCCCTCCTACACACAGCCCGTACCGCCTCAACGGCTACTAGACCGCTCAAAAATCGGGATTAGAAATCCCTCCTACAGCTTTATCAGAGAACTTACAAATACACGCCAATCTAACCTAAAAATATATCTGTGTTAATCTGTGGTTCTCTGTGTTCATCTGTGTTACTTTCCTACTAAAATAGCGGCTAAATCCGCTTCAGCCGTACTAGTCGGTTTTATAGCGAATTTGTCCACCAGCACATTAAGCACGTTGGGCGAAATAAAAGCCGGAAGGCTTGGCCCTAGGTAAATATTTCTGATACCAAGTGCGAGGAGCGTAAGCAGAATACTTACCGCTTTTTGCTCAAACCACGAAAGAACCAGCGTCAAGGGCAACTCATTCACCGTACAATTAAATGCACCCGCCAGCGCGATTGCCACTTGGATCGCCGAGTAAGAGTCATTACACTGTCCCATATCGAGGATTCTAGGTAGCCCACCGATTTCCCCAATATCCAAGTCATTGAACCGATACTTGCCGCAAGCTAGGGTAAGGATCATCGTATCTTGAGGCGCGTTTTTAACAAAGTCGGTATAGTAGTTTCGGCCCGGCTTGGCTCCGTCGCAACCACCTACCAAGAAGAAATGTTTAATTGCGCCACTTTTTACCGCCCCAACTACCAAATCAGCCGCGCCTAGCACCGCATTTCTGCCAAATCCGGTGGTAACCTCAGTTCCGCCGTTAATCCCGCTAAAAGTGGTATCCTCGCTAAAACCGCCCAATTCCAATGCCTTATTGATAAGAGGCGTAAAGTCTTTTCGACCGCTACCATTACCGCCCGGAATATGGCTGATTTCAGGATAGGCGACTACCGACGTGGTGAAGAGGCGGTCGCTGTAGGAATTTTTGGGAGGCATAATGCAATTGGTGGTATACAGGACAGGTGCAGGAATATTGACAAATTCCTTCTGCTGATTTTGCCACGCTGTGCCAAAATTGCCCTTCAGGTGGCTATGCTTCTTTAGTTCTGGGTAGGCATGAGCCGGAAGCATCTCGCTATGGGTGTAGATGTTGATACCTTTTCCTTCGGTATCCTCTAGGAGTTGCTTCAAGTCGTGCAAGTCATGGCCGGTAATGACAATAAACGGGCCTTTTTCAACCATCATCGTCACTTTGGTGGGAACCGGATGACCATAGGTGGAGGTATTGGCCTCATCCAACAAAGCCATACACTTCAGGTTAACCATACCAAATTCCATTAATAAGGAGAGCCAACCCTCAACGGTGTGTTCTTCCGCTAGTGCCGCCATACCCTTGTAGAACCAGCCAATTACCTCCTCATCCTTTTTGCCCAGCACGTAAGTATGCCAAGCATAAGCCGCCATTCCCTTGAGACCAAAAAGCAGCGTGGAGCGCAACGATACTACATCGGTGTCACCCTTCCACAGGGTTTCCCAAGGGAAAGCATCGGTTCCGCCTGCTTTAGCCGTCACTTCCTTGACCCGGTTAGTTAGCTCTGCTACTCTTGCGGCATCAAAGCTGACGTTGGTAACAGTGGTAAAAAGACCCTGCATCATCAAAGTATCAGTCGTAGCCGAGCGGTCATCCACCGGGACGACACGGGCGAGATCAATCAAAGCTGCCGTTAGCTCATCCTGCTTATTAGCAACGTCTACTTCTTTGCCGCAGGTGCTAACAGTTATACAACCGGTACCTTTTGAGGTCTGTTCACATTGAAAGCAAAACATATTGGACAAGTTTTTAAATCCTCCTTATATAGTCAATAATCAACCGGAAAACCGGTTTACATAAATTTCCGGTCGGGCTTGAGCGTAACCTGAGTTTGTTTTAGTAAGGCTAGTATAATAGAATGAAACAAAAAAATCGGTATCTGTGGATACGGAAATTTCGGGGTAAGGGTACAGGTAAATTAGGAGAGTAACACAGATGGACACGGATATTTTTAAAATATAACTGGAGGTTAACCCCACTTTGGGTGTATGCAATACACCCCTACCCCGACTTTTTGAGATAGCATTAGGAAATTCGCTGGTGAGTCCAAAAATCACCGAACTGACGAAAATTGAGCTTAAAAATCGTGCCAAGCGAATTTCCTAATATAAAAAAATCTGTGTGGCTCTGTGGCTCTCTGTGTTCATCTGTGTTACTTATCTTAAAAATAAGGAGAGAGTGCAATGGACAAAAATTGGCTGGAAACCATGTCAAAGTCAGCCCTATTCAAGGGTATTGCCGAAGAAGCTTTACCCGCCGTCTTTAACTGCTTGAACCCCAAAATTGCCGATTTTAACAAAAATGATCTGATTGCCATTACCGATGAAAAATTTGGAGGGGTGGGCTTTGTTTTAGAGGGTGAGGTTTCGGTAGTAAAAGAGAATTTTGTGGGCAACCGGATAATCATTGCCGTCCTAAAAGCTGGCGAAATGTTTGGCGAGATCATTGCTTTTACAGGCTACGATTTTTGGCCTGCCACCGTGATAGCCCGCGCCGATAGCCGCATTATGTTCATTCAGCCAGAGAAGATTTTGGATCTTTGTGGCACAATGTCCCCCTACGATAGAATCTTGATTGGTAATTTTACCAAGAGCATCTCGTTAAAAGCCTATACCCTCAATCGAAAAGTGGAATATTTGGCGGTCAAGAGCATGAAAGGGAAAATCAGTAAATACCTCTTGGAGCAACACAAGAAGAGCGGAAACTTAACCTTTATGTTACCCCTGAAACGGGGCGAACTAGCCGATTTTCTAAACGTCTCAAGGCCCACTCTCTCCAGAGAATTTTGCAAAATGCGCGACGATCACATTATCGAATTTCACCAAGAATCGGTACGCATACTTAACCTCGAAGAACTGAAGGCCATGCTAGAATAGGCAAGGAGAACCCCAAAGTATTATACCAAACCGAGAGGAGCATTTATCGGCCACCTATAATAATGCTGTGACCCTATTATCTCAAAATTTCAAGGTAGGGGCGTATTGCATACGCCCAAAATGAGGCGGGTTTATTCAATAAACCCCTACTTATTGAGGAGATACCTTTGACCCGATGATACTAATCTTAACTAAAATAAATTATAGCTGCAATGAAAGATTTACACAATCTTTAATTCCTTGTTAATTTCCCGTTAGTTTCCGTCAATTACATTCTTTAGCTTTTCACCAACCTAATTGATTTGAGGTTGCATCCGTTTTAATAGATTAATCACCCAATCTTTGCTATACTTCCTTTAAGACTACTTTGAACAGAAAATCCGGCCTCCACATAGGAATGGGTGGAAATTTGTTAGAAGTTCTTAATTAAATATCACTAGTTATTGAATTAGCTTGAAATTAGCAAGGAAACCAAGTTCATGCCCAAAACTTTGAGGGTTGAAAAATATAGTGCAGCACTGGCGGCTCTAACTAAAAGAGCTGCGGAGCTAGGAGTCTACGCCATTGGGCGCGTACAGGATGGGCAAGGTCGCAGCCTTAGCATCAATAATGGACGACTGGAATCGATTAATACGGGCAGCGTGGTAGGCATTGGGGTACAGGTCTTTACCAAAGAAGGCTATACCAGCTTTGTCTCCAGCGATCAGGTAACGCCGGAGGTCTGCCGCAAACTGGTCGAAACTGCTGCCCGATTAGCAAAGAGTGCAAGTGGCTTTGGTACTGAAACCAACCAAGCCGTCTTTGAAATCGAGTCGAATGGCATACAAACCCTTGCTACCGACTACAAAACCCTAGCCGAAACCAACTACGATGCCCAAGTCAAGGAGTTGCAGGAGGCCAACGCACGGACCAAAGGCTACGGCAATAATCTTTCAGTACGGAGCCGCCATAGTGTAAGCGATGCCCATTGGCGCATTGTGCGGAGCGATGGCACTGATATTAGCTTTGATCTACCGACCGGGCTGGCTTCTCATTATCTTACCATACCCGGAGGGCCGGGTAGCCAAGCCGTCAGTGTAGGTGCAACAGTTAGTGGCCCCGATTCCTCGGTCTTGCTCGGCCCGGAATATCAGGAACGGCTGGAATTACGCACCAAAAAGGCCGCAGGTTTGGCCCAGCAGCTTACCACCGCCCCTAAAGTTAAGGGAGGCCATTATAAGCTGGTCATTGACTATGCCCTAGCAAAAGGATTGGCTCACGAAGCATTCGGTCATGCCAGCGAATCGGATGGAATGGAGACCTCGATCCTCGGTAAAGGTGGCAAAATGCGAATTGGCGAAAAGATGGGGGCCGAAATTGTCACCATTACCGATGGTTCAATCCAAGGGGATTATGCCTATCAGCCCATCAGTGCCAATGGGATGCCACGCCAGACGGTAGAGATAATGAAAGAGGGTGTCCTAATGGCAGGATTGGCCGATATTTTTTCGGCCAGCCGCGCGGGTCTCTCCATTAGCGGAGCCGAACGAATTGAAGGCTACCGCAATCTACCCATCCCCCGTATGACCAATATTCGGATCACGGTTAAAGACCCGGTTCCCTTCGAGACTCGCTTTGAGGAGGTAACTCCAGCAGAGCTACAATCCAAACTACAAGAGAGTGGCTTTCTAAAAGAAGGAGAGCAGATGCTTTACCTAGCGGGTTACACTGGAGGACAGGTTATGCCCAAGGAGGGTGATTTTGTCTTCAACTGTGTGGCAATCTACGATTTGAGCCAGCCAGAGCCACTACTCTGCCAACCCGCGATTTTCAGTGGCAAAGTCTTATCGGCCTTAAATTCAATTTTGGGTGGCTTGGGACCGCTCTATCTGGACGCACAGGGAACTTGTGGCAAAGGCGGACAATCAGTGCCTAGCAGCGGTGGTTCCCATAGCTTTATTGTAGTAGACCGCAATGACAATGTCTTTATCGGGGGAGAAGCTTAATTATGAGTAGACCGGACAACGACTTTACCACCCAACAAGTAGATGAAAACGATTATATCGAACGGTTAGTGGAGCTAATCCGCAAAGCCGAACGGGGCGAATGGCCCCAACTTCCCAAAATTGTAGGCTGGCGTATGACGGTATATGACGGAGAAAGTGTTACACTCTCCATCGTGGATAATAAACTAGGTGATGTTTATGGCCCACCAACTGCCCGTAGTAGCCTGAGTGGAGGTATTTACCTAATCTGGGAGGATAATAAGCGCACCAATAGTTCGCTTGACCGCCGAACCCTAGACGAATTTGAAGAACGACTACTAGAATGGCGACTCAGTGCCTTTGACGAGGAATATGGCCCGGCTATTCTGGAGCCACAGACCTACCCAGAAGTACCAATCTTTGACGAAAAGATCAAAACGCTGGTTGAAGGTGACACAACTCTCTTTTTCCAGATTTTACAGCAAGGCTACAAAGAGTTACGTGCCAGCGAGATAGAATTTGTGGATGCTAGGGCTAGTGCCGGGTCACAGACTAACTACATCCGTAATTCTAAAGGGCTAGATGTCTCCTTTGATAGCACCAGTTTTAGCTTCTCCTTTTCTGCCGATAGGATCTATGGCAACGGCTACAGTAAGCGCCGAATCTATCCCGAGGGTGAGGTAGAGCGCGTCCTTGAAGATATAAAAGTAACGACCGCGCTCCTCAAAAAAGCGGGCAAATATACACCCAATCCGGCAGGCGACCGGGTAATTTTGCAACCGGGAATAGCTGGTTCCTTCTGGAATACTTATGTGCTAAGCAATATCTACGGGAGTGCCGTTGCCAATGGGCAAGCCGCTTTTAAACTGGACGATTTTAAACAGGGCAAACAGATACTCCGCTCCGATATGAATCTGGTGCTAGATGGTCTACGTCCTTACGAACTCAGTGCCAGTCGTCTGACGGGCGAAGGGATACCCGGCGGACGGGCAGCACTGGTAAATCAGGGTAAACTGGTCACACCGATCCTCGATCTTAAATATGCCGGAATTACAGGCTTTCCACCTACTCTAAGCGGGGGAAGTTTCATCGAAATTGACGAGCCAGAAAAGACCTCGCTGGAGGATTTAATCAAGCGGGTGGATAAGGGGCTATTAGTCTATTCATTGTTGGGGATGCACACTCAAGACGGAACGAGTGGACGCTATTCGGTGGGCGCACCTAGAACGCTGGTGGTAGAGGGTGGCGAACTCAAGGGCAAGGTCAAAGCCACCCTAAGCGGAAACTTTTTCGACAATCTCAAGGACGAGCGCACCGCCTTTGCTTGGGATCCATATGAGGACAACCCCGCAATGGAGATGATTTGTCAGGTCATCATCGAAGAGTAATCTCACTAAAGGGAACCAAGAACCCTCCTAACAAATAAGGGAACCAAGAACCCTCCTAACAAATAAGGGAACCCGAAACTTTAAAATCCCCCAAATTCAGAAATAGGCGGGTTCAATATTAGGAAATATACGTGCCAATGGGGGATTCTTTTCCCTCCGGTTCCCTAATTCCCTGTAAGAGGGATTTCTAATCCCGACTTGAAGGGCAGACCTGTTAGCTTTAGAATTAACCTAATAAAAAAATTTAAAGCCAAAAAAGGGAAACTATCGGGAAAGAGCCGGAAAATTAAAGGGTTGTGTAAATCTTTCAATACTGGTATAACCTAATTGAATTAAGATTGAGCCGATGAAACCGAAAGAACTACGAATTTTAGTTTTAGAAGGAAAAAGCTGTGCAAGTAGTGGACAATAATGTTGGGATAAGTAGCCCATTTTCTAATTCAGATCGGCCAGTGGTTCGCACACTTGAACTGAGTAAACGGTTCAAAAAAGTTTATGCGGTTAAAGATGCCGGGCTGGAAGCTTATGCGGGCGACGTATTCGGACTACTAGGGCCAAACGGGGCAGGCAAAACCACCATTATTCGGATGATGCTAGGGCTACTAGCTCCGAGCGCGGGTAGCGTCGAGGTCTTTGGCTTTAGCCCCACCAAACAACGGGCCGAGGTCTTGAAGCGAGTCTCCGCCATTGTCGAAGCACCCGCCCTCTATCCCAGCCTGACCGGACGCGACAATCTAAAGACAATGGCAATGGTGGCCGGGGTAAATAACCCAGCCAAGTTAGACGAAGTTATAGAAAAGATGGGCCTAGCCGCCCGCGCCAAAGATCGTTTCGGAACTTATTCACTCGGTATGAAGCAACGTCTTTGTATTGCGGCGGCACTTCTGACCGATCCCCAACTGATTATCCTAGATGAGCCAACCAATGGTCTTGACCCGGCAGGTATGGCCGAAATTCGCCAGCTTATCAAAGAACTAGCCTCACAAGGTCGTACCGTCTTCCTCTCTAGCCATTTACTCAACGAGGTACAGCAGGTTTGCAACCGGGTAGCCGTAATTCAAAAAGGTAAAATTATTGCTCAAGGTTTAGTTGAAGAATTGCTGGCAGGGAAGACTTCCTTACGAATAAAAGTTTTGCCCGATGATTGGGAAAAAGCCAAACGAATTTTGCAGAGCCAAGGTTGGGCCGACCGCTTTCACAGCGAAGAGGATTTCCTAGTCGTAGATGCTCCTGCCAGCGAAGGGGTTGCGATTAACCGCGCCCTAGCTACTCAAGGTGTTTTTGCTGGTGAAATCTATGCCCGTAGCCAAACGCTAGAGGAATATTATCTGGAATTGACCGGGGAATAGTCGCTTCTATTTCGTGGGATGCGGCTCCGCCCGCTGATCTTTTAAGAAGAGGTAAATTTTTATGGCCGTTGTAATAGCTCCATTTGCTAAACCTACCCTCCGCGAGTGTTATCTTCAAGAACTTTTCAAGGGTAGTCGCCAGATGTTTTTTAAGGTGATGCTGAGCGTACCCATTGCCATACCCCTAGTAATTATGTTGGTTCAGGTCGGGATCAAGATATTCAGTCGGGTAGAAGTCGGTGTACCGGATAGCAACGCTTACATAAGTCTAATTGATTTAGGGTTAGAAGGAACCTTTGCTATCTCCAACCGCCTGATGTTTGTCCAGTTTGGGGCGGTCTATGGCGTGATAGTAATAGTGGGTGCAGCTTTGAGTGTCGCAAATGAATATCGCTGGAACACCATCAAAATGTTAGCCACTCGCCAGCCTAGCCGGGTAAAACTAGTGCTATCAAAATGTCTCTTTGCCTTGAGTCTGGTATTTGGAGCCACACTTTCGATTATCGTAGGCTGGTTTATTTGGGCAATGTTCTTGAAGTTTTTTTATAGTGTTCCCTTCGAGATTACCCCGGCGGATCTGGAAAATATGGGCAAGGGTCTAACCTACTTTGCAACGGTCAGCCTACAAACCGCCGTGATGTCCCTCTTTGTGGTAGCCGTCGCTTTTCTCTTCAAGTCGGTAGCAGCGGGTATCATTGGTTTTCTGGTCTACAGTGGACTAGATAGCTTTGTTAGCTCTATGGGGGCGCAATTCGGCAATGGTAATCTTAATCTCAAAAATATACCAGAATGGGCGATGCCCTTCTTGCGTTACGCGCGGGATATGAATCCTTTTTTGGTTAGTAGCAGCATCAATCGCCTGACCATGGTGGAACATTATACACTACTTAATCGGCCATTTCCGAATCCGCAAATTATCGTAACCAATCCTATCTGGCTGGCTTGGACGGTGTTAGTAGTCTACGCGCTACTATTTACCCTTCTAGCAATTCTCTTCTTTGCCAAACGCGACATCCGGGACTGATTTACAAGGTCGCCTTATTTTTCAACAAAACTAGATTAGTCCCCAAATTTTTTTAGGTGATAATCTATTCTTCGGTCTCATCCGGTGGGGGAGGGTAATCAAAGATTTCGCCTACTTTGAGTTTGAAGCCTGGTATCTGATCTTCGCCGAGTAGCTCGCCATTTATGCCTATTCTCTGACAGAGCAAGCCATTTTCCAGTCGGTAAAGGTCTATCGTTCGGCTATAAGGATGTATTACCCAGACCTGCTTTACGCCCACTTTTTGATACTCCTTAACCCTAGCCTCAATATCATAGTCTCTATCGGTCGGTGAAGCGACTTCAACGGCTAGATCTGGGGCTACTTCGGGATAGCTTCTCATATTTTGGGGTAAGCGTTCTTGCCGGATAAAGGTGACATCGGGAAAGCGTGGCCTCTTCTTAGTCTTGCCTTTAGGCGGTTCTAAAAACCGATATTCGACCGAACTATCCAAGACACGTCCGAGACCCTTGCCTTTGAGAAAAAGGTTAAGGGCCGTGATAATATTGGTACAAATAACCCCATGCTCTACTGTAGGCATGTTCTCTTCTTCACTTTCCAATAGTTCCCATTCAGGTTGCCATACATAAGAGGTCATTGCGACTCTTGCTCCCTAATCAAGCTACAAACTTCTCATTATTATAGTTTTAGCGACTCTATTCTACCATAAAAAGAAGTGGTAGAATAGACTGGTTTTAGAAAACAACGGCAATGGCAATTTCCGCCGCCACTGCCGCTTTCTGCTTCAATTTCTATTTTGTGGAAAACTGCCTAACTTAGGTGCTATCTATCATCTCAATAAGTAGGGGTTTATTGAATAAACCCGTCCTACATTGGGCGTATGCAATACACCCCTACCCCGAAATTCTGAGATGATAAGGTGCTATTGGTCTTTGGTTTGTAATATTTTTGTAAGGTAAATATGTTATAATAATGCAAGTATCCAAATTTGGTTGAATTTTAAAATCCATTAAGGCAAGGGAATTTTTTATTATGTCGCTTGTACCTTACCTACCGACTGGCAAAGACTCGCTAGAACTTGAAGAACTTGAGCAACTTTACCACGAAGCCGAGGATGCTGAGACCCGCACTTACTTACAGGTAGTATTGCTATCGCAACAAGGATATTCTCCCAACGAAATTGCCCAGCTAACCCTGCTCTCCGAGGAAACCGTGCTGAATTGGCTAGAACGCTATAATCGTTGCCAGAATAAAGGTATACCTGTTAGTTCTGCTAAGCGCGGGAAAATCTATCTGCGGGTTGGATTGGTAAGTTATTTTATTTCTCTTTTGATCACCTATTACGATTCCATCAATTTTATTTTTCGCGGCCTAGTTTTTGGTCTTTGGATTATAGCAATTGCTCTTTGTTACTACGGTTTATGTCAAGTTGATACGAGGGGCGAGCAGGTCAAATTCCCTATTAGGAAGCTATCTTGGCGCGAGGTTAGCTCGCTGCTTGCCAACAGCAGAACGCATTTTCAACCTGATAGATTAAGGAAACTCCCTTGGCGTAAGATTATACCTGTGGTTGGGGTCATGGTCTTTACTTGCTTTACCAGCCTACTCTTTTTAACCAGTTATCCTTTCAATTCTATCGGCGATGAAATGCGCGACACTGGAATTAACGGTTCTCAAATCAGTAGAGGCGAAATTAAAAATATCTTTGCCTATGGGTTTGGCAATGCACATGGCTTGATTATTCCGCATTTTACCAGTTTCTTCTATCGTATTTTTGGTAATACACTTCTAACCATACGTCTGCCCGCCGCGCTGATTTCAATTTTTGATGTATTGTTACTTTACTTAGTGATACAGAAATTTTTTAATAAAAGGGCCGGTTGGTGGGCAGCACTAATTCTAGCCAGCCTCTCCTTGCACCTTTATTACAGCAGGGTAGAATTAGTAGTAATCTTCAGCAGTTTTTGGACTACCGCTATACTACTGGCACTGGGCTATCTACTTAAAAACCGCAGTCTTAAAAACTTTGGACGACTAGGTCTGATTCTCGGCTTTACTCTGGGTTTTCATGCTTCGGTTCGGACATTTGCACTGCTAACGCTGATTATAGTAGCAGGTATCTTTCTTTACTATTTCTGGCGAAAAGTTAAGCGCACAACGTTGCTCAACGGCTTTGGCTTATTGCTTCTACTGACGCTGGTTGGTTTTGGCCCCCGCTTGCTTTTTTCACCACCTAATATATTTTTCCATACCGAGGCTTTGACCGAAGCGAATCAGGGTAGTTCGGCCTCATTGCTGGAACGGGTAAAGTACACTATTGAGAACTATCCAAAATCGCTAATGGTCTACATCTACGAGCCAGTTAATGTCAAGTCGCATAACCACCAACCCGTGCTACCTCCACCCCTAGCAATTTTCTTCGTAGTAGGGTTGGTGTTGGCACTACTACCCGGCGGTACCCAATATAAAAACCCTTGGATTACGCTGGTGGGGCTTTACGCCCTGTTCCTACCATTTACTAACAGTGCTATTACCAATATTACGAATGCCGATTACCGCTTGAGTCCGCTCTGGCCGATAGCTGCGATCCTAACAACTTACGGTCTATTCGAGATTTTGGCTCGCTTGCGTCATTTGAAAATAGCTCCTCGGCTGGCTTACGCCGGGGTAGCAGGCATCACCCTGCTGACCATCTTCTATTCTACCTTCTGGTTTTTTGATAGCGAAATTGCCACTTATGGTATGTACCGTAATATGAGTGAGGAGAAAGATGGCTATCAGGATTATATGGTGACTTACGCGATTAAAACTATTCAAAATAACCCACTCCTGAAGAGCCAAAATTCGGTTTGTTTGATCGCTTCGCCAAAAAATGTCGGATTTCTGACGCTAGAACAGATTAAGGATCAATTTGATTTTTTTCTACCACGAACCAAAGTTATGATTAGAAAAGCCGGACAAGAGATAGCGGATAATCAAATCTATCTGGCTAATTCTTGTGAACAGAATCTCACAACCGAAGATTGGATTAAACTGGATTACTGTGGGCAACCCCAAAAATATAGCTGTCCACCAGGCAAAAAGAATTTTTTGATTTGGGTACGCCCTGCCGCCTCACAAACTAACTAAGCCGATTTCATTTATCCTAAATTGGACTTTTGTTCGAGCTTGTATTAAAATCGGTCAGGTTGTTACCTGATCGCATCAAAATGGTGATCTACGCAAACCAGAGAATGCTTCCGCTCAGGCTTATGTAGCAAAAAGGATTTAGATGCCAATTTATTCAAATAATCCACTAGAATTACCGCTTTTTCAGTTTTCTAAGTTGCTACACTACCCGGAAATTGCCCATGCGGTGGCTACCCGACGGGGGCCAGGTCAGCCACTCTTCCAAGAAGCCCAACCCACCCTCCCCGATGACTACCGCACCGCAGGGAAAGGCATTTATAATAAACGCGAGGTGATCTATCGGCGGCGGAGTGAATTTTTAGCCGCATTAGGGTTGGATTACGAGCGAGTACAGCCTAACTTGACCTCCCCACTTCAGCGTCATACTAACCGAGTGGCGGTAGTGGGCGAAGAAGCGTATGGCACTCACCTAAATTGGGACAAACCCCTAGATAATTACGATGCCGTCGTGACCAACCTACCCGGTCTACCCCTTATGACGCTCCACGCCGACTGTACTCCAGTGTTGCTCTATGATCCGCTAAAAAAGGTGATCGGAGCGGTTCATAGCGGATGGCGGGGTACAGTTGGTAAGATTTCGCTGGAAGCGGTGCGGGTGATGCAGCAGCATTATGGCTCCGCTCCTGAAGATATTGTAGCCGGAATTGGACCCTCGATTGGGCCGTGCTGTTATCAAGTGGGTGAACCAGTTTTGAGTGCGGTCGCCGCTGCTTTTGGGCCAGAGGTAGCGAAGCCACTTTTGCCGCTTCAAGCGGATAGCTCATACCATTTTGACCTTTGGCAGACCATCTTCTTGACTTTAAGAGAAGCCGGATTAAAACCGCAGAATATTGAACAAAGTACTACCTGTACCCGTTGCAACTTGACACACTTCTTCTCCTATAGGGCTACCCCGGTCGAGGAACGCGACAATTACGGTCAATTTGTCTCCTTGATCTGCCTCAGATAGCCCCTTGAGGCCGAGAATATAAAATTTGATCTAAAAACTCATGCAAATCTGCCCCTTTGTCCTCTTTTCTTGTTTGACATAATGTGCTAAAATAGAGGTAAATATAGCCGCAGCGTTAAAAGAGGGTATAAGAATGCAGAAAAGCATTGAAGATTTCCTTAAATTCCTCTCCGAGGATAAGGACTTTTCTGACAACACTTTAGCGGCCTACAATAACGATCTGACACAGTTCCGACAATTCCTTCAGGGCGAATCTATTTTGCTGAATGAAGAGCCGGTAAACGAAAACACTAAACGCGAAAATAGAGACGAGGTGGTTAATAACCCCAAGCGTAGTCGGTCTAAACCGTCACGCAACGGTGAAACTACTTCGGAGTTGCCGATTAATAGTGGGCAGCTTAGTCGTCCAACACTTCTGATAAACGGATACGTCCAAGAAAGTGATTTCGGGCCGCTATTAGAATCAGAAGAGCTAGGAAAACGCAAGAGTGGTCGGGTAGTTAATGGGCTCGGTGGGTACTTGCCTGCCGATAATTGGTCGCAAGTGGGGAAAGAAGACATACTGGATTACATCCTATTTTTGAAAGAACGTAACTACGCGACCTCGACGGTTGCCCGCAAAATTGCGGCAGTTAAATCTTTCTTTCATTTCCTAAAGGCTCGTGATCTCTTAGATTACGATCCGACCTACAACTTGGATTCTCCGCGCGTCAATAAGTACCTGCCAAAAGCTATTTCGGTGGACGAAATCCACCGGTTGCTGGAACAACCGTTACACCATACCGGCCCCGAAGCATTACGTGATCTGGCTATGTTGGGTTTACTCTATGGCACTGGTATGCGTGTGACCGAATTAGTTTCGCTTAACCTAGAAGACCTCGATCTCTCCGAAGATAAGGTCTACTGCGATGGCAGAGGAAATAAAGGCCGCTTAATCCCCATCCGGCCCGATCAGAAAGTCGCTTTGTCGGCTTATCTGGTTCAGTCTCGCGCTCAATTGGTCGGTAATAACGGCGAAACGGCGGTTTTTGTGAACCACCGGGGCCACCGTCTAACTCGCCAAGGCTTCTGGCTAATTCTCAAGGCTTATGCCGATGAAGCGGATATTTCGGACATTACGCCTCATACGCTACGCCACTCCTTCGCCGCCCATATGCTAGGCGAAGGCGAAAACCTACACCGGGTACAGGAGCTATTGGGTCATGCCAGCATCAGTACTACCCAAATCTATAACCAAGTAAATGCTAATACTAGGCGAATTGATTCCAAACGTACTCTTAAAATTGGCCTAGAGGAGGTTCCGATTAACCTAACAGAGGATAAACTGCCTGATGTAAAAAATGTGGCTGGGCATATCAGGCGTAAACGCGCCAGCCAATCGGCCTAATCTTGAAACCTTTGCTCCTGCAAGTGGTTTTGCAGGAGTGTATTTTTATAAGTCACCAACCTGACAAGACACTATGTTATAATGAAAACCGATCCACCAGAGTTTGGCGAGGTGGTTGTTGGCTTTTGATTATAAAAAAACTAAAGGTGGTCACCGTGTTAGACAGAATAGAGGTCATTCAAGGGGATATTACCACATTAACGGTAGATGCGATTACCAACGCCGCAAATAGTTCGCTGCTAGGGGGTGGTGGCGTAGATGGGGCAATACACAAGGCGGCAGGGCCGAGCCTCCTAGAGGAGTGCCGTAAGCTCAACGGTTGTCATACAGGCGAAGCCAAAATTACGGCAGGCTACAAACTCCCCGCTAAATGGGTTATTCATACCGTTGGCCCGGTCTGGCAAGGCGGCAACCATAACGAAGACGAATTACTGGCCCGTTGCTATCGTAATAGCCTTACCTTAGCAGAGGAGCGCGGTATCACTACCATCGCTTTTCCGGCTATCAGCACTGGCATTTACCGCTTTCCGTTAGGACGAGCCACCAAAATCGCCGTTACCGAAACGTGGAATTTCCTTAGAAAAAATAACACTATTGATAAGGTCTTCTTTGTCTGTTTTGGCGATAGCATTTGTCAATCCTATTGGACTGTAATTAGAGAAATTCTTGGCGAGGAGGAGAAATAGTGGGCTTAAAAGAAGAGGTAAACGCCGCTACAACAGCGGCCATGAAAGCCCGTGATAAAGAAAAGACCGATGCGCTGCGCTTGCTCAAAGCCGCAATCCAACGCTTTGAAATTGACCGCACCGACCAGAAAAACCCCAACTATGGCAAACCCATTACCGAGGAAGACCTGATCGGAGTGGTTCACAAGGAGATCAAGCAACGCCGCGACTCTATTGAGCAATTTGAAAAGGGCGGACGTACCGACTTAGCCGACAAAGAACGAGTGGAATTGGCTTATTACGAGGCTTACCTACCCAAACAGATGAGCCGCGAAGAAATTGCTGCTGCCGTCCAGCCAATTATTGAGCGCGAAGGCAAAGATTTTCGCAAGGTAATGCCCCTTGCCGCCAAAGAACTCAAAGGTCGCGCCGAAGGCAAACTAGTCAGCGAAATCGTCAAAGAACTGACAACGTAGTTTATAGTTTATTCCATAAACCTAACCGGAAATAAATTTCCGGTCTAATAGCTAAAATCGGTTAAAACCGATTAAATCTAAATCAATATAGGTCTGTCTTTGGTAGAGTTTGGTTGTGAATTGGCCTTTGAAGGGTGTAAAACTCAATCTATTTAAGCCACGTAGACTAAAATGAGAGGATACCTAACTAACAACTATAAACTAACCAAGGGAAGTACAAAGATGCAAAGCTTCAATGCTATCTTTAGAAGAGTTATCGTCGGACTGGTGGGGTTGCTGGTTGGTGGGCTACTGTTGGCAGCTTGCGGGGATGTACCAATAGATCGAGTAGCTGAAATCAATAAAGCAGTGGGCTATACCGGAATAACACCCTTACCGACGATAGACCCCACCATTAGGGCCAAAGAAGCACTCGGCTTCAGCGTGGTAATTTTCGGTATCCGCGATTACTACCCCAACCGTCCGAACGAAACAATAAACATGGAAATTCATAATGAGCGAGAGACCTCCATCTTTATGAGTAAGCTTTGCAATACCCTGTTGCAGCATCAAGTTAGCGGGCCGAATGGAAATAGTTGGGAAGATATTGCGTATGGACGGGCCTGCCCTCCTACTGATACGCTTACCTTTCAGCTTTTCCCTAAAACCGCTATAAAAGCTGAATTTACCTTTGACCGTACCACTCCTTTTAAGGGTAAAAGTTGGATGGTTCCAGGTACTTACCGCTTGATGTTGATCTATTATTTGCGTTGCCCAGATGCTTATAATACTATAAACACCTGTGAAGATCGGCGTTATGCCGATTCTAATGAGTTCCAGATAAAACTAGATCAATTGCCCTCCCCTTCACCTTAAAGGGGGTTTTATAAGGAGGAAACTACACTGGATTTAGGGAAAATATGGAGCGATCTGTTGAAGAGTCTTGATTACGCTTTTCTGTGGGGCTTGTTAGAAAAAACTCTATTAGCTCTAGTAGTTTTGC
Organism: Candidatus Chloroheliaceae bacterium; assembly: GCA_013390945.1. Classification (GTDB taxonomy): domain Bacteria; phylum Chloroflexota; class Chloroflexia; order Chloroheliales; family Chloroheliaceae; genus L227-5C. Next base: position 21,966 of record JACAUC010000050.1, read on the forward strand.
TTATCTTTTATTTTGGCGGCAGGTTGGCTCGGCGGGGCATTGCCCGTATTGCTTCACGCTCTAGCCGCAACGCCAATTTAGCGGCTTTGTTGAGCAACCTGACCTATGCCGGATTTGTTATTCTTGCGCTAGTTACGATTCTTACGATCTACACCGGGGCCGGGCTATCGTCGCTGTTGACTTTGCTTGGTATTTTAAGCTTGGCAATCAGCCTTTCGATTCAGGATGTGTTGAAAAATTTTGTAGCCGGGGTTTATATCTTGATGGAACAGCCCTTCAAAATTGGCGACCGCATCTCCCTCAAGGGCGTAGAGGGAATTGTGGAAAGTATTGAAATTCGCACGACTAACCTGCGTACCGATGAGGGTATTCAAATTATTATTCCAAATGGCACCGTTTTTACCGAGGTGATTGTCAACCGCAGTGCCTATGAGCGCAGTTTGGCAACCGTGCGGGTTACGTTGCCCTCCTCCCATACTTTCAAAGAGGCCACCGCGCAGATTAGCCAGATTTTAACCACGCTGGAGAGTCAGGATGTAATGCAAAAACCTGAACCGTCTCTTGTGTTGGAAAATGTGACCGATGGCAAAAAGACCTTCCGCGTGGAGTTCTGGACACGCCAAGGTACCGCCCATCTCGTAGCACCGCGCGTTGCAGTGGCACTTCAACAGCAATTACCGGAAGCGGATGTCAGTGTGGCCGGGCCAAAATCGCTGACTGTTTGAGCCAGCAGTAGTTGGGTTTATGGCATAAACCCCTACGAATTGGAAGATACCGTTCAGGGAGAATTTATCTTGCGAATCGGGATTATGGGTGGTACTTTTGACCCGGTACATACCGGCCACCTAATTATTGCTCAGGAAGTGGCTTGGCGTTTGGGGCTAGATCAGGTTCTTTTTATGCCTGCCGCCCATCCACCACATAAGCAACATCAGCAGGTTACTTCGGAGCGTTGCCGCCTCGAAATGGTACGACTGGCAACAGAGGACAACCCACTCTTTGAGGTGGAGACGCTAGAGTTAGAGCGAGGTGGTCTCTCCTATACCGCTAATACGTTGGAAACCTTGTGCGAACGGTTAGGGCAACCTCCTCAGACCTTAATCTATTTTATTATTGGGGCTGACGCAGCGGCTGATCTATTGAGTTGGTACCGACCAGAGCGGGTCTTGGAATTGACCCGATTGGCGGTGGTGGATCGTCCTGGCTATCATCTACCTCTCGATAAATTGCAGGCTGGTTTACCCAACGTAGACCTAAACGAACGAATCCTTCAAGTGGAAGTTCCCCTGATCGAAATTGCTGCAAATGGGATTAGAACGCGAGTGCAACAAGGTGCGCCCATCAAATATTTGGTTCCCCCGGTAATAGAAGAATATATTCGGCGCGAAAAGCTCTACAGTGAATAGATCTTAATTTTTCTCCGGCAAGCTATAACTAAAATTACCTCTTTCTTAATTCAATCCCGATAAAATCAGTCGGAATTACCCTTGACAAATGGGCAATGTAGCCCTAAAATAAATCCTAGTGAAACAATAGGAATTAAACACCCACCTGTGGTGGCTAATATTGGGGTATACAATGATTTTCTCGACCAGAAGCGAATATGGTGTAATGATGTTGACCGACTTGGCTCAACATTATGGCGAAGGCCCGCTCTCACTATCGGATATTGCCAAACACCTGAGCCTTACAGTGCCTTATCTGGAGCAGATTGTACCCGCGTTGCGTAAACACGGTTTCGTGGAGAGCGTTCGTGGGGCAAAAGGGGGCTATGTATTGGCTACTCCGCCGGAAACTATCAAAATGGGTGCGGTTATTCGCGCACTGGAAGATCGAATCGCGGTAATGGGCTGTGCTGCCGAAGATAATAGTGCGCCGAACTGCCACCATGAAAATGTGTGTACGGCTACGGTGCTATGGTTGCGGGTACGCGACGCTATTATGCAGGCACTTGATTCAACTACTTTAGCCGACTTGGTTCCTACTAGGCGTACTCTTTCTATGGCACTCCCCGCGCAAGTTGGCGGAGTACATTCGGTAGAAAATAAGGCCGAGTCAGCAGTACTAGCAGCTACCACCGAAACTAATAGCTAAGTTATTCTAAGGAGATAGGGCGAGATCTATGGCTAAAGAACTTATTATTAAAGATCTACACGTAAATGTAGACGACAAAGAGATTATTAAAGGGGTTAACCTGACTATCCGGCAGGGTGAAGTTCATGCCATAATGGGGCCGAATGGTAGTGGTAAATCCACACTGAGCAATACCATCATGGGCCATCCCCGCTATACCGTTACCTCTGGTGATATTATTTTCGATGGCGAAAGTATTGTGGGTCTCTCTGCCGACCGTCGGGCGCGACGAGGGCTTTTCTTGGCTTTCCAGTATCCAATGGCGGTGCCGGGTGTTTCGGTATCCAACTTCCTGCGGACAGCCCTAACCAATATCCGCAAAGGCGACGTGACCCAAGAAATTAAGCCCCAAAATTTAGACGTACAGGGCGACCGTCCTCTCTATGAGAAGGAGACTACCAAAGCAAAGGTGGGTGGCGATGGAGCCAATATTGATCGCAAAAAGAAAGAGATGCTGATTAAGCCTGCCGAGTTCCGCAAGATTTTGAATGAGAAACTGGCTCTACTCCAGATGGACTCGAAATATACCAAGCGCTACCTCAACGATGGCTTTAGCGGCGGCGAGAAGAAGCGGCTCGAAGTCTTGCAGATGGCGGTACTCTCCCCCAAAATCGCTTTTCTGGATGAACCGGATAGCGGTCTGGATATTGATGCAATCAAGGTGGTAGGTAGCGGAGTGCAGGCTCTCAAAGGCCCAGAGATGGGTATTGTCATCATTACCCACCAACAACGTATTTTGACTTACCTCAAACCCGACTTTGTCCATGTAATGATGCAAGGCTTAGTAGTAAAAGAGGGTGGCCCGGAATTGGCCGACCAAATCGAAGAAGGCGGCTATGCCTGGATTCGCGAGGAATTTGGTCTACAGGTTACTGCCGAAGAGGAACGCGAGGAGGTTGAGCTTAATGTCAACTGACGCAGTATCAACTGGCAGAGCAGCATCCTACAGGTTAGGGGAGGAGCATCTTTCGTTGGAAGCGGTTGAAAGTCTATCGGCCCGTAAGGGTGAACCGCTCTGGCTCCTCGAAAAACGTCGCCAAGGTTGGGAACTCTTTGAGCGTCTGCCCACCCCGAATTGGACTCGCGGGATTCGGAATTGGTGGAGCAGTAATATGAACGAGGTGGACTTTGACCGCCTAAAACCTTATGCAGACGCAGTATCAACTGGCGGAGCAGCATCCTACAGTCAACTGACGCAGTATCAACTGGCGGAGCAGCATCCAACGGGTGAGGGTGAGAATAGCGGAGATTTGTCGAGTGGGAAACTGATTCAGCATAATAGCGAAGTGGTGCAGGTGGAACTTTCGGAGGAGGCTAAGACCGCCGGGGTTTGGTTTGGTAGTCTCGACCAAGCGGTTATAGAGAAGCCAGAACTGGTTCAGCAGTACTTTATGACCCGAGCGGTGCTAGTAGGCGAAGATCGGATTACGGCTCTACATGCCGCACTCTGGAGTGGCGGTCTCTTCCTTTATGTACCCAAAGGTGTCGTATTGTCTGCACCTTTTCAAGCATTTTTCTATGCCGATGAGCCGGGTTTGGCCTCGTTTAGCCATACGCTAGTAGTGTTGGGCAAGAATAGCAGCGTGAAGTTGATTGAAGAACATCGTAGCCCCGATAGTCCGGTTCACTCTTTTGATGGTGGAGTAGTTGAAATTCTCGTCGGTGAGGGAGCCAAAGCCGAATATTACAACCCGCAGGAATGGGGTAACGGCTACTTCAATTATTCAGTAAAACGGGCGGTGATTGGACGCGACGGTTTTCAGCGCTGGGTAGTGGCTACTTTAGGTAGTAGCTCCTCGTGGGTCAATGTCGAGTCGGTGCTAGAGGGTCAGGGGGCGCAAGCCGAAACCACCGGGCTTAGTTTTTCGACCGGAGAGCAGCACTTTGATGTAAAGACCAAATCTCTCCATGCTGCGCCGCATACTAGTGCCAATACACTTTTCAAAGCGGTACTGGACGATGCTTCCTTAACCGGGTTCCAAGGTGGAATCCGCGTACTCCCGGCTGGTCAGCAGACCGATAGCTTTTTGGAAGACCATACGCTCTTTTTGAGCGATGCCAGCAAAGCCGATGCCCTGCCTAGCCTCGATGTAGATGCTAATGATGTACGCTGCTCACATGGGGCCACCATTGGCATGATTGATGCCGAGCAGATTTTTTATCTGCAAAGCCGGGGACTAGATCGTTCCGAAGCCGAAAAGATGATTGTGGCCGGGTTCTTTGAAGATGTAATTCAGCGCGTTCCCTTAGAAAGTGTGCGCGAACGGCTACGCGACTCGATAGATGCCAAGCAGGGCGGTGATGGCAGTCTACGGGTTAGTGGTGGCGAAAGCTTGATGTTTAATCTCAACGAGATAGATTAAACATCCAAATAAACCTTCCTTGTAGGAGGGATTTCTAATCCCGATTTACATATGTAGGAGGGATTTCTAATCCCGATTTATATATGTAGGAGGGATTTCTAATCCCGATTTA
>JACAUC010000493.1 GCA_013390945.1 Candidatus Chloroheliaceae bacterium
TCACAAAGGTGGTCGTCGTAATAAGTTGACGTTATCTCAACAAAAGAAACTAACCCAAATCCGGGATGCTGGTCCTGAAGCTGCCGGATTTCAATAGGCTTGCTGGAAGTGTATTGTCGTTTAGTTACCATATCTATAGTTTACCACTGACCGCAAGCTTTGCTATAAGCGAAAGTCCTAATATTAAGATAGAAGCATCCTAGCGAAGCGTTGAGTTATCAAAAGATATTCAGTTGCTATGTTAGAGGAAGTAATTTTACCGAAAAGCTGGCAAGTTCAGATCAACCAATGCGATCTTGAAGAAGAAGCGAATTTGGTTGTATTGCAAATCCAAATTAATACTTACCAAGCTAACTGCCCCGGCAATGGGTGGGGGATTGGGCTAGGTGGAAAGTGGCTGGTTTAAAACCTTTCTCCTCCTAGTCCCAAATCGGGATTAGAAGTCCCTCCTACAGGGGCTTATTTGAAAGGAGTTGGGTTAAAAACCAGCCTTTGCAAGATTATTTAGGTGCGCTAAATGGTCTTAGCTAACTCCAACCGGGACTTCCAATCCGGCTTCACGGCGCAGAATGTCGGCCTTGTCGGTGCGTTCCCAAGGCAGATCTAGATCGAGACGACCAAAGTGACCATAGGCGGCGGTCTGTTTGTAGATAGGGCGGCGCAGATCGAGGGATTTGATGATTCCGGCTGGGCGCAGGTCAAAATGTTTGTTCACCAATTCCAGAATTATCTCGTCGCTGACCTTACCCGTGCCGTAGGTCTCTACCATCAAGGAGATAGGGCGGGCTACACCGATAGCATAGGAGACTTGGAGTTCTACCCGGTCTGCCAAACCTGCAGCGACAATGTTTTTAGCAACATAGCGCACAGCGTAAGCAGCGGAGCGGTCTACCTTTGTCGGGTCTTTACCACTGAAAGCACCACCACCGTGACGGGCAATTCCACCGTAGGTATCTACGATAATCTTGCGACCTGTCAGACCAGCATCGCCCATCGGTCCACCTACTACAAAGCGTCCGGTTGGGTTGACAAAAAACTTGGTGTTGTCATCTAGTAATTCTGCCGGAACTACGGCTCTAATGACCTGTGCGATTACATCGCGCTCGATCTCTTCGTGCGTTACCGAGGGGTCGTGTTGGGTTGAAACCACCACTGCATCCACGCGCACTGGCTTGCCATAGCTATACTCAACTGTTACTTGGGATTTACCATCCGGGCGCAGGTAGGGCAATTGACCGCTCTTGCGGGTCTCAGCCAAACGGCGGGTAATGCGATGGGAGAGTGCAATCGAGAGTGGCATCAGTTCGGGGGTTTCGTTGCAGGCAAACCCAATCATCATGCCCTGATCTCCGGCCCCAATGGACTCAATCTCTGCGTCGCTTATTTCGCTCTGGCGGTCTTCGAGGGCTTTGTCTACGCCTTGAGCAATATCGGGGCTTTGCTCATGGACGGCGACTATAATGCCGCAGGTCTGGTAGTCGAAACCGTAGTCGGAACTGGTGTAACCGATTTGGCGAATGGTATCGCGAGCGATTTGATCAATATTGACGTAGGCAGTGGTGGTGATTTCGCCTGCTACTAACACTAGGCCCGTAGTAGTAGCGGTTTCGCAAGCGACACGGGCAGCAGGATCCTGCTCAAAGATAGCGTCCAGTACGGCATCGCTAACCTGATCGCAAAGCTTATCTGGGTGTCCTTCTGTCACACTCTCACTGGTTAAATAAAATTTAGGCGAACTAATAAACGTATTCGACATAATTTTAACTACTTCTCCTTATAATTATAACTCAATATTTGTAAGATACAAGGATCTAGGGTAGGGGTTTATTGAATAAACCCTGTTCTGAGGGCGTATGCAATACGCCCCTACCGTGAACTGGATGTAAAA
>JACAUC010000494.1 GCA_013390945.1 Candidatus Chloroheliaceae bacterium
CATCCAATGCCACTAACTTTTCACCGTTTTTCTTTTAGGATTCTGAGCGTTATCTCTTTGCTTGCGAAAGGCTTGTATGATTTCAGGCCCCATATTGCATAGCCACTCCTCTATTTTGCGTCCATTTTCTATGGCTTGGCGGATGGTCGGCACTAAGGTTTCCGGCACATACAGGCATTTCCTGCGACCTTTAATGGAAACCGTTAATATCCAGGCGGGATGCTTATCGCCCCGTTCACAGGTGGGACAGCTCTTGCGGATGCATGGCTTATAAACTTTAGCCAATGACCCTTTAAGCGCTGGCCATAGTCCCTGTATTTGGAGCTCCGTCTTGTTTTGCGCCAACACCTCAAAAACAGTTTCTTTTTTCTCTTTGCTCATGTAAGTATGTATACCATACTACATACATACATGTCAACCCGGAATCAGGAAAGCTTTTCCATGAAAAAGAGCGCAAAGGGTAAACCACCACTCGTCTGTAAACCACAAGCGGCAACCTCTCTTCACGGGTGCCTGCAGGCTTTCAAGCGCTTACTCACGCTCACTGAGCTCGGGCCGACGATCCAGCAGACGCGACTTCGGTTCTATGACAGGATTTTCACCCCCACCATCACCCTATGGTACATGATCTTTCGGCACCTTAATCATGATCACTCCCTTCAAGCAGCCGTTGCTGATCTTCATTCGGGAGGCGCGGATCGCCTGGCGAACAATCAGTCTAAGCTCCCCTCGATGCAGATCCAGTCGCTGGCCACTACAGCCTTTTGCAAAGCCAGCAAGCGACTCCCCGTAACCTTGCTTTTAAACTTACTTCGCGCCCACGCCACTGATGTCTGGAATGAAATCCGCGAGGATGGGAAATGGCATGGTCTGCGTGTATTGCTACTGGATGGATCTCAGCTTTCCCTGCGCCCTCATCCTGACATCGTTAAGCATTTTTCCACCAGCTCCAACGGAAGTGGTGAAATTTACTGGGTGCTGATGCGCCTGGTTGCCACCTTCTGCTTTCATACCGGAATGGTCGTTGCTACCGCCGTGGGTTCAACGACCATTTCTGAACAAGCCTTGGCTATCCGGCAAATTACGAAAGATTTCGCAGGATGTCTCTATATCGGCGACCGTAATTTCGGAGTCAGACAGATGGTTCAAGCCGTGCGGGAGGCCTCTTCCGATTGCCTTTTCCGCATGACTGAACTACGTGCCAAAAAACTGATCCCGGACATGTCCTGCTTCCGTCGTCCCGGTGATTACCCAGTCGCATGGCACCCCAGCCGAGACGATCTGAGGCACGCAGGTTGCTCGCAAATGCCTATAGCAGGACGTCTGATTGTGGCTCGTTATTCGCGCCCCGGATTTCGCACCCAGTGGATTTATCTGTTCACCACCTTGCTTGATGCCTCCCCGTATCCCGCCACAGAACTCGTTGAGCTCTATGGCGTCCGGTGGCAAGTCGAGATCCATCTGCGTTATCTGAAAACGCAAATGGATCTCAATCACTTGGAGTCCAAAAGCACAGATATGGCCGAAAAGGAATGGTTGGCTGGCGTGATGGCCTACAACTTAGTTCGCGTGACTATGTCCGCAGCAGCCGCAAAAAGAGGAATCAGTCCCAGTCAACTATCCTTTAGTACCTCTCGCGGTTTGCTCTTAGGCTGGCTGTTGAAAAATAACTCATGGCTCCACTTTGAGCATGCTTTTGAAAAGCTGCTCTCCTCCGTTGCCAGAGCCACTCTTCCAATCCGAAGAAAACCACGTCCTCCAGAACCAAGAGCGACGCGTCACAAGCGTAACCCCTTCCCGCCCTTGCGGGGTAACCGCAATCTGGCTCGCAAGAAATTGATCGATCTTAACATGAAAAGTTAGTGGCATTGGATG
>JACAUC010000495.1 GCA_013390945.1 Candidatus Chloroheliaceae bacterium
AGGGATTTCTAATCCCGAAGCTATCCTGTAGGAGGGATTTCTAATCCCGAAGTTGAACGGATAAAGGAGCAATTTTAGCGGAATGTCGCAGAATCGCAAAAAAAAATCTTCAAATCGTGGTAATCCGCGTCGCAGTTCGAATAACCGCCCCCTTGGTGGGGGAGGACCGCCGCCCGGTTCTGGGTCCGAGGGTAATCGCCGTAGCGATTCTCAAGATCGGACACGCCAGATAAGCACTATAATCGCCGTCATTATGTTGGTCGCGATTATACTACCAGTGTTAGTGGGAGCCTGCTTTTATCGGGATACAGGTGCTGCTCCTTACGATTGGGCGCACCCAGCGGAGCAGGTTCCCTCTGCCAATTCTAATTATGACAATGCTCGCTTTCTCCGGCGCGACACGGCGGAAACTGCACCAACCGCCAGCCTTCCGGCCCCCCAGCTTTCGCTAGGCGACAATCAGTTTTACGTTGGTGAAACAGGTCATTATATCGTCAACGGCTTTCTGACTTTTTGGCGTAACAGAGGTGGGCAGGTAGCTTTTGGCAATCCGCTCAGCGAAGAATTTCAGCAGAATGGGCGCACGGTACAACTTTTCGAATATGCTCTGTTTGAGTACCACCCTGAAGTAAAGAATACGTCCAACGAGGTGCAGCTTGGCTTTCTAGGTCGTCAGCTTGCCGAAGAGCGCGGCCTAAAGTTTAATTCGGCCCCCGTTCCAGCTACTTCTAGTCCGGCTATTACCTATTTCAGTGAAACGGCTCACTCGTTGGGAGGGTTATTCAAACCTTTTTGGGAGAAAAACAGTGGTTTAGCACTGCTTGGTTTCCCGATTAGCGAAGAATTGCCCGTTACAGCGGATGATGATAACACGGTAGTTCAATATTTTGAGCGCGGTCGCCTAGAACAGGTGAAGGACGGACAAGGCCAGAAAGTAGTGTTCAGTGCGGCGGGTGAGCTATTGTTGGAGGCTAAAGGCTGGCAACGTCCTACCCGGTTTAATTTGGAATTGGACATTGAGGGTAATGAGATTTGGCAAGGTCGTACCCTCGCCCTGCGTCTCTTCAATCAGGGTTGGAATTGGGTTCCGCAAAAGCTTCAGGGTAGTGTGGGTAAAGATGCGCTCCGCTTTATCCAAGCTGGTTCGGTCTACAAAGCTTTTGAGGCTTTTGCCCCCAATCTCGATCCAAAGGCATACCCACTCAATGTTTTGTTCTATGATCCTGCCGGACGGCCACGCCAAATCAGCCGCTCGATTCAGGTTACAATTTTTGACTTTGCGTTGCAACGCCTTACTATTCCTGATGAGAAGAGTGCTTTGCTGGATGCGTCAGCCGATGACTACGATACCCGCATTTTGGCTCCGGTCTATTCTACCTTTACACCTCAAATTTTATGGTCGGGTAAGTGGGGTTGGCCAGTAGTTGGTCAGCTTACGACCGAATTTGGACAGGGCCGGATTTATAATGATCGTCCCCAAGACCCGAATTATTATCATGGTGGACTAGACCTTGCCCAAAGTGAGGGGGCGGCGGTTTTGGCTCCGGCGGCGGGTAAGGTACTTTATACCGGGGAATTGAAGGCACGGGGTAATGCGGTGGCGGTAGATCATGGGATGGGCGTAATCAGTTTTTATTATCACCTTTCGGCCATTAGCAGCAAAGTGGGTCAAGAAGTCAAAGTGGGCGATTTGTTGGGTAAAGTTGGCACAACCGGACGTTCGGATGGGCCTCATCTCCACTGGGAGGTACGGGTTAACGGAGTTCCTACCGACCCACGTACTTTTCAGAAGATAGATTTATCCAATTAACTTTAAGCACTAAGGCAAGGTTCATACCGGCTTTACACTTTAGGATGGTACTCATTGGTGGCTT
>JACAUC010000496.1 GCA_013390945.1 Candidatus Chloroheliaceae bacterium
CAGGGTCTTTTGCTTTGACGTCATAAAGGGCGTGTAATGAGTCTGTAAGAGAAAAAGACATCGGCGGCAACTGCTTCGGTGAAGCCATTCAATCCGCCATAGTTTTTGAGGTGTGGCTGATGGATGGCGAAGAGGGCGTTGCGTAATAATGCCAGGGCGCCGACGATATTTGGGTTTCTGCTACGTGTATGATCTTCCCGTAGGCAGGCGTCTTTTCGCCAATGGAGGCGATTTTCTACACCTGCCCAATGACCTCGGATGGCGCTAACCCACTGGGCCGGCGATTGAGTATCGTCTACGCGATTGCTGATGTAATACCGATCTTCGGCGAAAGGGAGGCCGTTACGGGTACCGAAATGCTCAATGCTTATCGCGCAGCGGGCATGAGGGAAGTTAACCTCCATCGGCTCAATGGTCGCTAATCGGATACGCCAGGTTTCAAGGCGGCCATGGCCTTTTTGTGAGACGTCAAAAAAGGGGATGGCGCAGTTCGGGTTTCCAGCCGCGCCTTTATGGTTGGTTGATTGCCTTTAACCTGGAGCAGATAATCAGCCCCATTTTCAACGGCTATCTGAGCCATGGTAGAGTCGGTATGTAACGCATCCCCAGTGATGAGTGCGCCTTGGGCATCAGGCAGTGATGAGACCACTTTGCGCGCGATGATTTTCTCGCAGTGTTTACCGTCCCCTTCTTTCTGGGTCATGATTTGCATGGCCACAGGAACGCCAGTCTCAGCGTCTACCAGACTGAGAACGCCTATGGTTTCGCGGATCATTTTGCCATCGAGCGCCAAGGCGGCGGGCAGGCTTCCGCGGTGAGTTGCGAGCCAATCAGTTAAAACCTGAGCAAACGCATTAAGATCCAAGGCGATGAGTAATTCGCGATACACGCTATACCCCGGCATGAGATAAACGGCTTTCCCTGGCTTCTTTCGAAATCCCAAAGCGCCACGATGCACCGCTTTGAGCCTCCACGAAAACCGGTGGATTTGCGACAAGTCCCTGGCTCCGCTTAACAACGCCATGGCAATGATGCTCAATAAGCCGCCCAGAGGGTAACGCCGATTCTTGGCCCTCGGATCTGGGGTTCTTCTCAAGGCTTCAGTTAGTGAGGTTATCTGATTCACTCGTAAAGGCATCTGGCCGTGTGCGCTGGCTGTCGCGCCCGCTTCATAGCTTTCCGGCAGATGAGGCGAACACAACCAGCCGACTGCTTCTTTGCGTAAGGGCTTAATCCAAAGCTTCTTAGGGTGTCCATGGAAACTGTAAAAGTCGCCCCGATGTTTAGCATAACCCTTGCTCATCCCTGCAGCCTGCCATCCCGATGCCTTGTAACAGGTGCCGGCATAGGCCTCAATATCACTGAAACTCTCAGCCAGCAAAGGCTCGAACCCAAATTTACTGTTCCATATGCCAGGAAGAATGCGCAGGGCGGCCGCTAATATCTCGCTCGCCAGATTGGGTCGAGACCCCGCCTCATGAAGCAGTAAATAGCGCCGCAATTGCACCACCAACTTCAAGCGTTGGGCTCGCTGGGCATTGGTCCATCCAATAAATTCGTCGCGATCCTGCAAACGCTGGCAAGCTGAAGTCCAGATCAGGATGCCCGCCCATTTCCCATCTTCCTCCACAATCATCCGCAGTTCATGCCCCACCTGCGTGGGGGCTTGTTGAGGATGCCGCTCTTCAAGCAACTTATCAAACCGACTCTTCTCTGGTTTACCCGCCTCACGTATGGTGAAACGGCCGCTCTGATTCGTGTCTTTTTTTGCTTTCATCCATGATCATGTGAACAAAAAGACGCCTCAGAGGCAAGGAATATTTTCAATTGCTTGCTATCAACGACTTACAGCGCCAAAGCCGAAGACCCTG
>JACAUC010000497.1 GCA_013390945.1 Candidatus Chloroheliaceae bacterium
GTTGTCCTTGTTGCCCTTGCTGTCCTTGTTGCCCTTGCTGTCCTTGGTCGCTTTGCTGTCCCTGCTGCGAGTCACCAGATTGTTGCCCGTTCTGCTGATCTTGGCTCGCTTGCCCATTTTGAGGGTCGCTCGAAGTAGAGTCATTGCTCTGACTGCTGGTTTGTTGTTGCCCGGCCTGTTGCTGTTGTCCTTGTTGCCCGGCTTGGCTGAGCGTTTGCTCACTCTTTTGAAGTTGGGCTTGGGCTTGCTGAAGTTGTTCTTGAGTCTGTTGGGCTTGCCCGGTCTGTTGTAGCTGTTGGCCTAAATCTTGCAAAGCCTGTTTAGCTCCCGCCGAATCTTTGTTAAGGCTATCGGGTTTGAGAGCATCGGAGGCTTGTTGCAACTTCTGAGATAGATTTGGGTCAGAATTTTTGAAATTCTGCGCGTCTTTGGAAAATTTATCACTAAGCTGCTGAGCTTGGGTGGCATCTTTCTTGAGTTGGTCTACGTTTTGAGCGGCTTTACTCAATTCACCCGCCGCTTTATCAAAACGATCCGGCGTATTTTGGGAAAGAGCCTCGCCAGCGGGTTTGGTCAGATCACTACCGGAGAGGCTACGGGCAAGCTGTTCCAGTGCCGCTTTTTGAGCAGGCTGCTGCGAGTCGCCCAACTTTTGCAACTCTTGTTCCACCTTTTGCAGGCTGGCGATAGCATCATCCTTGTTGTTACTCTTCTCTAGTAAATCTTGTTTGGCCTGCTCAAGTTGCTTGAGCAATTCTTGGTTTTTGGGATCATTTTTGGCATTAGGATTATTTTTTTCAATCTGGTTCTTCAGGTCTTCAATCTTTTGGGCTTCCGCTTGAACCTGCTTTTGAATGGCCTGATTCTCTTTGACTACCTCGCTAAAGGGGTTGGGAATAAGCAGAGCCAGAGCCAACAGCGGAAGAAGAAGAATAGAGATCCGTCCGGGGCGTTTGGGTAGGCGGAGCGGTAAAGCTTGGTTGGGTTTTAGCCCCTCCAAGGAGTGTTGGGTATCGGCAAACTGCTCTCTACCCAACGTTAGGTAGCCCAATCCCTGCGGGTTCTCGTGTCCTTCGATGGCGGTGCTGAGACGCTCTTTCAGATTTAGCGCGACATCGGCTCGCCGGGCCGTCTCTAACAAGCGGCGCGGACGAAGCAGACTGTAACCCAAGACTCCAGCTAAGGCGATTATCAAAGCGGCAAGGGCAACCACCAGCACTTGTTCCCAAGTTAGGCTAGGCGTGAGGCGACTCCAAATCGCGGCCATTAGTCCAATACTAACCCCGGCGATAACGGCAAAAGGCAAGAGGTAAACCGCTTCTTGGAATCGCATCCGACTTTGCAGCTTTTTCACCTGCTCGATCAGTCGCTCATAATCTTCGCGGCTAACTACCTCGCTTTGATTTCGTTCTAAGAGTTGGCTCATTTTTTACCTCTGATAATAGCGTTTAATCCCGGCCTAATAGGTGCGGAGGGTTCCTCTGCCCCTCCCTCCAATTATACCAGTTTTGTGTTGGCAATCAATCAATGGTCGGAGCCATATCCTACGATCTTGCCCCTAATTCCAAGATGGAGGTAAATCAAATCTTGAGAGATGGCCTCGTTTCGTAGGATGCCGCTCCGTCGGTTGATCTTCCATTTAGTCAAGTCTTGAGAGATAGGTGGTGGGGTTTGAAGACTTGATGAATGGTAAGATCAATGGGCGGAGCCATATCCAACGATCTTGCCCCTAATTCCAAGATGGAGGTAAATCAAGTCTTGTTAGTCAAGTCTTGAGAGATAGGTGGTGGGGTTTGAAGACTTGATGAATGGTAAG
>JACAUC010000498.1 GCA_013390945.1 Candidatus Chloroheliaceae bacterium
TGAACGGTTTGCCATTTTATGCCTGAAATATTGCCGTTGAATAACGCTTTGTTTGCTACACTGCCATCTGTATTATTATAAAACAATTCCATGCCGAACAAGTCACCGGTAGTTGATACCGTTGCCGGATCATTGATTTTGGTAAGCCAGCCCCGTATGTTGTAGGCATAATCCACGGTCTGCATAAGGTTTGCGTCGTCTTTTACCTGTTTTGTCTTTACCTGGCCCAGGGTATTGTAGGTATAGGCTATTTTGCGTGCAGAGCTTGTTCCAGGGTATGGATATGAAAATTTATAGGTATAGCTATAAGTCAACGGGCGTCCGGAAGCATCATAAGTGTATTCGGTTACATCACCCAAGGTTGGATAAGGTGTTGACAGATAACTGAAATGAGTATGTTCTTTCTTTAGGATATTGGGAGTAAGTGCCTTGTACAGGTTGGTAAAACGATCGTAACCCATACTTCCCTGCTGATTTTGTTCACAGGTTTGAATTACCCGTCCATACACATCGTAATACGTTGCCGACTGCAACATGTAGTTATTGTAACGTATAAAATTTGCCGTAGGTTTTCCGGAAACATATTTCAGTTCAGGCTGATAATCCGGCGTAGCAGGCAAGGTAAGGGTAAGCCCGCTATTACTCAATATGGCAACAGGGGTAGCGCTACCACTAAGGTAGACGTTGTAACTGTCGTAATAATTGAGTGTAAGCAGTGTACAATTGGTACTGCTATATGCCGGGAATGCCTGGTTGGAATAGTAAATGTTATCACTCGGGCGGGTTGTGCCGCTGTAGGATATAAACTCCCGGCATTTATACGTAGCTCCATCTGCCAGAGTTTGAACGGCATCGCGGGTCTGGCTGGGGAACTGTGTTGTGATACCTGTCATAATTACCCTTCCCAGGGCATCGTACTTGGTAAACATCCATTCAAAGGCTTTGGTACTGCCACTGTATTTACGCATATTCCCATCCTGGTACAGTACCACCTTATCGGTTTTATCGTACACATAAAACTCGGGTTCTTTGCCGGGAATGCGTTTGGCAATAATGCGGTTGCGAGAGTCGTAGTTATAGGCATACACATACCGTTTTGCAAGTATATTTGTTGTATCAAAACTTGTTGTTATCTGTGCCGATCCTTCCGGGGAGAGTACAAAACGCAACAATCCGAAATCGTCGTATACGTAATACGTATCCGCGTTGGTGGCAGCATTTAAAACCGAGCGTTTCAGAACCACCTGCCCTTGTTTGTCCTTAAACTCAAAGGTTATGGCGGTATCTTCACTTATGGTTTTTGTAACATATAATTGGTTTTGCTCATAGAAATTATTGTACGTACAGGTATTTCCTGAAACTTTCCAAAGCACAGCTTTCAGATCGGAGGTATTGTTTGTAAGGTAATCAAATCGAACCGGATGGCATGTTGCGCCCGTTTGCCAGGGAGCGCCGGGAGCGCCTTGTTTCATTACCCGGTTCAGGGGCGATTTTTCGTACGTGACAGGCGACATGCCATTACCATCCCCAAACAAAGCATTATAAAAAGCAGGTTGGTCGGCTTCGAAACCCGGCCTGTATTCCGCTGCGTGGGTTGAGTCCACATAAGGTTCGTAATTTAAGGTGTCTAGCCCGAAGTCGTTGTATTTTACCGGCTTTATTATATCATATCCCCTGGGGTTTATTCCCTTTTGCACGGTTTGTACCGGGCGGCCCAGCCCATCAAAATACTGTATGGTTTGCAGGGCTATGGTATCACGGGTGTTGATGGTTAAAGTGCTGGGATCTAGAAT
>JACAUC010000499.1 GCA_013390945.1 Candidatus Chloroheliaceae bacterium
TAGAGACTTCGGGATTTGAAATCCCTCCTACAACGACGATAGAGACTTCGGGATTAGAAATCCCTCCTACAACGACGATAGAGACTTCGGGATTAGAAATCCATCCTACAACGACGATAGAGACTTCGGGATTAGAAATCCATCCTACAGCGGCATTACCTCATCGGTTAAATTTCTTCACGTAAACTTAAAAATCTTGTAATGAAAAAGTATTATAATATATTTCAAAGCTCTCATAAGAGGTGCGAGGAGAGCTTTAGCGGATTTCTGGTTTAAGTCAAAGCAGTAAAAAATTGCTGGACGAGAAACCAAGCCTTTCTAGGGTCAAACAAGATTTTAAGGAGCTGGGGCCATGGGAATTAACGAAGCTGCTTCTCTACTTGCCGCTTGCAAACCATTATGCGAAAAACTGGTTGCTTCCGGGGCTAATTGCGAACAGAGCTTTAACTACGAACTGGAAAAAGAAGATCTTACCCAACTCTGGGGCTTCTATAAGGTTACTAAGGCTGGTTTTGGTTATAACGATCAGGTACGCCGAGCCGCAGGACTGGAAAGAAGCGATCTCAACCTCTTGAACTTTGTGTTGGCGTGTCAAATCTAGGTTTCGGGGCTAGGTTAGAACCACTCACCATACCTTTACTATAGGCTTAAAAAGGTACAATGCTGCTGTCCGAAAAAGCTGATAAGATTAATCCAAATCTAATCTAATTTGGTAATACTGAGGGCTGATTTGAGCGTTTTATAAGTGTAAGCACGGGCGGTATAGCTCTTGCTAAAGATTACTTAAAACACAAGATCAACTTTAGTACTATTATCCCTTGAGGAGGGTGCAGCGATGGATATATTTGAACGGAATGGCCTCTCCCCTGATAAGATGGAGGCTAGTGAGGATAGTACGCCTTTATCAGTTACACTAATTCAGCAAAATAATAATATAGTGGTTGTTGGGTTTTCAGAAATTGACCCTACTATAAATCACTGCTTATATGAAAAGGGCTATCGAATAGTGATGGCTCACCCAGATGAAGCCCTTGAGACCATTCGCTGGGAACAACCCGCTTTAGCACTTATAAATGGCGGTTTGCATGGTGAGGGTAACTTAGACTTGTTGCGCCGACTTAATGCTGATCGCCTGACTCAAAATATTAACCTAATCCTCTGGGTAGCGGAGGCTCCCGGTGGAGAGCAGGGTCATACCAATCGCTGGGTGGTGGATAGCCTGAAGGGGTTGCGCTCCGTTTTGCGTTATCTACCCTCCCTGCGTAAGGTTGGGCCGGGGTGGAAAGAGGTAGCTCCTGCTCAATCTTCCGCCAAGGAGCCCACTAAAAAGCCTAGTTCCCTTCAGGAATTGTGGGCTAACCCGCTTCTACGAAAATTTATAGATGACGTAGTGGCAGATTGGCCTACTTTAAGACTAGCAACGTTCTTGGGAGAGCATTTTGAGGCAGTTGTAAATGTGGAAATGGTCTGTAACCTGTTTGAATGTACCATGGAAGAAAGTACTAAGGCACTGGCCCAACTTTCACAAGCAGGTTATCTTGAGCCTTTGGAGTTTGACGACGAGGATCCGCTCTTTGGTCTAGTAGCCGAGCCTATGCGGGTTCAACTATTGACTACCTTAGAGGCTGCTTTTAAAGTGCCATCCTACCGGATGACCGTCGCTACACTTATTCTGGCCCGCGAACGGGCCAAGTCCCGCTGAGATTTGTAGGAGGGATTTCTAATCCCGATTTGAACCTGTAAATCCCGATTTGAACCTGTAAATCCCGATTTGAAC
>JACAUC010000500.1 GCA_013390945.1 Candidatus Chloroheliaceae bacterium
GGCGTAACGTTCGCTCTCGCTGAGTAGGTTATCTAGGAAACAGGTTTTATTGGACGAATCGGGATTGGTTGCCAAATCGGGCAACCCGTTGACTTGGAAATCTCCCGCCAACTGGTTGCCTACAGAGGTTTGTTCCCGATGGTCACGAGGGATAAAAGCCGCCGCCCTAAAGAAGAGCCAGAAGTAACGGAAAGCCTCGGCGCGACTGGCTTCGGGCAGGGCCAGCGTCTCTTCTAGGTCAATCTCGTAATAGTTGGTCGCCCTACTGTGGGCCTTGGCCGCATACAGCCGCCAGATTTTGCCGTTGGTGACAATCGCCCAATCTGCCTCACCTCTATCTAGCAGGCTAACCACCATTGCGCCGGGGTTCTCATCTGAGGTTTCACTATCGCGGGTAGCGTCCTTGCCGTCCAGATTGCGGTTCCAAGTGTAGGCCAAACCCAATGCTAGGGGCGCAGTAGAGGTATTGGAAGAGGCAGCAGCAGCTTGTTTCGATTTCGATGTGGCGGCGGCTGATTTTGAGCTAACAGCATTAGTATTGGGCGCGGCAATGGCAATGGCAATGGCAGAAGCAGGATATAGCCGATAATCCGGTTCAATCTCGTCACTCGCGGCACTCTTTCCCACTTGGAAAGTAAAGCCTAGCGCGGTAAGCACTGGTTCAAGTAGTTTAGCGCGTACTACGTCCTCTTTCTGGTTAGAGAAATCATCGCGTACATCGCCGTAAAGGGTACGCAATGTCCGGTAGGCTCGTGTCATGGAGGTCATTTCGGCCTTATCGTTCCATTCAACACTTTGCGGTAGGCGTTCGACCAGATAATAATCTGAAAAGAGGGCGCGGTTATTGAAAAATGGCCTGCTCCATTCGGCCACATCGTAAGCACTGATGAGCTTATCGTATTGGGCAAAGGTATCGCTTTCGGTATAGCTGAAACGGCGTAGCACCCTCAAAGCCACAAAATCGGGATTATTCCGCTTAACCGTCAGCACTCTAGGACGTACCCTCACCTGTGGTTTGTTCAAGCCCAACGGCCCTGTCCCTTCGCCGCTCTGTGACTGGTTAGCCTCCAAGTTCAAGTTCAAGCGTTCCACCAACACAAAATCCAGCCTCAGATAATCGTCGGTTAGCACCAGCAGATAATCGCCCGGTCGGTCACGGAAATGGCGCACCAGTGCTTGAGTAGTGGCAACCGTCACCGATTTTAGTTCAAAGAGATAAACCTCAAAGCGACCATTATCCTGACTAGCCAACCGCTCAATATAGCTAATGGCCGTTTTAGGATTATCGCCTGAACCGGAAAAGCCCATGGCCGACGCGCTTTGTACCAAGCGAGCGTTGGTGTTATAGCCCAAGCGAGCGAAAAAAGCCGCTAGTGCCGCTCTACCCGAAAGCTCTTGCACTTCCGATGAAGTAAGTTCGTAATCTTCTTTCAGCATCAAAAATCTATCCGCTATGTTTAAGTTAGTTGAAACGACAAATATTAATCACTGCAACCAAAGCCCTTAATAAGACTAGCCTTATTTTTAAGGATTGTCAATACCTGATGTGACCAAATCCAAACCTAGCGGAGTAGCTACATCCTTCGCTACGTTTGGTTATCGCAAGCGATACTATTGTTGGCTGGCTAAATTTGGGGGATCGCCTTTATTCTAACCTGGGGCTGGTAGAATGTAGCTGCAGCCAGAAGCAATCTAGGCGTTTATCTTTTACACTAACTACCCTGATTCTTGATACAAAATGTATCAAGTTGTATCAAATCCTTATCAAAGTGAT
>JACAUC010000501.1 GCA_013390945.1 Candidatus Chloroheliaceae bacterium
TGGTAGGGGTTTATTGAATAAACCCCCTGCAGAGTGGGCGTATGCAATACGCCCCATATGCCCAATTTTTGAGAGGATGCAAGGTAATGTTGGTGTAAGATCAATTGGCAGCGTAATTATAGTGCTTTAGATTCTTATTTTGATTAATTACGTTAGGTAAGCTAAAATAGCCTTACACTGGTAATTTTGGCTGGTGATTATCGAACTAGGGTTTAAGAACTGGCTAATAGCCTAAAGCTGTGTGGAGGATAGCAACGTATGACCACCCGCGAATATGAGATCGTAATCGAGCCGCACTTTGTCAAAAATTTCTGGCGAGGCCGCGATGGTTATATGCCGATGGCGATTGTCGAACATATGATGCAAGGAACGCTGGAAGAGACTCGGCGCTATTTCAACGGCGAAGAGGGTGCTTATTACGTTTCGGCCCACTATGGAGTGGCGCGAGATGGTCGGATCTGGCAATTTGTGCGAGACGAAGATACCGCTTGGGCCAACGGCATTTTGCAACAGCCGGATACCTCGATTGATTGGCTCCAAGAGGTCTACGAGGAAAAGATCAACGCTAATCTGGTGACGCTGGCGATTGAGTATGAAGGCTATAGTGGCGAAGAACTGACCGAAGCGCAATATGAAGCCGCTCTGGTATTGCATCAACACCTGCTGGAACGTTGGAATATTCCCGTCACTCGCGCTCATCTCTTGGGCCATGATCGCTTTGATAGTGTCGAACGCAGTCGTAATCCCGGCCCGGCTTTTCCTTGGGAACGTCTGTTGGCTGATTTGGCACATCTTATGCCACTCTCCAAGCCCCAACAAACTAGTCCTGCCGCTACCGAGTATCCACTTAACCTAGAGCCCCTACCGGCTCTGGATAAATTCGGGTTTTTGACTGAATCAGAAAAGCCACTACCAGATTTTTATAACGTTGACTTCGGATTTTTAGCCGAACCCGAACCCGAACCAGAGATTAAGTTGATAAATCTACCTGACTTCCAAGAGTCGGATGCGAAAATAGGGCCAGTATCAGATTTAGAGGAATTCAGATTTGCAACTGAACCGGAAATGAGGCCAGAAGGTATATTCCCTTTCACTGAGCCGGAGTTGGTAAATTTCGCTAGTTTCCAAGAGTCCGCGACGGAAGTAGAATTGCTACCAGATTTATATGGCGTTAGCCCTACAGTTGAACCAGAGGTAGAGCAGGTAAGCCAATTTAAGCCCACTGAACTAGAAATGGATTGGTTAGGTTCCCTTCGTGAGAGCGCGACGGAACCTGCGACGCTAAGTTCGGCCATAGAGCCAGAGGCAGAAATGGATTGGTTAGGTTCCCTTCGTGAGAGCGCGACGGAACCTGCGACGCTAAGTTCGGCTATAGAAGCAGCGGTAGAGTTGGATTGGTTAAGCCTTCTTCAAGCCGAAGAGCTAGAGCCAATAACTGCTACAGCACCCAAACCAAAAGTAGAGTCGGATTGGCTAAGCGCTCTACGAGACCCTGAAGCAGAGCCGCTAATTGCAGTAGAATCGGAGCCAGAGTCGCTAGTTGAAGTCCAAAACCTAGCACCCAACTTAGAGTCGGAGTGGTTGGATCTTCTTCAATCTACTAAAGCGGAGTCAGAACCACTAACTGTGGTAGAACCGAAAGTCGAGCCAATAGCTGAGTTCCAAGCAGAAGGAGAGTCGGAGTGGTTGGATCTTCTTCAAGCCACTAAAGCGGAGTCAGAACCACTAACTGTGGTAGAACCGAAAGTCGAGCCAATAG
>JACAUC010000502.1 GCA_013390945.1 Candidatus Chloroheliaceae bacterium
ATGCCGTGGTACTTCCTATTACAGATGGCGTACCGCTGTAACAGATCGTCTCCCCTGTGGAGGATATTGTGCCTGATGTAAATTGTGACCGTACCGTTATCTGTACCTTATCATTATTGCTTGCACCTGCCCAGTTGGCACTTCCGCAGCTCGGACTGCCCCCAGGGGTGACCCAGCACGCATAAGTCGTGTTCGCAGTTATGGCTGATGCCGTTAAACTTGTGCCTGTCTGTCCGCTGATCGAGGTCCAGCCGGTGGTCGATCCAGAAGTCGGCGTCACTGCCCCTGACTGAGAATACCACTGGTAACTGAACGAACCCGATCCCGTGGCCCCGCTTGTGCTGATCCCCGTTGGAGCCGTATTGTAACAAATGGTCGTTGATCCGCCCGTGACCGTGCCATAACTTAAGGCCGGCTCGACCGTCACCGTCCAGGTTCCCGTGGATACAGTAGGTGTCGTATTACACGTCCCGTCATTGGCATAACGACGATAACTCGTGGTGGAGGTCAGCCCGCTTGGCGGGGTGTACGTCGCTGAGGTCGCTAAGCTGATGGCTGCAGTATAACCATCTGCCGAAGAACGCCAACTGTAAGTGATCGTATTATCCCCCCCGCTGGATGCCGTGGTACTTCCTATTACAGATGGCGTACCGCTGTAACAGATCGTCTCCCCGGTGGAGGATATTGTGCCTGATGTAAATTGTGGACGAACCGTCACCGTCCAGGTACCCGTGGATACGGTTGGTGTCGTATTACAGGTCCCGTCATTGGCATAACGACGATAACTCGTGGTTGTCGTTAAACCGGCCGGTGGTGTATACGTGGCTGAGGTCGCTAAGCCGATGGCTGCAGTATAACCATCCGCCGAGGAACGCCAACTGTAAGTGATCGTATTATCCCCCCCGCTGGATGCCGTGGTACTTCCTATTACTGAAGGGGTACCAGCATAACAAATCGTCTCACCAGTAGTGTTAATTGCACCAGTCGTAAATTGTGGACGAACCGTCACCGTCCAGGTACCCGTGGATACAGTAGGTGTCGTATTACACGTCCCGTCATTGGCATAACGACGGTAGCTCGTCGTGGAGGTCAGCCCGCTTGGCGGGGTGTACGTCGCTGAGGTCGCTAAGCTGATGGCTGCAGTATAACCATCTGCCGAAGAACGCCAACTGTAAGTGATCGTATTATCCCCCCCGCTGGATGCCGTGGTACTTCCTATTACAGATGGCGTACCGCTGTAACAGATCGTCTCCCCTGTGGAGGATATTGTGCCTGATGTAAATTGTGACCGTACCGTTATCTGTACCTTATCATTATTGCTTGCACCTGCCCAGTTGGCACTTCCGCAGCTCGGACTGCCCCCAGGGGTGACCCAGCACGCATAAGTCGTGTTCGCAGTTATGGCTGATGCCGTTAAACTTGTGCCTGTCTGTCCGCTGATCGAGGTCCAGCCGGTGGTCGATCCAGAAGTCGGCGTCACTGCCCCTGACTGAGAATACCACTGGTAACTGAACGAACCCGATCCCGTGGCCCCGCTTGTGCTGATCCCCGTTGGAGCCGTATTGTAACAAATGGTCGTTGATCCGCCCGTGACCGTGCCATAACTTAAGGCCGGCTCGACCGTCACCGTCCAGGTTCCCGTGGATACAGTAGGTGTCGTATTACACGTCCCGTCATTGGCATAACGACGATAACTCGTGGTGGAGGTCAGCCCGCTTGGCGGGGTGTACGTCGCTGAGGTCGCTAAGCTGATGG
>JACAUC010000051.1 GCA_013390945.1 Candidatus Chloroheliaceae bacterium
TAAGGTAGGCTTAATTATTGTGACCCATTTTTGTCCGTATATTCCTGACACCCCTTTATGACCTGCTTGACCATAGGGGGTTTTACCAGTGATTTGACGCAAACTATGCTCTTTGGGATTTTGGGGGGTGATTGAAACCGTCGGAAGAAGGCGGCTTAGACGAATTGTGATTATTTTGTGCCAACTTAAAATAAATCCAGAAATCAAGGGGCAGAGCCATTTTCTACAACGCTTACCCCTTGATTACGTAACATTATGAATTACATCCGTATGGTCATTGGAAGAGTAAAGAGCCAGAGGTTAATGGCGGCAAAGACGGCAATTAAAACGGCATAAGGTACAAAGATTGATACTGATTTTGCTGGATAATGCCCTAAAATATACTCCTGATGGGGGAAAGATTAGTGTTAGTCTCCAAATTTCAAAAGAGATCGAAGGCGAGGCCGAACTTACGGTATGCGATAATGGCATCGGTATCGCGGCGGAAGACCTACCCCATGTTTTCGAGCGCTTCTACCGGGCCGACCCCGCCCGTCAGCGTGACTCTGGTGGTACAGGGTTAGGTCTCTCGATTGCCCATTGGATTGTTGAACAGCACCAAGGAGGGATTGAGCTTACCAGTACGCCCGGACAAGGTACTACCGTCCAAGTAAACCTCTTGAGAGATCAATAGGACGGAGCCATTCCCTACTAGTAGCTAACCGCTTCTGCTAAGACCACGTGATAGAAACCTTTGCTGAAATGTTGTTGGCGGTGTAAACGGAAGTTAGCCTGAGCTAAGGCGCGAATTACTGCGTTGGGGCCAATAATTTCTAGGCTGGTGGCCCTTTGTTTGTGCGGGAAGATGCGACCAAGGCGGTGCATTATTTTCAGTGGTACACTGGCTGGAGCGTAGGTAAAGATGATCCGCCGTTTAGTTTTTGGATCTTGCAAGGAGGCTAAGTGTGCGATCATATTAGCAAGCTGAGCCTCTGGATAGTAAATTAAGACATCCAGACAGACCACTAGGTCAAAGGTTTGCCCTTTAAGTTTGTCGCCCACGCTTTCAAGATCAGACGCTACAAATTGGACACGCGACTGCATTTCGGCAGGCAACGCGGCAGCTTGTTCCTGAGCCAGTTGAACCATTTGATCGGAGAGGTCACAACCAAAGACGGTATGACCCGCTTTTACCAGAGCCATTGAGACTACGGCTGGCCCACACCCAGCATCCAGCACCCGTAATTGCTGTCCCTGCGTCTTTTCTTCAGCCCACTGGATTGCTTGGGTCATCATTGCCGCATGACCTTCCCGTACCGTGCGACGAATGTAAGAGACCGGCCCATTGCCATAAATGGTACGCCAGCGTTCAACACCATGTACACCAAAGTATTCACGCAGACCTGCTTTACGCGCATCTAATTCCGGCCCGGTATCTTGTACGACCATACTTTTCCTCCAGAAAAAGGTAAGATGAAAACTGTGGACACAACCCCATATCTAAACAGTGTAGGCTTACAAAAAAGCTGTTAAGTTTTTTTCAGTCTTAGATTTGGCACAACAGTAGACCACGCCACTCACTAATTGGCAGTCTACCTAAATTTAACAAATACAATTGGTGTCGTCTGTAGTTCGTACTACCAAAGGTTTCTCTGACATCACCTGACTGAGCAGCTTCCTACAAGGGGTTTCAGGGTGCATTACCGGGGATTACGGTTATTTCTGCTTGCGGGCTCTCTTCTGTTAAATTTAGTCTTGCCGCTCCTAAGCTTCTGAGGCAAAGTATCCAGAGAACTAACGCGGCAAAAAAGCGGTAGCTACTACCCAAACGAGCCAGTCCAAATGCCTCATCGCCAAAGAAATTATAGCGACCACCATAGGCAAGGATGGCATAGGTCAAGGCAAATAAGAAGAGTTGCCCACGTGAAGTAGGTGGTGGGTCAAGCGCGAGCAGTACCGCTAGTATAGCCAACAGAGCAGGAAGAGTGGCGTATATCCAGACGGTATTTGGGATAAGTAAGCTTAATAAAATAAGTGCCGCCAATTTCAAATAACGGACTCGCTCCAGTTTTTCGGTTTGGCAACGATTACGCCAAATTAGATAGACGGTTAGGACGATAGCCACCACCATCCCGACATAGCCCAACGGCATAATCCAAGTTGCCAGTCTACCATTGTAGTCCTTGCCCACTTCAGCCAACGAAAGACGACCTAGAAAACTCCACCAAGATTGATTCAAAATATCCAGTGAGGGCTGCTTGAATTCCGCCGTTAAACTTGAAAAGTAGTCAGGCAAAGCCTTTTCACCATTCACTATCACCGAAAGTGCCAGCAGAAATAAGCTACCAAAGACGAAACCACCAATTGTAGCGGCGCGGCGACCTTTTTCTAGCAGAAATAGGAGCAACAGAGCAAAGTAAGATTTTAGAACAAAGGGTAAAGCTAGAGCGATTCCTGCCTTGGTAACTCGACCCGACTCCTTCCACCGCACCATTAATATTAACCCTAGTAACACAACTAAATTGTATTGCCCAAAGCTGATAGTTTCGGTAATTTGTCCAAAATTAAGGGCGAGGAAGAGTACCGCCGGGGTATAATGCTTACCTTGTCGCATACCTCCAAAAACCTTCATTAGTAACACTAAGCAAAGTGCCAACAGCCCCTCATTAAAAATCCGCGACACTGGTTCGGTCAGGGTCAGATTAAAAAGCGAGACCTGATAGTAAGCTTTGAAGCCACTATCCCGAACTTGCCAGAGACTAAAGTGGGCGTAGGCAAAAGAGACAAAAGAGGCTACTAAAGTAGTTCGCACAAACGCTTGCTCAAAAGTAGCAGCCGAATTGCCTGCAATGTAAATCGCGGCACTAAAGAGCAAGGCACACAAATAAAGCCCGATAATTACCGAGGAGGGATTCAAGCTATAAAGATCGAGCCGACCAAAGGCAAATTGAGCGAGAGGCATAATCGGGAAGAGCGTGGCGACATAGACGAAGGGTGTGGGCAGGTGAATCGCCCGACGACTGAAGAGAATCGCCAAGGCCATCAAGAGCCAACCTAGGGGTAAAATAAAAGCCCAAGCCGCATAGAGTGGCTCCGCCGCTAAAGGCCAGAGTACCATACTTAACAAAAGGGTCAGCCCTGCCCCCGCTTCGAGAAGCAATGCCTCGCGCCAATTTTGCAGTATCAAACTAGCCAGACCCCAAATACAAAAGGTTATCGTCGCCAGCAAGCCCGGACGAGCAAAAGTTGCCAGCCAACCCCGCCAGCCAAATTCGGCGTAATCCGGTTCTAGGGTTAGGCTAAAAAAGATAACCGCGAGGTCGCGGGAGTCGCGGCTAACCGAAAAGGGGTAAAGGTCACTGGCCTCAAATTTCAAGACCAGTAGAGCTAGGTTAGGGCGCAAGTGTAACGGAATCTTGAAAGTGTAGTCACTTCCCTCATATAGTCCCGTCAAATCGAATTGGCCTAGATCAAGCCGCTCCCATTCTAGCAGTCCGGTAACATTGAGGGTAGTACCGCCCCGGTCAGGGGAGCGATTAGGTCGAGGAGCAGTAAGATGCAAAGTAGCCTTGAGCGGTACGGCCTCAGTAGGCCAAGGTAGGTTGATATAGGAGGTGAGCTTGGCCCAGCGATAGGTTACAGTGCTACCATTGGCCTCGGTGGTGACACGGCTCTCCGGTTGGTGGAATCCGGTGGTCAGGTAGAGTTGGTCGAGGCGGTTGTCTTCGCCCAAGGTGATCTGCAACGGCTCCCGCACCAGTCCTAATAGCCAGCTTAGCCCAAAGACTAGTAGGGCTAGGGCCAGTGGTGGGGGGCAGAAACGGCCCCAATATTGAAGACTAGTACGGTGCTTCAAGTTAACGCGAACGGCGGAAAAGCGCGAACCGCCGTTTGAGAACCAACCACCAGAGGCGTAGACGTAAGATAGCCACTCGCAGGAAGAAGAGAATTAGGAAAAAGAGAAACAACATTATCAAGAAGAAGAAGATGGGGTTGCCACCAAATTCAAAGCTCCGCTTGATTAGGAAAAGCAGCACGGCCCAAATCCCTATTGCTAACCACCAGAACCAGGCTTTGTGCATTATGTAAAGCTCCTGCTCTTAAATTTCGTACCCAACCGAAGGGCCGCCTAACGCGATTTCCAGTTGATCGGTACGACCCCGTAAGCCACTTTCAGTGGCTACCCGTACAAAGGCATCGCGCACCGAAGCCGCCCGCTCACGAGAGGAAAAAGCTAGTACAGTGGAACCGGCTCCGCTAAGCGCGGCACCATAAGCCCCGGCCCGTTGAGCGGCATCAATCAAAGCGGGCAACTGCGGAAAGATTTGGCTGCGATAGGGCTGGTGCAAGCGGTCATTCATCGCCTCGGCCAACCATTCGAGCTTGCCACCGGGAGCCGTAAAGGCTGCTACAAAAAGGGCGGTACGACTGGAATTATGGGCCGCATCTTGCAGACTTAGGGTGGAGGGCAAAACCGCCCTAGCCTCTTTAGTACTCATCTCAAAGTTGGGAATAAAGACCACCGTCGTCAGACTAGCTGGAGTAGGCAACGACACTACGACCGGGTTACGCCAAGCTGGGCCACCGTCCAGATTTTTGATATTATCTATCTCTGGGTCATCGTTATCGGAGAGGGGGCCACAGGACGCAAAGTAAGGCGGAGCAGGCGAAGGAGCCGAAACCGCCAAGGTTAAACCACCCAACAAAGTAGCCGCCACATTATCGGGATGGCCCTCGATTTCAGTAGCCAAACGTACCAGTTGATCCCGCGCCGGAAAATTAGCCCCACCGTAAGATCTCCGGCACATCGCATCGGCTCCAATTAAGCCCCCAACAATGGCTGCGGCACTGCTACCCAAACCCCGCCCCAAGGGAATCCGGTTCTCAATAGTTAGACCGAAGGGGGGTACTTTGTATCCGGTAAAACGCTGATAGACCTTAATGGCGTTGTAGACCAAGCTACACTTCTCGTCCCTAAGTTGGTCCGCCCCTTCACCCTGAACCTCTAAGGGAAAATTGGCCGCATCAGGATGATTGGCATCAAAGATAAAATCGGTATAAAGAGCGAGGGCCATCCCGAAGGCATCAAACCCACAACCCAAATTGGCCGAACTTGCCGGAACCTTAACTCTAATTCGCATCTTCTTGTTTCTTTAGCCTTCAGTTGCCAATCGTCTACGAGGAGCCCTAACCTTTACCCTAGACCATTAAAAACTGAAAACCTGCTATAAACCTCTTAATTTAGTTAGCTATTAGCGGTTAGTAATCAGTCAAAAAGCGGTTTTCTTTGTAATGGCTGATTATCTAGGGCAATTTTTAGAATTGCCCCTGTCCTAACATTATAACCGAATCTGGTTTAACATGCTTAATATATAGACCAGTACTTATTACAGCCCGGCTAAAACCCGGCTAATTACCCTAACACCACGCTCAAACTCAGCTAGGCTGGCGTGTTCGTGGGGCGTATGGTCGAGGCTACTATCGCCAGGGCCATAGGCTAGAATGGGGCAACCCCAAGCCGGGCCAAGCACATTCATATCACTAGTGCCGGTCTTGACCTTAAAGCCGGGCTGACCGCCTTCGGCCCGAATAGCACTTAGGAAAGCTCGCACTAAGGGCGTATTCTTCTCGCTACGTACTGCAACCTCTTCGCCCGAAAGTTCTAGGGTAGCCGCCCCGCGCCACTCTTCCAACAAAGTTTTGAAGTCGGCAAGTGGGAAGTTCAGCGGCAAACGTAGCCCAATCCGAAAACGGGCATTCTCCTGAAAGCCATCCGCCGTACTATTAAAATGGCGCAGAGAGGGCTGTAAACTTTCAAAAAGTCTCTTGCCTTCATTAAAACGAGCCGCATAATCCTTGACGCTATTCCAAAACTCTACCGCTTCTTCGCAAACCGATGGCCCTTCTGCCGCAGTGTGCTTGCTGTCAAAGGTGAGGGTATAGTCAATCAAGAGGCGACCTTTGTAGCCCAAGGTAACGTGGTTCCAGCTACTCGGCTCCCCAATCACGCAAAAATCAGGCTGGTACTGCTGCTGAGCATAACGAGCGCCCTTACTGGAAGCCGCTTCTTCCTCCACCGCCCCCACTACGATCACCCGCTTTTCGCTCAGCACCTCTGGTGTAGCGAGTAACGCTGCGGCTCCCAGCACAAATGCGCCGAATGGCCCTTTAGCATCAACCGCACCCCGCCCATAAATGGTATCGCCATCCTCCATGGTTTGTACTGGAATAAAACCTTCGACCGTATCAATATGACCGAGTAGCACAATGGTCTTTTTAGCCTCCGCTACGGTAGCCCCGATCTCCCCGACGGCGTTACCAACTTCATCTACGTAGGCTTGCCGAAAACCGAACTCGCGCATCCGGGCCACTAGGTATTCTGCCACTGCCCTTTCACTATGGCTAGGGCTATAAATCTCCAGCATTTCGCGGAGGAAATCAAAATGCTTTTGAACCTCTGCTTGATCTTGCTCCAGTTCTAACAACTCTAACAACTACCTTTCTTTGAATAGGACTTCCTCTGGCTGATTTGTTTGGAGGCTTTGGATTAAAATTTCGCCAAAAAGTTCGGCTTGTTCAACCTGCACTTGCTTGCGCCGCAGCAATTCCAACACGCCCATAAAGGTAACGATTACCTCTAGGGAGGAGGGGGGTTCCGCCTCCTCAAGGTCAAAGAGGGAGGTAAATTCAATTTGACCGGAAACCTCTATCTTTAAGCGTTCTTCGATCAGGGCAATTTTATCTTCGATTTTGACCGAACGAACCAACTCTTTCAAATGTTGGGAGGTAGCCGTAATGGGCAATTTTAAGCGTTGGGCTGCTTGCGCCGCCAACCGCCGCCGCACTAAAGCCAACATATCGGTCAGTTTTAAGCCCTGCAAGCCAGAGCCTGCCGTAGCACGGATGCGCTCCAGTTCGGCGGTCACTTGCCGCAAATTTACATCACTAAGCCCATTCCGGCGGGTAGTATGAGCATGTAGGTTGGCTTCTTGGCGCAATCGCAAAATTTCGGCTGCTTCTTTAATGCGCTTATATTCACGAAGTTGGGACAGCAATTGCTCTGCCGTATCCTGTTCTTCCTCGGCTTCAGTAATAGCAACGGGAGGCGTAGGTAACAGGGCATAGGATTTTATAAGCAACAAACGAGCCGCTACTACTAAAAAGTCGGCGAGTTCCGCCGGGTGTACTTCTTCCAATTGTTCGATATAGACCACATATTCATCGGCAATCCGGGCCAGTGAAATTTCGGTAATGGGTAACTCCCGTCGCTCGATCATTTGCAGCAACAAGTCCAACGGACCTTGAAAGGAGTAGCCTGGTAAATTAAGCTGATATTGAAAGGTACTGTTACTGGCTAAAATCCTCATCCTTCTCCAATCGGTCACCCTTTTCTAAGTTAACTTCTGGCCTGCCAATTCTGGAGACAACCTCAAAATTGGAAGACCTTACTCTCCCTACCGCGAATATTTTAGCACAAATTAACCCAATGAATATAGAAGGCGTTCCCTATAGCAGTGGTTCATTGCCAAAGGGTAAAAATCAGGGTATACGGGTTCAAAATCAAAGAGAGAAAGAGCCAAACAAAACCGGAAGGGTTCGCCGTTAGTTTATGCAAGTAAATCTTCGGGTAATTGGGAAAGTCCTAATAGCTGATACGGTTTAAATAGAGAAGAAACCCGCCCCATTAAACAGGGCGGGACGAGTTCTTTTAGGTTTAGTGAATAGATTCTTTGGGTCCTTCGAGGAGGAAGCGATCATCGGTTTCATCTGAGCGCATCCGACTCTGCCCATGGAAGATAGCCCCTTCCTCTAGGTAGAGTGTGCCAGCATCAATATCGCCTTTGACCCCGCCATCCTTCAAAATCTCTAGCCGTTCTAGGGCATTGATATTGCCTTTAACCCGCCCGGCTACTAACACATTTCGGGCGTGAATATTAGCCAGCACTTTGCCAGTGCGCCCGATTATCACGTTTGCGGCGGTCTCGATCTCGCCTTCAAAAGCACCATCTATGCGGATAGTACCTTCAGCTTTAAGGACACCTTGTAGACTAGCGGTACTGCCTATCGTCGTTTCAATCTTCTCATCAGGGCTAAGATTACTCCCTTCCGGGATCATCAGTTCGCCCCCACCATTTTTATTAGAGTTGCCGCCAAACATTCTTGCCATGAAATTATTTCTCTTTTCCAAATAAGAATTAGTTAGGGTGATTATAACACTTCTGAGGCATTTTGCCTAATCTAGCCACGTGGTGTAATTGTAGGTATCGGGCCAGGCGTAGGAACACCGGGTACTTTAGACTCTACTTCACGGGCCAATTGTTTTAAAGCTTCAATACTTTTACTTAACTCTAGTACCCGCGCTTCTAGGTCGGCTACATCCTGTTTGCGGCGGTTATTTTCATCTTGAAGTTGGCTCATCTTTTCTTGGTTAAGCTCGATAATTTTGGTTAATTGCTGCTCACGCACCCCCGAACTACTCCGAATAGCAAGGTCATTGCCTGTACTGCGGCCAGTTTGGATTTCAAAGAAATTATAAACTGTCACACTAGCCAGAAAAACTGCCGCTACAAAGAGTAGAGCCAAGAGAAAAAAGACCCCTCGCCCCATTACAATGCGCCCCCCGGTCACATCATCTGCACCAACCACCTTGAGCGAAAGAGCAGTGGATTTTTTTCGACTTCGGGCCAAACCTTCAGGTCTCCTTTAAGGCTAATACGAATGTTAAGAAAAATAGGCTTTTTCTGTGGTGAAGTTAGATTACTCTAGCTTCACCACAGAATATAGGTGATATTTCTCTTTCTGTCAAGGCTTTCTGTGTAGCAAAAAGTTGAGAAACTTTGCACTAGGTCTAAAACACAAACACCGTCGTGTTGGCTTTCATGCCATAAACCAGCCCAGCATCGTAAACCGTAGAGTTAACACAACCATGGCTCATTGGGCGGAGGCCAAATTTAGCATGCCAGTAAGTCCCATGAATCGAATAATCCTCAAAGAAATAGTTTACGTTGCGAATATTTTCCAGCTTATAATGCTCACCCCCACCAATAGCCTTATCTGCGTTGCCACCTTCCATCGTTTGGCTGATTGGGCGATAAGTACCGTTTATGGCAAAGGTTCCCTTTGGAGTGCTATGATCTTTGGTAGGGTCATCACTTGGCACACCACTGGCAATTAGCGTTTTGTACAAAAGGGTTTTGTTCTCGTAAACCGCCATCATCTGCTTCTGAATCGAGACTGCCACCCAGAGACCTTTGAAGGTTTTGGGCGGAGTGGGGAACGCACCGGGTATAATTTTGTGGACGTAGCCACTATAGACAAAGAGGTCAGGGTCTTTATAAAATTGAATCCAAATATTGTTACCCTTTTCAATTTCTTCGCCCCTTACCTTAGCAATGGCCTGCACATGGTCGCCGTTATAGAGAGCCTGAAGATAAGGCAAAGTTGGGGTAGCCTCCGGGCGAAGAGCCTGTCGGTTCGGAGCAGTGCGGACGTTTAGCCCGTCGGAATCGACTTGATACCATTCCGCCGTTGCATTTAAGAAAGGCTGTGCGGCAGGACTAGTACTCGCCGGAGCCCCAGCAGGAGCAGGAACCGTCACACCGCCTTGCGGCAGTTTGCTCTTGTAACGCCAAGAGACGTAGTGTAGCCCAACGTTGCCCATTTCAACCTGATAGGTCGGGTCATTGTCAGGGGTATAAGTTAGGACACGGCGCTCAAAGGCTTGAAACATTACCTCTTTAGTTACTCCAGCCACCTTAACCTGAACCCAGTAGGCTTCTGTAATCGGATAGCCCGTGCTAAAGAGCCAATTGCTGATGGTATCATCCACGTAGCGACTACCATTATAGACCATTCCCTTACGGTTCAAGAAATCCCAGAAAGCCGTTGGAATCCCATACCCATTCTGAAGACTGGCAACTTTAGTGGCATCTGTCAGGTATTTCGCATCCTGCTTGCCTACTCCCGCCGGATACCAAGTAGAATCCACTTGATCGCCCGGTTGTAGGTTAAGTGTTTGGTTATAGGCTTTATCCAAACTGGCGTAGGTCGGCCAAGGATTATCGAAATCACCTGCGATAGGGATAGGAGCTTTGCCCACCTCCACAAACTCACTATCACCTTTTTGAAGTTTGCCTGTAACCATCTCCACCACTAACAGACCATTGGTAACACTCGCTTTGGTGGAGTCGTTAAGCTCCATACGGGTTTTGTCAAAGTATTGTACGAGGCGTTTACCCTCCGGTGAGTCGGCGTATTCCTCATAAAAGCCGCCTGTGCCAAGCGGCTGTGGACCCCAATACCAACTGCGGCTAACCTTCTGACTGGCGATAGGCAAATCGGTTTTTTGCCACACTGACGAGAAAAGCGGACTAGCAAAATCGCTATCGGCAGCACCTGCTATCGGCACAAATTCCAACAAATTGATAAATAAGGCGGACAAGATCAGGAACCCTAGCTGGAGGCGTACCCTGCCACCTGTTAATTGTTGTAACATAATTAATATCTTGAATCTTCCCTCTGATATATAAGCCATTTTATATCTTCTCAATCGGTAGGGGTTATAGGCTGGCCTATTGCATAAACCGGACGTATGCAATACGTCCCTACCCCGAATTATTGAAATGATAAGCCACTTTTTTACTTTCAAGTAAAAGTAACGCTTCAAAATAACTTGAAGTTGCAGCTTTACTCAATCAAGTCAGCTTGTATCCCTTCAAATAGATCTTCTTCATAGCCCTCACCACCTAAGCCTTTGAAGAGTGGCACCCGATGTTGGGCTAGGCCAAAGTATTCATAGCCTAAGTATTCACGGGTTTTTTCTGGCGGCATAATGAAGACAAAACTATCCGGGGCAAGCTGAGTACGGTGCGCCCTGAAAGCGGCCTGTTTAAGTTCGATCAAGTCGCGCCCATCAATACGGGTAGTGATCTGCTCATCGGGAGTACCACGTGGAATAGACTCATACTCAGGATCATCCCACCAACCCTTTATGCCTAACTTACGCATATCCTGTACCATGCGGTGCATCATACTGCGTGGTCGCCCGGCATAATAGAGCTTAGCGGGTTGCCAAGGTTCATACTCGGAGGTAAAGTCGCTTTCGCCACCACGATAGAGACGACCATCATTGGCTACACCAAAGGCAATCGTAGTAATGCGCTGAGCCTGCAAATGATCGGGATGACCATAGCCGCCAAACTCATCATAGGTTAGCAAAACTTGGGGCCGATAAAGCCGGATCAGCGTTACCAACCGACCCACCGCCTCGTGGAAAACCGCCCGATGAAAGGATTCCGGGTTATGGTTGTCGGGTGTACCAATCATGCCACTATCGCGGTAGCCCAAGTAATGTTGGTGCGTAATTCCCAGCAACCGAACGGATTCCGCCAGTTCGCGAACGCGAACTTCCTTAATTTGAGCAAAAGTTTGCTGCTTCTCTTCTTCACCCAACGTCGGGTCAAAGACCTCTCCGGCGGCTCCATCGGTACAAGTCACCAGTACGGTGCGATAGCCCTTGGCGCTATACTTTGCCAGCGTTGCGCCAGTGGAAAAAACCTCATCATCCGGGTGAGCGTGAACCGCCATCACAGTCAACCGATCTTCTTGATTAGCCATAATCCCAAACTTTCTAACTATTTAGATTCACGTGCAACCGCTCTGTTTTAGGATAACGTATCATCTCAAAATTTCGTGGTAGGGGCGTATTGAATACGCCCAACCTGCGGCGGGTTTATTCAATAGGCCAGCCTACAACCCCTACTTATTGAGATGATACAGGATAACTTACCCCTCCTTGGGAAGCCCACGCCTAAAGTATAGTATAATTGGTCAAAAAAAAGAAGAGTGATAGCAAAGTCAGTTCAAGCCTTAAAGATAAAGATAAGGAAAGCAAAATGAGACAATTAAAGCCACAAGCTTTAGAACGTCGCCGGATTGATATTCTTGGGTTGTTGGTGGATGAACTGACGCTGGACGAAGCGGTGGCCCGGATCGAAGAATGGATCAAACAGCGACGCGAAACTCCTACAACACCGGCTCGCCGAGTAGTGACTCTCAACCCCGAGTATGTGATGGCGGCTCGCCGAGACCCTGAATTGCAGCGGATTGTAAATAGTGCCGATATGACCACTCCCGATGGGATAGGGTTAATTTTGGCGGGGCGGATTTTACGGCATCCTTTCAGGGGCCGCGTAACAGGAGTGGCCCTCTCCCATGCCCTCGCGCAACGTTCAGCCCAGACTGGTGTACGCTTTTTTCTGTTGGGAGCGGGGCCGGGTATTGCCGAGGAAGCTGCTCTTCGTTTTACCCAACTCTATCCTGGTATTTCGATTGTGGGGGTTTTCGATGGCAAGGCCGGGCCAGAAGGTGATGCCGAGAGTTTGGCCCGGATTCGAGCGGCACAGCCCGACTTGGTGCTAGTGGCCTACGGAATGGTGAAACAAGATCGCTGGGCATTACGTAATATAGAAGAGAGTGGGGCAACCGTCGCGATAGGTGTTGGCGGAGTGCTGGATTACGTAAGTGGACGAATTTCGTTGGCCCCTCCGTTACTCAGAAGGCTGGGACTAGAATGGGCTTACCGCTTGTACAAAGAACCTTGGCGCTGGCGACGACAAGTAGCTCTACTGGGTTTTGTCTGGGCGGTGGCTTGTCAAAGTACCATTAACCTAAAGAATTTCTTATACCAAAAATTTCGAGCGGCCCGATAAGTCGCCGAGGAGTAGTTAGATTTGGCAACCGAGAAATTAATAAAATGTAGCCAACACCCTGAAGAAGATGCCGGGCTGATGTGTGGTAAGTGTGGCAAACGTATCTGTACCCGTTGTATGATCCTAACTGGCGAAGGGGTACGCTGTACTGAATGTATGGCCCAACTCAATGCTCGCTATTATGGAACCAACTCTGCTATTGGGGCTAACTGGACAATGGAACCGGAACAGGTGGTTATTCCTGCCGAACCCCAACCTCAGAAGACCTCACTACAAACCGACCGTAACCAATCACACTTGATTGAGATAAATCCATTAACAGGTGAACCTTCTACTACTATTACCTATTGCTTGCGCCATCCTAAAATTGAGACCGGGTTGCGGTGTGGACGCTGCGATAATCCGATCTGTCCACGTTGTATGGCCTATACCTCCATTGGGCTACGTTGTCCCACTTGCAGCCAAAACTTCAACCCCCCCACGAGTGTAAATCCCCACTCTACTTCGGTGAGAAAGGCTGGCCCAAGCGAGAGGGGCTTTCGTAGTTACGGGCAACGTCCTAACTTGCATTATGCGATTCAGCCACAGCATTACGCTTTGGCGGTCTTGGCAGCACTTAGTACGGCCTTAGTGGTTGGTGGGTTGTGGGGCTTCTTATTTGATGCAAACCGAGCGGCTTTTCGGGGTACCACGGGAGCGATCATTAACTCCATCCATCTGATACCCGAAATCTTGCTGGGCATCCTCGTAGGCGAGGCCGTTGCACGTGCCACTGGAGACCGCCGCAGTCGGTTGCTACAACTGATTGCGGTGGGTGGGGTAATTTTAGGCTACCTAACAGCAATCGCCACTCTACTGGTACGCGCACTGGCGGAGCGCGGCAAGGGTTTCCCTGACTTGGGAGAGCTTGTCAGTGCTACTTGGACTGTTTTTACCGGGCTCTTCAGTAGCGGTGGCTCCGGGGCCGGTCTTAGCCTTCTGCTCTTTTATGTGTTGGGGGGGATTTTCGCTTGGATGCGTTTGCGTCGCTAAAGGTTTCCAGATAAACTCTCTCCTTATCCTAGAAAATAAAGGCTCTTATTTAAAATCGGACGTTAACCCCGCTCTTACGGTAATTTGCTCACCGCTCTCCGACAATTTGGTAAACTCTTGCTGCAGGTGGGCTAGGCGTAGGCGATGTTCCTCGCGCAGTCGCTTGGCCTTTAGTTTGTAGGAAAAAACGGTCTCAAAGGTACGTCCTACATAGACCAGCGAATTTTTAATACTGACCGAACTTGACTCTTGGGTGTAACGAGTTGGGATAGCCACCTCTTCTAGTCGGTAGCCGAGCAAGACCGCTTCAATCACCATTTGGCTATCAAAGACAAATTTGTCGTTATAGCGTTGGTAGCCAATTTCGGTCAGAAACTTGCGGTTGTAAGCTTTGAGGCCACTATGCAATTCGGTGAAGTTAGTGCCTAGTATAGCGTTCTCGACTTTAGTAGTGACCAGATTACCAAGATAGCGGTAGAGTGGCATACCTCCTCCCAAGGGGTCACCGCCATCCTGACGGCGGAAGCGGGAGCCAAAGGTGAAATCCGCACGGCCCTCCAATAAAGGCTGCACCAAGTCAGGCAGAACTTTTGGATCATACTGATAATCGGGGTGCAGCAACACCACAATATCCGCCCCTTCCGCCAAGGCCAAGTCGTAACAAGTCTTCTGATTACCACCGTAACCCCGGTTGGCTTGGTGTACTTCGACTCGTAGCCCTAGTTCACGTGCTACTTGCACGGTCTTATCCGGGCTGGCATCATCTACCAAAATAACCTCATCGGCAAAACCTGCTGGAATATCGTAAAGCGTTTTAGCTAAAGTTCGTTCGGCTCGATAAGCGGGTAAGGTCACTATTATTTTTGGCTTCTTCAAAATCCTTTCTCCTAGTTATTACTCTACTTTTATTTGACCTAGTTGAATAGCGGAACCGTTGGCAGTGGCACATTCCGGTTGCATATTTTCAAGACCATTTACGCCGAAACGATAGCCACCAAGTATTAAGGTATAAGTGCCGGGCCTCAGAGTGGACGGCAACGGCAAAGATTGGTCAACCGCCAGCGAAGATGAACTCGGCTTCCAAGTTGAAGTTGGGGCCGGGATAATCGGTGGTACTTCGCCAGCCTTCACATTTAAATCAATCCAGTCTGGTTCCGCATCGCGCTGTACCATTAGTGTACCACTGTTATCTATTAAATGTATAAAGAAGGTGTAATTATTCTGCACAGACTCAACCGCTTTCCAGTAAGTTGTTAGGGTAAGACCATTTCCAGGATGAAGCGGTTTTGTTACCGAATCTAGGCTGAATCCTTCCAATAGCAGGCGATCTTGGCCTTTTACCAAACTACACTGCTCAAGTTTATGTTGGGGAGCCAAGGGTCTTGAGCGTGGTCGCCACAAATCAATGCCGTCGGGGAAGACCAGTTCATAATTTTCGTTGAGGGTTTGCCAGCCCCATTTACTCCAGCGTCGGGCATTGTGTTCCAACAAAACCAGACCAAATCGGCGGTCGCGTAAATCCTGCAAGAAGAGGCGGTCGTCCCATTTTCCTTCTTCGGATTGTAACCGCATATGGTAAAGGTTATCATAGGGTACAGCCCGGCCTTGGCTCAGAGGCAAGTAAAGATCTTCGGTCAAAAAATCACCGGGTGCCTGCCGCACATCGCTTGCCAGTCGTTCCATCAAATTACCCCGCTCCGTTCCGGGCAGACTGCCGAACGAGAAATAGGTGGCAGGTAAAGCAAAATTAAAGGCTTGCCACACAACACCACTTACTACTAATCCTAGCATTAACCACCTACCGACAGCATAAAGTCGTAGTGGTCTACTTGGCAAGGTTTTAAGGGCGGTATGTAGCACCCACGAAAGGGCGGCTCCGGCTAAGATCAAGACCGGGGGGAAGAGATCCAACGTCAGGTTATAGTTACCCTGGTAAGCCCCCACCGTAAAGAGGCTGGCGGTAGCCGCCAGCAGATAGAGGAAATGCAGGCTTGGTCGGAGTGTCAGCAAACGTCCAACCCAAGTTTTCGCCTCTAACCCCTTGCGTACTAGACCAATCAGGGCTACTAGCAGGTAGAGTAGTGGCAGTACCAGTAATACTGGGTGATCCTCTACTAATCGCCCAATGCGCCGAGCCAAATCGTCAAAATTCCAAGGAACCAATTGGTAGCCGATGATATGATTATAATAACCGTTTTTAGTAAGGAGGTTCAATAAGCCAAAGGGAATAAGGATCAAGCCTACTAAGGCTAGTCCGAAAAAGAGGGCGCGTCGCCAATCAGGGTGCAGGCGGTCTCCTTCGCCCTTGAGTACTTCACGCCAAACTACATATAAGCCAGCCACTCCGATGGCACTCAACTCATTCTGTTTGGCAAAAAAGCCTAATGCCAGCAGAGGTGCTACCCAGTAGAGTATTCGCCGGTCCTGCCAGTAGTAGACTAGGGTTAGCCCAGCCAAAGCAATGGCAATTGCCACCATATCCTGTTTATAAAAGGTACTCCAGATATAAGGCGGCGGTAGACAAAACCAGCACAATCCGGCGAATAGTCCGGCGGCAGCGGCATCAAACTGGTTAATGCCACTGCGTTGCGAGAGAAGCCGAACGTTAAAGCCAATCAGCAGGCCAATTAGTAGCGAGGCTCCAAAAGTAAGTAGCCTACCACCCAACAAGCTTACCCCGAAAAGTTTGATCAAAAGAGCATTAAGGATAAAATAGAGCGGAGGGTAAGGGGCAGCAATAAACCGTTCTGGTATACTATTGGAGTAAATATTATGACCTTGGCTGAGATGCCACGAGGCACTTAGATTTAAACCCTCGTCATAATCCACCTGCCAACGCCAGCTTAATACTTCAAAGGAGTGGGTGAAAAAATCTAACAAGCGTGGCATTAGTACCAGTAATAAGATTACCCAAAGGAGTAAGCGAAGCCCACCGATCCATGTCCACTTGACGGTCAAAAAATTAAGTCGCTTGAAATTTAACGTAGCAAACTTCAGATCGCGTTTGGACTTAGCCACACCTGCGGCGGCCTTAGATGGCCTGCTCAAACCCTAGCTCCTATTAAAGACAGGAGGTAAAAATGAACCGGCTGAGACTCGAACTCAGAACCCACTGATTAAGAGTTCCTCCCCTGCGGCGGCTCGACAACAGAAAATATAACTAACAACTTATATCATGGAATGTTTGATAAATCAAATGAGCTTATGAAACCAACCAGAAAGCAGACAGGGCAGACTAAAAAAGATTTTACCGGGCTATTGCTGGGTACATTGGGCTTAGCATTAACGACCCTTCTTCTTAAAGTATTCCAATTTGAACAATACCTATATAATGTAGCATTGGTTTTTATCGTCATTGTGTTGCTCATTGCCAGCCAATATGGTCTGTGGCCCGGTCTGGCGGTATCAATTCTAGGATTTTTGTGCCTCAATTACTTCTTTATTCCACCCTACTACACCTTTTTTATAGACTCCGGGGCTGGGGTGGTAGCGGTACTTGGCTTTTTAATAGCCGCTATCATAACCAGTCAGATTGCTGCTCGCGCTAGGCGCAAGACCCAAGAAGCACAACTCAGCCAGCAGGAAACAGCTGCACTCAACCAGTTAAACATGGCGGTACTGAGTACTGCCCAAGCAGAGTCTATGCTTAGAAAGGTAGTGCAGCAAGTAAATCAGCATTTGGAGGCCAGTGCCACCCTGCTCTACCTAAATCGTCCAGATAACCCCAGTTTGCTAGAAGTTCAAGCCAGCCACTTTGAGGAAAAAGAAATTCAAGAAGAAAAATTCTTTCGCCAAGAGACTGTCCAGCTTACCTTTCAGAAGAAGGAAGCTATTTTTATCAAGTTAGATAACCAGTGGCGAGTAGCCTACCTACCTTTATTGGCAGGCGAGGAGACTCTAGGGGTGTTGGCAATCTTGCTAAAGAATAGTATTGAGGTTTCCTCTATCAAAGTCGGGGAAGTTTTCAGGTCAGAGGAACAACGCTGGTTACAAATTTTAGCCAACCAGACAGCCTTGGCGGTAGATCACGCTCGTTTGATTGAGGAAACGGCACTGGTAGCCAGCCTGAAAGAGGCCGACCGACTCAAATCAGTGTTGTTGGCCTCGGTTTCGCATGAACTACGCACTCCCTTGACTTCGATCAAAACCGCTATAGCCGGTCTTAAAGATGAGGGTATCGAATTGGAACCGGAGGAACAGCGCGACTATTTGGAGGTGATTGATCAGGAAGCCGACCGCCTGACCCGTCTAATTTCTAATCTGCTGGATCTAAGCCGAATCGAAGCGGGAACGCTCAAGCCTCAAAAAGGTCTCTATTATCTACCTGAGATTATCGGCAAAACCTTAGAACGATTAGCGCGTACCGAAATCCTGACCGACCATTTCGTACAAACCCGGTTCGAGGAAGATTTACCACTAGTGTCGGTAGACTATCTGCAAATAGAACAAGTTATAACCAACCTGATAGAAAATGCCGCCAAATATTCCACGCCAAGCAAACCAATTACGCTTAAAGTTTCGCAGGCTCCTAAACCTCTTACAACCAGTGGTCGCCGTCAATCCATAAAAAGAACTGAAGGCGAGGTTAGGCCAATGGGAATTTTGGTAGAGGTCATTGATGAGGGAATCGGCGTACCGGAAGCCGAATTGGAGCGAATCTTTGATAAGTTTTATCGGGTAGAACTGCTCGTTACACCGACTTCTAAAAGCGGTTTGAGCTATAATGTGGCGGGTAGTGGGATGGGTTTAGCTATTTGTAAAGGTATAATCGAGGCCCACGCTGGACTGATCTGGGCGCGTCGCCGGATTTACGGTGGTACAATCCTCGTTTTTTGGCTACCTTTAGACCTATCGCCAAAGTTCACTCAGGAGAAGGATTCCGCTATAAAAGCACTGCCTGAATAAAGAAAATAAAAACATGGAAATAGCTGGAACCAAGAAAGCTGAAAAGTTGGAAAAAATTCTGGTAGCCGACGATGAAAAGGCTATCCTGCGTACCCTCAAACGAAACTTGACCGGACGGGGGTACGAGGTAATAACCGCCGCAGATGGGGAAGAAGCCCTCGCTCAAATCGAGGAAGCTTTACCCGATTTGATTATCCTCGATTTGATGATGCCTAGGATGAGTGGGTTAGAAGTCTGTCGTCGAGTGCGGGAGTGGAGCCAAATACCTATTATTGTACTTTCAGCCAGAGGAGAGGAGCCGCAGAAAGTCGAGGCTCTGGATCTCGGTGCCGACGATTACCTGACCAAGCCCTTTGGGATGGACGAGTTGCTGGCCCGTATTCGAGTAGCATTACGGCGAGTCAGTCAGTTGAAGGAAAATGCTCAACTAACACAAAAATCCCAGTTTTTTGTGGATGAAGATTTAACCATTGATTTTGTCCGGCGGGAAGTTATATTTAAGGGTCAGGAAGTTAAGCTAACCCCTAAACAGTATGAATTGCTCAAATATTTGGCCCAAAATGCCGGGCGCGTTATTACCCACCGTGCCGCCCTAGTCGCCGTTTGGGGGCCAGAATATGGCGGCGAAAGCCAATATATCCACACCTTTATCAATCAATTGCGCCATAAAATCGAAGCCGACCCGGTACATCCCCACCATATTCTGACCGAGCCGGGTGTTGGCTACCGCTTCAA
Source organism: Candidatus Chloroheliaceae bacterium (assembly GCA_013390945.1). GTDB lineage: Bacteria > Chloroflexota > Chloroflexia > Chloroheliales > Chloroheliaceae > L227-5C. The sequence continues at coordinate 19,362 of JACAUC010000051.1, forward strand.
AAGTCCCTCCTATTAGTAAGCTCCCTTACGGTAAAGCTCCTCGATTTTGGGAAAGGCGTAATTGCTCAAATACTCGATATGGGTTGGGCGACCATCTATGGCAAGATCGGCTACCTCCCATCTATTGGCATAGCCAAAGCTCACAAATACCCAGTCGTTTACTTGCAGAACTACTTCCAACCCTGTAGCACTTGACGCTTCTATTAAGCTACAATGCTGATCGTCTACGATGACCTTATCTCCTTTCAACTGCCTGACTGTGCCAGGATGCCAACGATAAACTACTATGGGCCTAACAGGGTTAAGATCCAATGCGACTAACTGACCGGGCAAGGTTTGGATCCGTGCTTGTACTTGGGTTGAATATTGAGCCAAGACAACCCCACCACTATCTAAAAGTTGCGCCTTGCACTCGGTCGGGCTACATTCTAAGGCAATTGCCAGCGTCAATTTCATAGCCATTTCAGTTGCTCCTTCACTAAAAGTAAAATCTTGGAAATAAAAAAGCCGCAAACGCTATCTTCACGTTCACGGCTCAGACCATAGAAAAGGCCGTTCTTACTTGAACGGCCTTCCCTAAATTTCCGGCTTATTCTAATGCCGGGACATTTAGCTCCTAACCTTCCAAGGACGTGATATGCTACTATTCCGCTCTAGGTTGCTATCGGCAACTTTAAACATAACACGTACCTCCTCTCGAATTTTTCACAAAAATCAGGATTACCCAAGTTCAATATAGCACAACCAGCTAAGCATTGCAATTACTGACTGAATTAGAAGTGCTGCATAAGCCCGGCTCTTGCTCCGTCAGCCGATTTACCTATAGCACTTCTTTAGAAAATCTTTAGAACTTCCCACTTTCCCTTTAGAAGCAATTGAGACCCGCCTCTTAAAATGATTGGTAAGAAGACCAAAAGCTTAACGTAACCAAATGTAGACTGGTCTTGGCTAAATGATTAAAGGCAAGTGGCTACAGAAAGAGGACTGTTATGACTAAATTCTTAGTAGTGCTGGAGGATACTGCACAAGCCTACCAGAAAGGGTTTAAGCATTATGAACCTGCTTGGTTTCTATCCACTTATGGCTGGGTGGTGTAACCAGTACCACTCGTGACCGAACCTTAACCGATACTCTACTAAGGCTAGTGAGGGATTGCGCCCTAATCGCTCAGCCTCTGTTGGTCTGTGTAGACGGGTTGGCTTCTTATCCAAAAAGTATTCGTCGGGCTTTTCGCGAGAAAGAAGGTCGCCAGCCCGGTCAGAAGGGACGCTCACACTTGAAGTAATGGCCCAAACTGGTAATCGGGGTAGTAATCAAACACACCAGTGGCCCAAGCCATCAATTAGTGGAAGTGGAACGTAAAGTGGCTTATGGAAGTGCCGTGGATGCGGCAACTCAGATTAGTCGCAGCCGTGGTGGTACTGGTATTAACACGAGTTTCATTGAGCGATTTAATGGAACTTTACGGGAACGCTTGGGAAGCCTGACGCGCAAATGCCGAAGGGCGGCGCATAAGCCGGAAACGTTACACTACGGTATGTTTTTGGTGGACACTAGCTACAATTTCTGTATGCCGCATGACGAATTGAGAGTACGCCAGACCGAGAGCAGTGACAAACGGAAACGGTACTGGCTCTTATGTACCCCTGCGATGGCGGCAGGCTTAACCGATCATATCTGGAGACCAGTCTGCGTATGACTGAATTGTTAACCTACAAGGTTAAAACCACACCGCCTCTACCGCCTAAGCGACGGGGAAGACCGGCTAAAAAATCAGAGAAGGCTATTACCAATTAATGGGGGTCTACCTGCTAATCCTTTATATCCCGTTGAGTGAAAAACCAGAGCGACAGAGCAATAAAACCAAACAGATAGATTACCAAGAGCAACCAAGCCCACCAGATAGGCATACTAGTTACAATTTGGGGGTTTGGCACAAGTACGTCGGGGGTCGCTCCTAGGGGGGTGTAAACCTCCGACAGAGTAAGGCGACGGACGCTGCTAGTCAGCAAAAACGGGTGAATAATTTCAAGTAACCCCAAGAGTGGCTTGAACAAAGCTGGTGCGCCATCTATCCCACCATTAATCGCCCCTGCACCCATCGCACTAAAAACTCCATCTACAAGGTTGTAGAGCATATAACCAATTATACCCGCAATCACCGAGCGGAAGAGGAGCGTCATCGCTACCGCAAAGAGAGCCAGAATCAAAGTCTGTATACTTGAGACCGTAAAATAATAGATTCCTTGTCCCATCGTTTCAAGATCAGCACCACTGATTTCAAACGGGACACTATAGTAAACTTTATTCGAGAGGCCAAAAACACACCACCCACCAAATTTAACGTAAAGAGGCACTTTGCCAAAACAACTTTCACCCGGCTAGGTTGGCGAATCACCAACATTTTAAGCGTACCCCAGCGATATTCGTTCGCCACCGAAAGAGCAGCCGCAATTGCCACCAAAATACCAAAAAGTGAGGCGAATCCAGCCAGTATCACATTATTGGCAATAGCAAAGCTGCCCTCACTACCCAAATTTAGCCCCCCATTCCCGGCTTGGAAAGACGGAATACCCGGTGGAGGTGGATCAAAGACGCGCAATACTAATTGGAGTATTACCAACAACAGGGTAATGATAAGGGGCAGGGCCAATACTGCCCGGTAAAAGAGTTGTTTTCTGCCCTTGAAAAGCTCATGGCGGTAAGCACTCCACAGGGTAGGGTTGGTGGTAATAGTACGCATAGGATTAGTTGTCATGGTTGCCTCCTGATTTTGCGACCTGTCCCTCGGTTAGTTTCAGATAAAATTCCTCTAACGATTGCTGATGGGGCGTTAATTCCGCGAGAAAAATGTTATGGGTTGCCAAAAGCCGGGTAATCGTGCCAGTCTCTGCTGTTGGTAGGTCTACACTCAAATAGTCGCCCTCCATTTTTAACCGTCCTGCCAAACCGTTGCTCTCCAGAATACGCCAAGCGGTAGGCAATTCAGTCGGTGTAACCTTAACGTAAACGGAGGCTTGGGCGGTGAGCAGTTCCTTGACCACACCTTGCACTATAATTTCGCCGCGCTGGATAATCGCTACCCGATTGCAAATCTGCTGCACCTCAAAGAGCAGGTGGCTGGATAAAAAGATTGTGTGGCCCTCCTGTGCTAACTCTTTGATTAATTGGCGAAACTCGGCCATTCCCGCCGGGTCAAGGCCGTTGGTAGGCTCATCTAGGATGATGAGTTGTGGCTCGTTTAGGAGAGCCGCCGCCAGATAAAGCCGCTGCTTCATTCCCAAAGAATAGGTCTCAAACCGATCTTTAGCGCGAGTGGCTAGGCCCACCCGGTTCAGAACCTCTTCTATTTTCCAATTCGGGTTTGCAATACCAGAGTAAAGAGCCAACGCCCGTAAGTTATCCCGCCCGGTCAAGCCAGGATAAAGTGCCGGAGATTCGACCATAGCCGAAAGACGTTGAAGTACCTCTTTACGTTGACTGGTAACATCAAAGCCAAAAATTTCGGCTTTACCGCTCGTAGGTTTGACCAATCCCAGCAAAATGCGAATAATCGTGGTTTTACCTGCCCCATTCGGTCCTAGCAGGCCAAAGATGTCTCCCGGTTGCACCACCAGTTCTACCTGCTTAACTGCGGTTACTCGCTTGAATTGTTTGGTCAGGCCGATGGTCTGAATAGCTGGCTGGCTTGAAATTTCCGACGGAGATTTCCTAGTGTGATCTAAAACTTGCATCTTTTTCCTTTCTTTTTGGGCCTACGGTGGGTTTATTCAATAGACCAGTCTACGGCCAGCCGTAACCTAGGTTACAACCCCTACCAATTGAGGAGATACTAAAATTCCTTGCGTTTGAAAGCGACGATCCCACCCCAGAAAAAACCACAGGCAAGAATAACTAAAGCTGGCGTACTCCACACTAGCAACAGGTTTGAGTTCATATCTATAGGGAGAAAAATATTTCTTTCTGCAAGGAAGATAAAAAGAGACGAAAGAACCGAAAGAGCAATAGATCCCATCAAACCGAACCCGGCTGGAATTGCCACCGTCAGGGCGATAGTTTGCAGGACATTGCGGGTAAAGACTGAGATTAATCCACTCAGGAGGATAATGGTAACACCAACTACCCATATCAGGAGACTCCAGACGAAGGCTTGCCAGAGACCCACCGGGTGAGGCTGAAACCGATCTATTACGAATACTACCCCACTACTCAAACCAAACATCAGAGTTAATCCCGCCACATTCAGCAACATTTTGGTGGTATAGATTCGCGCCCGACTGAGTGGCTTAGTGAGCAAAAAGCTGAGCGTACCTTTGTCCAACTCGTCTGAAATCATATCTGCCCCGCCAAAGAGGGCGGCTATCCAAGTTACACTGGCACTAAAACTTAGCCATTCTACAAACAAGGGGATTGTAAACGAGATAAAATCTAAATCGTTAAGATTGCCATAAACCGTATAGAGGGTAAAAGGGCCAAATCGCTCGTTTGGAGACCAAACTATAAGTGTGAGCAAGATTAGCCCCGCGTAAATTCCTAGCCACAGATAAGCTTTTTCGCGCATAGAAAGCCATTCTTTGTATAGCATAATACAACTCCTGAAACTAATATTGTTGTAAAATCGGGATTGAAGTCGGGATTGGAAATCCCTCCTACAGGTTTGGTTGCACGTTAAAATTCTTTGTGGTTGAAGGCGATTAGCCCTGACCAAAAAAGTCCGCAAAGTAAGCCAATCGCGCCCAGAATACCTATCGTTACGCCAACTTCTACCGTTGGCGTTAGTAGGGAAGCAACTTTAGAAATCACAAAGGCTCCCGATAGACTTACGCCGAGTAAGATTGCCACCGCCACGGCGATAGTTTGCAGGGTGTTGCGAGTAAAGACCGAGATCAACCCACTTAGGAAGATAACAATAATTGCGGCGGTCAGTACCGAGAGCATATCGCCTAATGCTTCTAAGAGATTAACCCGCTGGGGTTGCAACTGGTCAATAAAAAGTACTACCCCACTGCTCAAACCAAAAATCAGGGTTAATCCCACCACATTCAGCAAAAGCTTGGTGAGATAGATTCGCGTTCGGCTGATCGGCTTAGTAAGCAAGAAGCTGAGCGTATTCTTGTCCACTTCGTCTGAAACCAGATCCACTCCGCCAAACAGGGCGGCAATTAGTGTTATAAACCCACTGAAATTTATCCAGCTTATAAACAAGGGGACTACAAAGGGGGTAAACTCCATACCAGTAGTAAAATCGGTAGTGACAACATTATAGGCTTGGTTTGGAGACCACCTTATAAGCCCAATTAGCATTAACCCTGCATAAATTCCCAGCCAAAAATAAAACTTCCCTCGCATTGAGAGCCACTCTTTGTATAACAAAGCACACCTCCTAAAAATCAATATCGGGATTGGAAATCCCTCTTACAGGTTTGGTTGCAAAATCGGGAAATATCGGGATTGGAAATCCCTCCTACATAGGTTTAGGAAATATCGGGATTGGAAATCCCTCCTACATAGGTTTAGTTTCTATTCGGGTAGGCTTTCGTGCAGTCTACCTTGTTGGCAATCCTGTAGGTAGGCGACAAAGATCGCTTCTAGGTTCATGTCTACAATTTCTACGCTGCTGGCTCCTAAATTATGCAACTCGGCAACCACCTGCTCGGCCTCCCCTCGAACCAGCAGGCGGAAGCGTCGCCCTTCTTGTAGCACCCGTCGAACGCCGGGGATCGCTTCTAGGTCATGCGTCCAGACCGGACGGTCAAAGGCGGTTTTAACGGCCTTCTCCCGCGATTTTAAGCTGTCCAAGTCGTCCTCCACTATCAAGCGTCCTTCGTTTACAATCGCTACCCTATCGGCAATCTGCTCTACTTCGCTGAGATTGTGGGAGGAAAAGAAGATAGTACGACCTGCCGAACTAACTTCGCGCACGATTTGGTTTAGAAATTCGTAACGCTTGAGCGGGTCAAGGTCACTGGTGGGCTCATCCAAGATCAGTAAATCTGGTTCACTGCCCAACACCAGCGTCAAAGCCAATTGGCCTTTCATACCTTTGGAGAGTTTGCGGATCTTTTCCTTGTGTGGTAGTTGAAAAAGATCTAGGTAGTGGTTGACCGATTGGCTATTCCAACGATGGCTCATACGACGAGCTACTTCGACCATTTCGCTCACCTTCATATGACCGTAGAGATTATTGGTCTCAGCCATATAGCCCACATATTGCCGGATCTCCAGTCCTTGTGTAGCCACATCCATACCTAAGAGCGTGGCTCGCCCACTTTGCAAAGGACGCATCCCTACCAAAGTTTTTATCGTGGTAGTCTTACCCGCCCCATTCGGCCCCAAAAAGCCGTAAACCGAACCAATAGGCACGTGGAGCGAGAGATTATTTACCACTACTTTTTTACCGTAGGCGCAGGTCAGTCGGTCTAGCTCAAGGGCCAAATCGTTCTGAGTCTCAGTGGTATAGGTTGACGAGAAGTTTTGACCAGCGATTTTAGACCAATTTGAGGTTTGTGATAACATAAAAATTACTCCTTTGTGCTATACAACTTCTTAGCGTTATGCTCGGCTAAACTGTGGGTTAAGTCAATGGTAGCCGGGGCAGGCAGAGGGTGGTTACTATACCACTCGTCCAGTTCGCGCTGAAACCGCCCGTGCAAATCGGCTTGTTCCAGACCCAAATTATAGCCAGAGCGCACCACTTTGCGAACTTCCTCTTGAAAACGTTCCAATTCCACCGCCCGTACACTCGCTACTACCTCCCTAGCGATAAAAGTACCACCGCGCACCCCTGGCCGGGTATAGACCAAGCCCATCACTTCGAGGTTTTGGTAAGCTTTGGCGATAGTATTGGGGTTAACCGAATGTTCCTCGGCTAGTTCGCGCACCGTCGGCAACTGTTCGTCGGGCTTGAGCATTCCGGTCGCGATAGCCCGTTTAACTTGCTCAATTATTTGCTTGAAGATCGGGACACCGCTTTTAGCGTCTATATCAAACCAGATAGCCATAAAACTCTCAATCACCATCCCTTACCGATTAGCCGCCGGGAGGTTTTTAGCGGTCTCGCCTAAAGTCTTATTTGTACTAATTGAATAGTACAATAAGGCAACGCTTTTGTCAATAGGCAAGGTTCAAAATCGGGAACCTTCGCTTTACAATTCGGGTAGTCCAACCG
>JACAUC010000503.1 GCA_013390945.1 Candidatus Chloroheliaceae bacterium
ATGCTGCGCCAACTGGGTCAACTGGTTGTGCCGCCAGTTGATCTTCACCTACCACCGGTCTTGTCAAATCACGACTTTGCAACAACCTTAATTTGACATAGCTCCAGCAAGGCTGTTAAAATTAAACTGTGCTATAATTTCAGCTAAATTTTTCCAGAGTAAGTGGATTCTTCATCGGAGTAAGATTATGCCACGTGTCACATTCGTCTCTCCCTTCAACTTCGGCGGACGGCTTGAAAACCCGGTTGATTTCATTGGACGACACCGCGAACGGGCTACCCTGCTAGAACGTAGCTACCGAGGTCACTCTACCTCATTGGTAGGCGAGCGACGCATTGGTAAGACGTGGCTGATGGACTATTTGCGGCTAGTTGCGCCGGAAGAATTAGGAAGCCGCCACCGGGTGATCTATGTGGATGCCAGCCAAAATACCTGTAGAACGGTGGCCGGATTTGTGGCGGTCTGCCTACGCGAACTTAGGGAGACTGAAAGTAAAAAATCCCCCACTCTCCCCTCCCATAAACCGCCCGTAGCGTCTTCTGCTTCTACCAATTCTTCTAAATTTGAAGAGACGCTAAGAGGTGATTTCCTGAAGAGACAGGAGTTAATCACTCTGTTGCTGGCGTGTCCGAGTATAGCGAACCGGGCCAGTCGCGATAATTTGCTTGGAGGGGTACATAACGGGAGACTTACAGCAAACTTTAACCGAAATGCCGTTGATCTAATTGATCTGGAGAATATCTTTACCACTCTGCTGGCATATTCCGGGGCTTTAGAAGAGCTTCTATCTTTTATACAGCTGAAGGATTTTGGCACTCAAGCATGGCAAGATTTAGAAACCTTTCAGAGTCTCCTATTGGTCGATTCTTTTCCTTTCGATTCCCGACTAGGATTGAACGCGCTGGAAGAGGCGGTGCGGGAACTAAAGGCCAAAAATCAAGTGGCGGTGCTGTGCCTAGACGAGTTTGAACGGTTCGGTCATCTCAGCCGAGCGGAGTTTGACCTGAACTTTTTCGAGGGGCTACGGGCCATTGCCGGAATGGGTGCGGCCATAGTGACCGCCAGCAAAACCCCCTTGATGCCACTGGTGAGCCAAATTGGTAGCACTAGCCCCTTTTTCAATATTTTTGAGAAGGTGAGCGTAAAACCTTTCACTCCGAAAGAATCCAAGACCTTTGTCGAAAGCAAAATCTCTACCGCCAGCCTTAACGAATTGGAGCAGGCCAAAATCCTTGAATTGGGCCAGAAGTGGCCCCTTCGCCTACAATTAGTCGGGAGTATGCTCTACCTAGACAAATCCCTCGCCCTTTCCAAAAATGACCCCGACCTCTACCGTCCCACCGACCCCGACTACTGGCAAGAGTTTACCGAACGCCTAGAAGACAAATACGGGAGTATGGTGCTGCCATGAAGACCATGCTCAAAGGTACTTGGCATTACCTTTTCGGCGAGCCTTTTATCTGGATCTTCCGCACCATCTTCCAGCCCAACTCTTTTGAGCGTGAGACCAAAGCCGACCCTTTACTAGTGCGGGTTAAAGTAATGTTTCGGGTAGCTTTGCCCTTGTTTTTGTTCTGCTTTTCGCTAGATCTGGTGATACTTCCAGTGTTGTATACTCTCTTTCCTATTCTTGATCGGGGTTATGGTTACTTCCCGTTTGTTAGCATCGCAGGAGGCATCGCATTCAGCATCGCAGGAGGCATCGCAGGAGGCATCGCATTCGGCATCGCAGGAGGCATCGCATTCGGCATCGCA
>JACAUC010000504.1 GCA_013390945.1 Candidatus Chloroheliaceae bacterium
GATAGTGTCAAAAGTTTCATGAAAGACCGGGATATTGAAATGGAAAATGCCTGAACGTAATCAATGTACTCCAGACGAAGCCTTCCCGTGCCTGTCCACACAGTGGCTTCTTTGATTTTGTGATTTCTTGGCGGAATTCTAGACAAGCCACTCTGTGGCCATACACGGGAGATGGTGAATCAGGCTAAAACAACAAACAGTATTTTGTTCTTTGAAAACGGGAAGTCAGGCTGCAAGCGAGAGGATCTTGGTCCACCTGGCCTGAATGGTTGGTAGCATCTTCAATTCCAGCATTGGGATCGGTGGCTGATATTGAAGTGACATGTGAGGTCTGAGGAAATTGTAGTGGGTGACAAACAGGGTAGTTAAAGACCCTGCACCATTTGTGCAGTTGAATCCTGCTGCTGGCCGCACATGGTACTTGTAGGTTCTGTTGAGCCGTTCAATGAGTTGCTTGTAGCCTCTGTACTCTTCTGACTCGGCATCAAGGTTTTGGAGACCAATGACCTTTTTGTGCTGAATCGTCTGAGAATCATCGGTTTGTGCATTGATAAAATGGATGCCTGCCGGATACGAAGGGTTTCCATCGGTAACCAGAGTAATTTTCTGATCGTCAGAAGCCGTCCTGATGGTTTCGTTCATAGCGATTATGGCCGGCTGTGTTCCTCGGTTGTCTGCCAGATGATACGCCGTAATCTTCAGATTCCTGGCCGAGATAAAGAAAAAGACGTAGTGGTGCTTACCAAGAATCTTGATGTAGGTCTCATCACCGGCAGAGATATCATCAATCAAGCCTTTGTGCTTGAGATTGAAGCGATGACAATACCAGGCGGCGCCAGCAGCGTAGTTGAGAACGGTTTGATGAGAAACCTTGATACAAAAGACATCGCGCAGGATTTGCGCTGTTTTTCTGGCTGGGACGGCAAACGAAACATAGAAGGTCAGAATCAACCCAAGGACATTCTCACTGTTATGGATCTTTGCCAACTCCACCGGCGGTTTGTCCGGTGAAGAAAGTTCCAGTTCTTCTGGCTTGTAGTGATATTCCCGGTACTGATAGTTGATTTTGAACTGAGAACTTTTCTTTTTCATCAGTTCACGCTCGGCTTTATTGAGCTTGGCAAGTGCCTGGATACGGTGAGGGCATTTATCGTTTGGGCACTTGTGAATGGTCACTTCCTTTTGTGACTTCCATCGAAAGAGTGCCAAACCGCAATGGGGACAGAAGAACTTTGACTTTCTGCTGGTCCTGAAACGTTGGTGGACCTGAAAGAGATGAGAGCACACCTTACAGAGAATCTGGGTTCGTTTCTTTCCGTCATTGAAGTAGAGGTAGATATGTGGAGCGCCACAGCAGGTGCAGACAACATGGGCCGGAACCGATGATGAGCCCGCTCGCAGTTTGACTGGGGTAAGAGGCTTACCGTGAAGCGTTTCGTGCTCAATCAGAAGTTGCAGGTAGTCTTTCTGGCTGAGGTCTTTTTTTTAAACTTCGGCGGTTCGGTCAGCGGTGGCTCGGGATCGACGATGAAATTCCTATAGTTCGGATGCTTCTCTTTGAAATCGTCCTTCGGCTTGACTTCAGGATTACGATTTTCAAGGACGTCTGACAACCCGACGACAATCTGTTCAATCTCGGTCTTTGTGAACTTGGAGCAGATCCAGATAACGAACCGGGCGGTTTTGGATAAGTACGACATAACTTGCACCTCCATAACGAACATCCTTAACCTGTATTATGGGGGGAGGCAAG
>JACAUC010000506.1 GCA_013390945.1 Candidatus Chloroheliaceae bacterium
GGTTCTTCAGCAGAATTTGTGGGTTGTTGGCGATAACGGAAACACCGCCATTTATAATCAAGGTGGTCGCCACTCCAAATTCAAAAACAGCTGAAACTATCGTTATTTTACAAAACTATAGTTCAGCTACCGCCTGCTAATGACTGTGCGCATAATGTCCGTGATATTAGATATATATGTGTTTGCGAAATGCAGCCTATAGACGATATCCTTACAAGAATCTATGGGTTCATGAGTCTACATAGACTCAGTGAAATATTTGTCAAGAATTATCCTAAAATGGCCCGGAAAGAGGTCGCCGCCACCTTGATTATAAATGGCGGTGTTTTGATGATCCCTAACATGGGTCGCTGACAAGGCTAAGGAGGCCATAACAGCTACCAAATTCATGAAATAGAGCATCCCGCCTTCAAATCTGTCATTGTGTGTTTCGACCAAGAAACCCAAGACGGAAGAGGAGGACGGGATGCACCTCAAGTCTATCCTGAATTTCGTTGAACCGCATCAAGGTTTTGTGTATGGCGCGGTTCGTTGGCGCATCCACAGCAACTGCACGGTCCTTGACATCGAAATACGTCCCCGCAAGAACAGGCTGCCAGTATGTTCCAAGTGTGGCAGGCAGGGTCCCGGCTACGACACTCTGCCCGTCCGTCGGTTCGAGTTCGTTCCACTTTGGGGCATTGCCGTGTTCTTCCTCTACGCCATGCGGAGGGTTAACTGCGCAACCTGCGGTGTGAAAGTGGAACGAGTCCCCTGGGCTGCTGGCAAAAATCACCTGACTACCACCTATGCCTGGTTCCTTGCTCGCTGGGCCAAGCGCTTATCCTGGAAGGAAGTTGGCCAGGTGTTCCAGACCAGTTGGGACAACGTCTTCCGCTCGGTTAAAATGGCCGTTGCCTGGGGACTGGCCCACCGCAACCTGGACAATGTTACAGCAATCGGTATCGATGAAATTGCCTGGAAGAAAGGTCACAAATACCTGACCCTGGTTTATCAGATCGATGCCGGCTGCAAACGCCTTCTCTGGGTTGGAAAAGAGCGAACCCAGAAGACACTCAGGCAGTTCTTCAAGGAGTTCGGGCCGGAGCGCACCACTCGGCTTGATTTCATTTGCAGCGACATGTGGAAGCCTTACCTCAAGGTTGTGGCTGATGTGGCTGGTAAGGCCCTGCACATCATCGATCGTTTTCATGTCATGACCCATTTTGGCAAGGCTATCGATAAGGTCCGAGCCTCGGAAGTCAAGGAGTTAAAAGCCAAGGGTCAGCAGCCGGTGCTGACTGGCAGTCGCTGGTGCCTGCTGAAACGGCCTGACCATTTGACGGACAAGCAGACCGTCAAGCTGAAAGAGTTGCTGGCAATCAATCTCAAAACCGTTCGGGCCTACATCCTCAAGGAGGATTTCCAACACTTCTGGCGTTACAAAAGTGCTGGGTGGGCCGGCAAGTTCCTGGACAACTGGTGTCGTCGCACCATGCGTTCGCGACTGGTGCCGATGAAAAAAATAGCCAAGATGTTACGCACTCACCGGCAGTTGCTCCTCGACTGGTTTCGGGCCAAAGAGAAGGTTGCCCTGGGTGCTGTGGAGGGTTTCAACAACAAGGCGAAAGTGACTTCCAGAAAAGCGTATGGTTTCAGAAGCTTCGAAGTGCTGAAAATTGCTTTGTATCATACACTTGGGAACCTACCAGAGCTGGAGGGAACCCACAAATTCTGCTGAAGAACC
>JACAUC010000507.1 GCA_013390945.1 Candidatus Chloroheliaceae bacterium
GTCACGTCACATTTTGAACTCAACATCGGGATTGGAAATCCCTCCTACATTCGTGACTTCCATTTAGGGATAGGACGTGAACCCTTGTAGGAGGGATTTCCAATCCCGATTTTCCTGTACCACGATTTTTCCATCCCGATACCCGATTCTTCCAATATCGTTTTCCACCTGACCCTACTATTATTATAGCCCTAACCCTCCAGCCCTTCCCGGTACATCTCCTTCAATTCTTCCACCAGTCCGGCCCGTTCCTTTTCCGGCGTGGTGAAGTTGATGCGGCGGATTGGTGTCCTATTGACATAGCCGGGCATAAAATGCATGGTTCTTATCGCACAGTTGTAAGTAAAGTGATAGACGTACCAAGATGATGATAGAGAATTTAATAATGCTAGGAGATAATTTAGCTCATACTTTGACCCTGGCTTAGACGAGCAACAGGTTACAGTATTCAAAGCTACTCTTTTTTCTTCGTCAACAGTAGCCATAAGTATAATGTGAGGGTAAGGCTTGGTTACATGTGCCACAATATCTTGTAGAATTATTTTTGTACGTTGCGCTAGTTCCTTTTCTGTTGCAGAGACATCTTTCGATAATAAATTAACTGATGGGTCGTAGTGTTCCGTATATCTAGCTATGTCACGCCCTTGCACTACTTTGTATTCTGTTGGTTTAGTAGTTAATTTTGGAACTGCACCACCTTTGCCATACCAATAATCATACACTTGGCCCAATTGCACACTCGCCTTTTTTATTTTGTCCCACGTTTTGAAACTAGATTCCGTAAAGTATAAGGGGAAAAAATCTTTACTGAGCGAACCTATAGGCAGAATATGAGTCTGCTTTATTGCCTCATCTACAACTTGGCAAATTGCTGTACCTACTGAACCATCTAACTGTCCAGTTCCGTATATAACTTGTTCGTATAACACATCTTCAAATGCTTGGCTAACATCTGCGATAAAGGAAACACCTTTTTTCGTCAGCAATTCTCTAATTTTGTCCCAATTAGTTACGTAGGTAAAAACCTTTGGTACGACTAAGCCAGTTTTATTAGATTTGGATAATCTACAAGCCTTATCCATAAAAGCTTCGGACAAGTCCGCGCTACCAAAACATAAATTATCTTGGCGGATGAAGGCTTTTGAACCCTCATCCAGCATATCGTAGCGACCATAAGGCGGATTGCCAATCACTGCATCAAAGCCACCGTCCGGCTTGCGCTGGGTCTCGTTATAAAAGACTTCGGGAAATTCGAGTTCCCAGTGGAAGAAGCGTTTGGCACTGGAAAGGGAGAGGGCCGTTTCGATAGCTTTCCGGTCTACCAAGTTGGTTTTGCCGTAATCGTGGGCTACAATTGCTCCGGCGTAGAGGCTGGCGGTACGCTGCGCCCCTTTGTTGGCAAAATATTCGCTGATCCACACATCCAGCAATCGCTTGAAGGGAGCCAAAGCATCGTAAGCCTGTCGGTAGGTTGAGCGCGAGGCACTCACCTGCGCCACCGTAATATCGGAGAGCTTACCTACCTCCTGCATCAAGGAGGTAGCCGAAAGCAGCCCGGCAAACTGATTGCCGAACAAATCCCGGCTCAATGCGTCCTGTACTTCCTGCACCTGACCGCCGATCAGCGAATTACCCGCCTTCATATGGTGGTCGAGGAAGGAGAGCGGC
>JACAUC010000508.1 GCA_013390945.1 Candidatus Chloroheliaceae bacterium
GCATCAAGCTAACATAATCTCATCAATGTTTGAGTTTTCATCTATAAACTCATAATAACCTAGATAAGGATCCATTAAGATTTGATAAGTATTCGGCTTAGTTTTACGTTTATTCATTTTACAACCCTTCGTTAGACCATTTCCGATTATCTTTAATACCTCTAACAATTTAATTGGATCATTTATCGCACTTGCTAGTTCACGACCAGATTGCATCACTACTTGACCCGCTTTGAACATACTACGGTCGGGATACTCCCACGTCGCGCTTATCACTACCCAATGTTTTACCAGACAGGCTAATAACTTGGCATAGATTTCGCACAAGATCGCCCACGGTTTAGCACTGCGCCATTCGTCTATTTCACCCTGACTTTTCCAGCACTTGAAGACTAACTCGATTTGCCAACGCGCACGAATTAAACCCAGGGCCTCCATCAGACTTAGCAATTCATTCGGTACATTTGTCACACAAATTTGCCAATCGGCCAAGAATAAACGCTCCGCGCTGACTTTCTTTCCCTCACGTTTTCCCTCTTTATTCATCTTGCGCCGTCGTTCATCGGCCACATTCTGCGGTACTCGCGCCGCTAACAGCCTCGCTTTCACTCGCTCTTTTTGACCCAATTTTACCCAGCTGTCCACCCTATTTGTCCCCTGATGCTTCAACCATGCGCTCATTTCCCAGCACTTTCCATCATCATCATACAGCTTTGTTCCGGCTTTGTACCTCCACAATACGTGCTTTCCCTCCGATTCTAGCTCCGATAAGTTGAAATAAGCCAAATCTGATAGATTTAAACTTCTCACAGGGCGGACAGCCTGGACAATTCCCGCTTTTCCGTCATGTTCTCGGGCGTTTCCCAGTTCTAGACCCTTCACCCCACCACGACATAAGTCTATCTTCAGATGCACTTTCAGTCCTGCGTTTGTTTCCACCCGACCTTCTTTAGCCGCTTGACCGATCCCACAACCCTCCCAGATCTCTTTAAGGCTTTGGGGTAAGGTAATCGTCGAACTGTCCATCACGGTTACTTCACTAAACCGTTGCAGCACCTGGATTAGTACCTCATCCCCTTCCACTAAAAGGTGCGTCGCTTTCTCTAAAAGGGCTTGCATAAAGCGAGCGGCAGACTCATTAAAACGCTGGTCTAAGCCTTGCGGACTAATTTCCAAGTCGCCACGCAACCCGGTTTGACACAATTCTTCCAGACTACTATCTGGTTTAGCTAAAAAGCCGAAGACTAGTGCCTGTGAAAAGCGGCTACCACTACATTTAGAGGCTCTTTTCACAAAGCCAGTGGCTATCGCCAAAGCATCGGCGATGGTAGTAAAAAAGGGTTGCATACCTTCAGCTAAGTGTGCTAAAGTGTCCATATAGGGAAACTCCTGTGATTTTCATTATGTTTTTTTAAAAATAAATACATCTTACATAATGCCACAAAAGCTTCCCTTTGTCATTTCTTAGAAAGTGTAAAGATTTAAGGTACTTCTCTTGCCTATCTGAGACCAGTCTACGCCCAGTCTACGAAAGGCTGCTTATGGCCCAAGAGCGGGAGATTAATTCTTTACAACCACCTTTTTACCAAATTATAATACGGATTATTATTGGCTTATAACCTCTAATAATATATGTTTTG
>JACAUC010000509.1 GCA_013390945.1 Candidatus Chloroheliaceae bacterium
TGGTTAGAGCACTACACTGATAATGTAGGGGTCAGCAGTTCAAATCTGCTCGGGACTACAACATTCGTTTTGGGGGATTAGCTCAGTTGGCTAGAGCGCTTGCCTTGCACGCAAGAGGTCAAGGGTTCGACTCCCTTATTCTCCACAAATTCCAAGTTTTAGGAAAAAAGTTCTTTGACATATTGAAAGAAAATACATAAAAGTTTAATTTTAAGAAATTTAACGAGTTATCGTAAATAAGAAAGTAATTAAGGGCGTACGGTGGATGCCTTGGCTCTCATTGGCGATGAAGGACGTGATAAGCTGCGATAAGCTTCGGGGAGGTGCAAATAACCTTCGATCCGGAGATTTCCGAATGGGGAAACCCGGTTGGTTGAAGACCAATCATTCCGAAAGGAAAGCAAACTCGGTGAACTGAAACATCTAAGTAACCGAAGGAAAAGAAAACAATAGTGATTCCCTAAGTAGTGGCGAGCGAACGGGGAAAAGCCCAAACCAATTTTGTTACGGCAAAATTGGGGTTGTAGGACTGTGACGTGGAATATAAATTTATAGTGGAATTTTTTGGAAAACTGAACCATAGTGGGTGATAGTCCCGTACACGAAATAAATTTATTACCTAACAGTATCCTGAGTACCGCGGGACCGGAGAAATCCTGTGGGAATCTGCCAGCACCATCTGGTAAGGCTAAATACACGTGAGAGACCGATAGTGAACTAGTACTGTGAAGGAAAGGTGAAAAGCACTTCGAACAGAAGAGTGAAATAGTACCTGAAACCGTGCGCTTACAAGCGGTAGGAGGCGAAATATGATTTATCATATACAGCTGACTGCGTGCCTTTTGCATAATGAGCCTACGAGTTACTCCTCTCTAGCAAGGTTAAATCCGATGACGGATGGAGCCGAAGCGAAAGCAAGTCTGAATAGGGCGTATAGTTAGAGGGGGTAGACGCGAAACTTTGTGATCTACCCATGACCAGGTTGAAGCTCTGTTAACCCAGAGTGGAGGACCGAACCAGTTAACGTTGAAAAGTTTTTGGATGAGTTGTGGGTAGGGGTGAAAGGCTAATCAAACTGAGAGATAGCTCGTACTCCCCGAAATGTTTTTAGGAACAGCCTCGAGGTTGAGTGTCATAGAGGTAGAGCTACTGATTGGACTAGGGGGCTTCATCGCCTACCAAATCCTGACAAACTCCGAATGCTATGACATATACTCGGGAGTGAGGCGTTGGGTGCTAAGGTCCAGCGCCGAGAGGGAAATAACCCAGACCATCAGCTAAGGTCCCCAAATTTATACTAAGTTGATCTAACGAAGTCTGATTGCATTGACAGCTAGGATGTTGGCTTGGAAGCAGCCATTCATTTAAAGAGTGCGTAACAGCTCACTAGTCGAGCGATCGGGCATGGATAATAATCGGGCATAAAGTATAATACCGAAGCTATGGAATTGATGTAAATCAATTGGTAGGGGAGCATTCCAGTTGCGTCGAAGATGTGTCGTAAGGCATGTTGGAGCGTCTGGAAAAGCAAATGTAGGCATAAGTAACGATAATGCAGGCGAGAAACCTGCACACCGTAAGACCAAGGTTTCCTGATCAACGCTAATCGGATCAGGGTTAGTCGGGTCCTAAG
>JACAUC010000510.1 GCA_013390945.1 Candidatus Chloroheliaceae bacterium
AGAGGCTGTCTCAAAAATAAATATAATTCGTGCATGATTTCTATGTAGTTTTGTTTAATACCTTTTTAGAGGTAATATCAATGCCACGATTCAAAGAAAAGCTCGTAAACCCAACTCAGCTTTGGCTTCTGCCTCCGAGCCTGAATGAAATGGTATCTGAGGATGATGAAGTTCGTGTATTATCAGAATTAATGGATCAGTTGGATTGGAGTATTCTGGAGAACAGCTATTATGATAGGGGCACTCCAGCCTATCCTCCTAATATAATGACCAAAGTTTTGGTGTTTGCTTACTCCAAAGGTGTGAGAAGCTCCAGGAAAATTGAAGAGTTGCTAAAGAGTGATGTAAGGTATATGTGGCTAGCAGGATGTCTTAAGCCTGATTTTCATACAATAGCTCGTTTCCGTAAAGAAAAGTATGCTCTGCTTAGTAAATTGTTTGTGGATAGTGTCCGGCTCAGTAAGCAAATGGGTTTGGTCAATCTAAATATAGTTGCGTTTGATGGGACGAAAATTGCTGCGAGTGCATCTCGCAAATCGCTTTACGATGCAAAGCGTGTGGATAAGGACTTGGAAGCTGTGGAAGCGATATTGCGTGAAGCAGATGACGTTGACGCTCAAGAGGATGCACAACTCGGTGATAAAAATGGTTTTGAGGTTCCTGAACATCTTCGAGATGCCACAAAGCGTAAAGCCTTGCTAAAAGAACTCAAAGCTAAGCTTAAAGATAGTGGTGCCAAGACGATCTCCACTTCTGATGATGATTGTCGAATGATGAAGACCAGAGATGGTCTCAAACATGGTTTTAATGTCCAGACAGCTGTAGATAGCCAGAATCAGATCATAGTTGCTATGAATGTAACAAACTTACCGACCGATCATCGTCAACTGCCTGAGATGGTCAACAAAGTAGAAGAAAATTGCACAATAGCTCCCGTAATGGTTTTGGCTGATACGGGATATTGTGACGAGCCGACTCTGGCAGCTCTTGATGATAATGATCAGGAATCACTTGTGTGTGTAAAGCCAGTTTTAAATAAAAAAGACAATAATCTATTTCAGAGCAAGTGTTTTATTAAAGATGATGAGCGTGACGTGTTGTTATGTCCAGCAGGCCGGGACTTAACTTTTGGTTCGGAGAACCAATGTGGAAGTGGTAGATACAAAACATACAGAGCTCAAGGATGCGTGAGTTGTTCTTTTAGAAATGAATGTGTAAAATCCGGACAAGGCAACCGCAGAGTAGCGGTAAGCTGTAAAGAACGTTTTCGACATTGCATGATAGAAAAACTTAAAAGACCAGCAGGCAAGGAAGTATATGCTTTGCGGCAACAAATAGTAGAACCGGTATTTGGGCAAATAAAAGAGGATAGAAACTTCAGACGTTTTTCTCTGCGTGGCTTCAATGGAGCGATTGCTGAAATATCTTTGGTATTCCTAACTCATAATATGCTCAAATGCAAGAAATATGCAGTTTCAGTAGCTGTCAGTGCAATAAACTCGCTAATATACTATTTACAGCAAGGCAATAGGCTACTTTTTGAGAAGATAAATGGAATGCTACAAATATCTTGGAGCACTTTTAAATCGGAGGCTGCTTTTTAAGACAGCCTCA
>JACAUC010000511.1 GCA_013390945.1 Candidatus Chloroheliaceae bacterium
TAGGGTCTGCTGTTAAACTCAGACCTGATATTTTAGCTCAACTTGTTTAGAGGAGAGCGATTGAATAATATTTTTAAATTCTCTCTGAAAATCTTTGATCACCTGTGCTGTTAAATCCGATAGCATTTTAGCAAATAGAGACGGGAGTGCCACCCCGGCCAACTTGACCAGGTTAAGCACCAGGATGATGCAGGCAATCCATGATTCGCTGGTTTCTCTAAGCCTTGCTTTTACGCGGTTTAATCCGTAAGCAGTTTTGGCCTGTCCAAACTTTCCCTCGATTGGATTACGCTCTCCCGGACTTACGTGTTTTTGCACGGCCGATGGCCTGCCAAGAGGCTTGGCCAGCAGCTTGATCCCTTTCTCTTTCAGGGCAGCACGGTTAATTCGGTTGCAGTAGATCTGATCTGCCAGAACCTCCTTGGGATAAAAGCCAAAACGATTCCGGTATTTCTCAATGTACTCCATCATGTGGCTTCCTTCATTAAAGGCATCCCAGCTCAACTCATCAAGAAATGATATTCCATCAATGAGTGAAAGGTGGATCTTTGCCCCAAACTCGACTTTTGCCTGGCTCTTCCCGCGAACGATGGGCCGAACATGTGGTTGGTGGATACTCACAATCCTATCATCAATGCGATGAACTCCATTGCTATACATTTCTTTCTGTTGCGCATACAAGGTGTTGATCACCAAAAGGCATTTATGGTTTTTGGTTTTGAGAGGGATCGTTTGATATGAGTCTAATAACTTGTTGATTGAGTTCAGATTACGCTTTAAATATCCTAATTGGCTACCTGTCGCTTTGCGTATTTCTTTGTGAGTTTTATTCTTTTTCTGAGCTGTTTTCAGGTAACGGGTACGGGCAATTTTGCGGTACGTCCTGGGCTTTTTCTCATGCAAGACAGGGTTGTAGAGTTGATCAATCAATTGCTCTGATTTCTCTCGTGCATCTGAGAGTAGATCAAGGTCCGTAGGATAGGCTATATCCTGAGGACAGGCTGTGGCATCAAAGATGATCCTTCCTTTGTTTTCATTCGAAGAGGAATTAGAAATGTTGTCAGAACCGGAGGAATCAAGGCTATCTTTTTCTGATTTTCTATTGTCATTTTGCGATGCAAAATTAGCCTTTAATTCAGCTATCTTTTCGTTGATAGCATTCAGGCTATCCATGCTAAGTTTCTTACGGAAATCAACAAATAGAGAGGCATCAAAAGGTGGTTCTTTGATGAAGCTTGTATAGCCCAGAAAGTACTGCATATAAATGTTTTCAGCTATCTGATCAACTGCCTCCCGATCATCAAGATTGCACATATGTTTGATGATCAAAGAACCTATAACAATTCTAGGATTTAACGCAGGACGCCCCGTATTACTCACTGGTACATTTTTGAAATATAATGAGCTAATCTCGTCCCATGGAATCAGTCCGGCTAGAACGACCCATCTGTTATTGGGATTAAGTTCACGCTCGAATGGACTCTTAAAAGCATCCAAAGTAAGTTGATTAGGACTCAAGTACGCGGGAGTCGGTGCATGCTTTCTTTTTACTTTTTCCATAATTCCTTGCACTTATTCTCTCAAATATCGTTATAATTGACATGAAATCAAA
>JACAUC010000512.1 GCA_013390945.1 Candidatus Chloroheliaceae bacterium
AGTCATGACCACCCGCAGAGCGGGTGGCTTGAGGAAAGCCCCTTGTATGATCAGGGCAAGGATTTGTTGTAAGCTGTTACCAAGTTTACTCCGGGACGCTGGAGTAATTGAGAAAGGTGAATCTGGAAAGCCCCAGAGGCATTTAGCCTGTCTTTTAGATTAGATCCCTTTCTTCAGTGCTTTGTTCCCAAGTTTGGACGGTATCTTAAGCCCCCTTCTCTGGGTGAGCTTGTATTGGCAAGGGTAATCGGAACAAAGTCATTTTCTTCTGCGTCACCACTAAAATGGAGAAGCCAATGACAGCTATTCTCGGTATCGATGTCGCAAAAAAGAAGTTTGATGTCGCTCTGTTACGAAACGGAAAGTACAAAAGTAAATCCTTTGAAAACAAGCATTCCGGGTTTGAGTCTCTAATCGACTGGCTGAATCAGCATGAAATTGTTACGCTTCATGCATGTGTGGAAGCAACTGGGGCCTATGGAGATGCGCTTGCCAGGTTGCTTTTTGAACTCGGCCATGTCGTGAGCGTTGTCAACCCCGCTAGAATCAAGGCTTTTGGCGAAACTGAGCTGCTGAGAACCAAAAATGACAAAATGGATGCAAAGCTTATTGCAAGATTTTGCGAAACAATGAAACCAGTCCAATGGCAGCCTGATCCTCCAGAGGTCGAACACTTGAGAATGCTCGGTCGACGCCGGGATGCTCTTGTCAGCATGCGTACTCAGGAGGTCAACCGCCTTGAAGTTGTTGATTCAGCCGTTAACGCATCTATCCAGAAGGTGGTAGCTTTCTTGGACGTTGAGATCGAGCAGATCAGTAAACTTATCCGAGAACACATCAACAGTCATCCTGATTTGCAAAAGAAACGAGACCTACTTAAGACTATTCCTGGTGTTGGCGATGTTACGATTGAAGCTATCCTTTCAGAGATCAATGCCTTTGAAGGATTTGAAACTATAGAGAAGGTTGTTGCCTATATGGGACTCTCACCAAAGGAAAAGACATCCGGATCTTCGGTTAAAGGAAAATCAACTCTTTGTAAAATAGGTAGTGCCCGATTGAGGAAGATACTTTATATGCCATCACTTACGGCAATTCAGTACAACCCACTCATAAGGGCTCTTTACAACCGGCTAAAAGCAAAATCAAAAAACGGAATGATTATAGTGTGTGCCTGCATGAAAAAACTTGTGCATATCATCTATGGAGTCATCAAAAACGGGAAACCATTTAACCCGGCTTACAACATGAAAACCGCTTGACCTTAATGACGGTATCTAAAAGGGGCTAGTTGTCTGGGTCTGGGGTAAAGTCCAATTCCTCTTGTTTATCCAGATGTTCTTGGTCTTTTACATAAGCACGGATCATCTCTTCATCCAATCCAACTGTGCTGACACAGTATCCACGTGACCAAAAGTGCTTGCCGGTAAAACCCTTCTTCATGCCATGAATCTTTCGGTGGATATGGATTGCTGATTTGCCCTTCAGATACCCGACCACCATGGCAATACTGTATTTCGGGGGAACACTCATTACCAGATGGACGTGGTCAAGCATGGCATGACCTTCGATAAGTTCCACTTCCTTC
>JACAUC010000052.1 GCA_013390945.1 Candidatus Chloroheliaceae bacterium
TGAGTACCATCCTAAAGACCAGTCTGCGTGTAAAGCCGGTATGAACCTTGCCTTTAATGGCAAGAATTGTAGGAGGGATTTCTAAATCGTCTGAACGCCCGCTTAGTGTTGGCCTCACATCAGGGTTAGAAATCCCTCCTACAGGGGGTAATAAATGAGTTTGAGATAAGAGCTAAGGAATTAGCCTGCTACTTGCCAGCCACTTGGTTCACGGCGATATTGCCATTGGACAATTTCGGGCTGAAGCGGCTGACGGTCAAAAGTGTCATCCAACTCTGCAATCTGCCACATAACTTTCCAGCCAACTTGAGCGGCCATTCTTCGCAAAACTGGGTCATTGGCCGCCGAAAGGGTAATTTTAAGTCCAAACTTACGGGCATATTGCTCAATCAATTCAAGTTCCTCGACGCTGCTAAATACGGTGGAGTGCGAACCTTGTGACCACAACATTACATTATCGGCCTCATCCGCACGGGCATCACCCATAGCGGCGATTAAGTTATAAAGATTTTTACAGGTATCCACTACTATAATCTTTTGTAAGGTTTTCATTTTATCCACACCCCAAGATCTATCTAAATATTGTAAAAGTTTTATAGTCCACTTCTTCTACAAGGTGTCTACAATGTCGTAACGTACCTTGTAAATAGCTTACACCATAGTTATAACACACTAATAAATTTCTTGGTATGCGAATTAGGTTAATATTGTGGGATTTTTAGGAGTTCTTACAGCTTTTATTCCACCAACTTCTCTTGCCTAAGCAACTCCAGCAATTGGCGGTGAATAATTTCGGGGTCACACAATTCACCAGAAGCAGGGTCAACTACTTCAAGCACTCTCCAGTGTAGCTCAGTTTGGCACAACTCCAAATAGGCGGCATCCACTTCTTCCAAAAATAGGGTGTTGCGTTCATGAAGATCCCGCTGGGCGGTAGTGTAGGAACGGGAAGCTTTGCGATCAACCATTTGTTGAGCGAGGGTCACAGGGAGATGGAAATAGACGACCAAATCTTCCTTGGGAAGACCGTTGGTTTCGTACTCAAGTGCTTTGATCCATTGGAGAAAACCGGGACGTTGCGCGGGAGGCAATTTTACAGAATGATAGGCCAGATTAGAGCCAGTGTAACGGTTTGCGACCAGCGTATGTCCGGCTTCTAACCCGTTTACTAACTTCTCTTTTGCTTCTAAACGATCTCCAGCGTAGAGCCAAGCCGAGAAATAAGGATTTACCTGAGAAATTTCGCCAAACTCTCCCCGCAGATACCGCCCGATTAATTCTCCATGAAACGAACCTTGATAATTAGGAAAATCTACACGAGTCAAATTATGCCCGACATGGCTTAAATATTCGCAGAGCCGAAGATATTGAGTACTTTTCCCACTACCGTCCAACCCTTCCAGTACAATAAATTTGCCTTTGCTCTTATCAGGTAAATTAGAAATCATTTGATAATTGTTCCTTATTACTAGGTGCTATCGTATAGATTATAATCGCCAAATTTAAACTTAACCATAACCCAGGGCAGTATATCCTGTTGAGGAATACTACGCTGGCCTATTGCAATGCCCTTAATTTTGCCGTATCATCTCAGAATTTCGGGGTAGGTACAAAGAGACCCAAACTGGCGGTAAGACTGTGCAAGAAACTCTTGGGGCCGACTGGCCCAATTTCGCCGTTGCAAGAGAAACCCGCCAACGGTAAGGGGCCAAGCTCCTCGGCGACTACTCTGGCATCATGGTCGGGTGCGCCAAAAAGCCCAGTACCCCGCCCATTACACGAAAAGAGTAATCCGGCCAATGGCTCTACTGAGCCTAATTTAGCTCTTTCCATACTGAGTATTTCGTGTAGGTCTTCGTCGGCAGCCTCGGCATCTCTAAGTTGAAACTGAATAGTCTGACCGATGCGGGGTTCGTCGGCAATTGCCATTGCTCCACTGACTGGATCAATGGCAAGTAGGTTGCGGATGAGGAAATCCCCCCGTTTAAATTCAGCCTTATATTCATCCATCGCCAGCCCTACCAACAAATTCCGGCGGGCTTGGTGGCGTTGGTTAAGAGGCAATGCTTTGAAGGTATCCATTAGCAGGTGATAAGCTGGACGACCTGAAATATTTCGGATAATATTGCCTTCGACCGCTGTAATCATCCAAGGCTCACCGATTGGGGTGGCTCCTTGTGAAACAATAGGGTGTAAGGTGTAGGCTCCCCCAATTGCTAGGGCTAATAGACCTTCGGTTAAAACTTCACCGTTTAGAAAGAGGCTGGTTTGACGATTTGTAAATTCGCCCGAGGCCATTCCGCCAATCAAAGGCCGCCCCGGATAAGCCTCGGAGAAGAGTTCCAACATGCGTTCGGGTTCTCTCAGTGTAAATGGATCTCCCAAGAGGAGCCAAGCATTGACCTCTAAGCCGCTCATTCCGGTCAAAGAAGGTAGTTTAGCCGCATTGGTGTGGTGCAAATCGGCCTGAGTAAGGTGAACTGGCTCTAGTTTGGCATCGGGCAAAGCTAAGGCCAAGAGTGCTACGGCGGGGGTTTGCTCAATCTCATATTCTTGCCCAATCACACTCTGACCAGAGCAACCCATTAAAATAGCCGCGCCACTCTTATTATAGAGTGCCCGGATTAATTCTGGGAAAGCCGACTCATAGGTGGCACTAGCAAAGACAAAGAGTAGGTCAATTCGACCGAAAGAAGCCAGTTGACTAGTGGCCTTCTGTACTACCTCCCGCCAATCAGGGTTTTGCACTAGCACCGCTTGTGCTTTTGTCATAATCTTACCTCAAAAAAATCTGAAGATCCTCGGGTTTTTAGTCTAGCAGAGTGCTGAAGCTCAATAATATGCTCATCATAAGCCTGAAAATAGCCCTTGTCAACTCATTTAGTAATCCTTCCAAAACCTACCTTAAAAGTGTATTAAGATGGCTTGATTTAATGCAGGCAAGGCTTATAATTAAGCTAAGACTTACGTCACACCTTGGCATATCTGGTAAAGGATTTGAATGGAAACTATAGGTAATCCTCACAATAAAATACCCACGTTGGTGTTGCGAAGTAGCAGTCTCTTGTTAATCGTGTTGGGCTTTAGCGTGATCGTCGGTTGGTACACTCAGAATGATTTTTTGGTACAAATACTTCCCAGCTATGGTCCCATGCCTTTTAATGCCGCTATTTCCTTTCTAAGTTTTGGGTTTGGCTTTTTGGCCTTGACCTTTAAGCGTCCTCGTCTTACCTTGCTGTGCGGTTCTATCATCCTTCTAATTAGCGGCTTGACCTTACTAGAATACCTTTTTGGCCTTAACTTAGGTATTGACCAGCTATTTTTAAAGCCTTACCTGCTGGATGAAACTTCCTTCGATGGAAGGATACCGCTTAATAGTACCCTTGCTTTTATTGCCAGTGGTTTGGCCTTGCTTTTACTTGGTTCAAATTTAAGGTTTAGAAAGCGCGATCTTCTCCTAGCTTTGTTGGGCTCTATGGTCTTTGCCATCAGCCTTTTAGCCTTTCTAGGCTATCTAACGGAAGTTTCCTACGCCTATAGTTGGGGACAGTTTAATCGGATGGCCTTCCATGGGTCAATTGCCTTTAGTTTAATCGCGCTCTCGATTCTGAGTTTGGCTTGGACTGAGGGTGAGACGGAAAGCAGTACTTTACCGCGATGGTTGCCCTTATGGGTGAGCCTTACGGTCTTGATTATCAGCGTGGGGTTATGGCAATCCCTTCTAATCTTGGAAAAGAGCCAATCAGTACAATTAGTAAAAATGGTAGGAGATCACGCCAAAAACGACTTCAAAGCGCAGGTGCAGTTTCGCCTAGATGCCCTCCAGCAGATGGGCGAACACTGGATGGACTCGGACTCAAACGCTCAAAGCCAGTGGAAACTGGAAGATACACTTGCTATTAGCCGCTTGGATGGTTTTCAATCTATTAGCTGGCTTGACCCTCAGTTGAATAGTTATTGGCCTGTGTCGCACACTCAAGACCAAGTAGATGAAACTGAAAAATTGGTTAAGGATGAAAGGATTAAAAAATACATCGCTGCTGCTCGTGAAAAGCGAGCAATGACGGTTACAACGTCGGTAGATTTGTTGTCGGGTGGAAAAGGTTTTCTGATAGTGGTACCCGTTTATCAGGAGGCTAATTTTGAAGGATGTATTCTAGGCGTTTTCCAGTTCAAGAAGTTGTTGGATGCTATTTGGCAACAGAACATACCCGGTTTTGCGGTTAGTTTCTATGAAGGGGAGACACCGATTTATAGTCCTTACACTGATTTAGTCGTACAAGACCATCTGCAACGAATTAGCTTGGATTTCTATGGTCTTCCTTGGCAGGTAAGGGTCTGGCCGCTATCCCTAGGAGTAATCAAAACGGAGACCACGTTACCTTGGTTAACGCTGGTCTTGGGTTTGGTCTTAGCCTTCTTGTTAGGCTGGGTGTTACATTTGAGGTTAGTGGCCTCTAAACAGGCTCGACGGTTGAGGGAAACGGTTGCTGAATTACAGAACCAGATTCAGGAACGTCTGCGGGCAGAGGAAGCACTTCAAAAGAGTGAGGAACTCTATCGCATTTTGGCCCGTAACCTACCAGATAGTTTTGTCCTACTTTTTGACCGTGACCTGCGTTTGATGCTGGCCGAAGGAACTGCCTTAACCAAAAGCGGTTTTCCCCACGAAGGAGTGGAAGGCAAGACCCTCAGCGAGGTCTTGCCGCCCAAAGATTACGCTCGGCTCTTGACCTATTACCAGTCTGCCCTAAACGGAATTGAAAATATCTTTGAGGATTATTATGATGACCGGGTTTATCTGGCCCGGTCTGTACCGATCAGAAATGAGCAGGGCGAAATATTTGCTGGCATGATGCTCAGTCAAGAGATTACCACCCTCAAAAAGGCCGAACAAATCCTAGCCGAGGAAAAGGAACGGTTGGCAGTAACACTCCGCTCGATTGGTGACGGCGTTATTACCACTGATCTGAAAGGTATTATTACGCTCCAAAACCGGGTAGCCGAACAATTGACGGGTTGGAAACAACAAGAGGCTATTGGGCAACCGCTGACCACTGTTTTCCAGATAATTAATGAGGCTACGCGCCTGCCTCAGAGCAACCCGGTGGAAGAGACCCTTGCTACTGGTCAAGTGGTCGCCTTGAAGAATCATACGCTCTTGATTGCGCGGAATGGTACCGAACGCCCGATTGCGGATAGTTGCGCTCCTATTTCGGATCGGATGAGCAATATTATTGGGACCGTCTTAGTTTTTCGGGATATGACCGAACAAAAGAGGCTGAATGAAGAACTGCTTAAAAGCTCAAAGTTGGAGGCCATTGGGGTCTTGGCGGGAGGCATTGCCCACGATTTTAACAATTTGCTCTCAGGTATAATGGGTTTTCTTGACCTCACTAGATTTTACCTCGAAAACGAAAATCGCCCTCAAAATGAAATAATTGGCTTATTGGAGCAGGCCCAAAAAGCAACGCTCCGCTCCAAGGAGTTGACTTTGCAACTTTTGACCTTTGCCAAAGGTGGCCTGCCTGTTAAGAAAACGATTCAACTTGATCAGATTATCCGCGAATCCGCCAGTTTTGCTTTGCATGGCACGAGTGTGGAGCCTATTTTTGACCTGCCTGATGAGCTCTGGTCAGCGGAGGTAGACCCAGGGCAATTGGGTCAAGTTATCCAGAATTTGGTACTTAATGCCGTTCAAGCGATGCCTAGTGGTGGGCGTATTAAAATCCAAGCCGAAAATCTAAATCTAACCAATGGGGCCATACCTCCGCTGGAAGCGGGTAAATATACTAAGCTTTTAATCCGCGACGAAGGGACAGGTATTTCACCAGAAACTTTACAAAACATCTTTGATCCCTATTTTACCACTAAGTCTACGGGTAGTGGCCTCGGTCTAGCGGTTTGTTACTCCATTATTAAGAAACACGATGGGCTGATTACGGTCGAGAGTGTAGTTGGAAAGGGTACAACTTTCCAGATTTACCTACCTGCTTCTAACCATTTGGTCGAGATTAATGAGCCTTTACCTAGAACGGTCTTTCCCTTAGATATGAACAGTAGTTCGCGAAAATTATTAGTGATGGATGATGATGCGCTCCTTCGCGATATGATACGTCGTTTAGCGCGGTTGTTGGGTTATGAGGTGGCTTTGGCAAAAGATGGGCAGGAAGCGGTAGAGCTTTATCGGATAGCCTTGCAAACGGGTCAGCCTTTCAGCATCGTGCTACTCGACTTAACCATACCCGGTGGTTTAGGAGGTAAAGAAACTATCGTCAAACTCCTCGAACTTGACCCCCACGTCAAAGCTATCGTCTGTAGTGGCTACTCCAGTGACCCGGTGATGTCAGATTATCGAAAGTATGGGTTTTCGGAGATGTTACTCAAACCTTACCAATTGAAAGATTTAAGGCTTGTTCTGGAGCGTCTCTCGATGGCTTCATCGGGTCTAAATTCAGCGATATAAATATATTATGTCTAATCTCAAAATTTCGAGGTAGAGGCGTATGGCATACGCCCAATCTGAGGCCCGCTTACGGCGGGTTTATTCAATAAACCCCTACTTATTGAGATGATACAAAAATCACTTGGCTAAGACGCGGGCTAATTCTAGGAGGCTTAAATCTAGGTTCTTCTTTTCATTTACTACTTCGGCTAACGGAGTAGCCGTGATAGCACCTTTAAGTAGCCCCATTAGTACGCTATGTTCGCCGCGAGCAAGGGCATCGGTGGCGGCAGCACCTAAGCGAGTGGCAAGGATACGGTCAAAGGCTCCCGGCGCACCGCCACGTTGTACATGGCCTAGGGCAGTTACCCGTAGCTCAAAACCTAGCCGCTCCCTATATTCTTTAAAATATTTGGCTAATTTTTCGGCATTGTAGTTGGCCCCTTCCGCCACTACCACCAGCGCATGAGGTTTGCCCCGGTCATAAGCCCCTCGTAAATCGGCGGCAATTTTCTCGGGACTAGTCTCCATTTCGGGGATAACCACCGCTTCTGCCCCACCTGCGAGGCCCGTCATAAGTGCGAGGTAGCCGCATTTGCGTCCCATCACCTCCACCAAAAAAGCACGTTGATGCGAGGAAGCGGTCACTTTCAAACGATCCACCGCTTCTAAGGCAATATTGAGCGCAGTATCTACCCCAATCGTAATCTCCGAGCCAGAAAGATCATTGTCAATGGTGGAAGCAATTCCTACTACCGGAAAACCCTTTTGGGAGAGGGCGTAAGCACCCGTTTGAGTCCCATTGCCGCCAATAACCACGAGCCCTTCGATACCCAAGCGATTAAGTTCTTGGAGAGCTTTTAGTTGTCCCTCCTCGGTTCTAAATTCGGCACAACGGGCACTACCAAGCATCGTACCACCACTTTGCAGAATACCACCGACATCACGGGCTCCCAGCGCCCTTAAATCACCCGCAATTAGCCCGGCATATCCATGCTGAACACCAAAGACCTCCCACTCTTTCGCTAGGCTAGTTCGGGCTACCGCTCGGATAGCGGCATTCATACCAGGGGCATCACCTCCGCTGGTCAATACTGCAATACGTTTCATCTATTCTCCTGTTCCCCGACTAGGCAGGTAGCCCAAGGTAGTGCCTCTAATCGTTCCAGAGGAATAGGTTTGCCAGAAACTAGGGAGAAACCATAAGTACCCTGTTCTATACGCGCCAATGCCTCATTAATCTCTTTCAAATGGGCTACAAGGTGACTGCGCTCGACGAGGATGCGTTCTTCTTCCGATATATCACCTGCCGCATCGCTATCCCAAGCCCCTTCTGCGGTTTGGTCTTCCGCATTTTCGCGGCTGTCTCGTTCAGCCTGTTCTAGCTCAGCCATTACTTGTGTTTGTTCTATAAGTAAGAATTTTTGTAATGCTTCTAATTGTGCTTTATCCATAGATCTACCCTGACACTATTTTCGCATCTTCTCAATAATTCGCGGTAGGGGCGTATTGCATACGCCCAAATTGCATACGCCCAAAGTGAAACCAGTTTACGGTCAGCCTACGGCGGGTTTAGGTGAACTGGGTCAACTGGTTGTCCAATAAACCCCTACCTATTTTCCAACGTTTTCTTGTTAGCTTTAAAATATCCACCAATCCAGTGTATACTAACTGTAGCAAGTGGAGGTAAAAAGAAACGTCAAAGGAAGTATACACCATGTAAAAACCTTTTGGGGACGATGCTAACTTTAGGTTTATTGATTTTTCTAGTGGCCTTACCGGTAAAGCTAAAAACAGGGTTTGGCCTGTAGAAGTAGAGCAGGGCTAAAGGAGGTTGTGTGGTGCATCTACGCAGAGAGACGCACTTGGGTCGCTACTACCAGATTGGGGATGTATTGGCTCGCCATGGGCTAGGTTATTTTAGCACTATTTTGGGGCTGGAACGTTTTGTACCCTTCCGCCGTAATAATACGGCCCAACCCTCTCGCCCTGAATATGTGCGGATGGCTTTGGAGGAACTGGGTGCTACCTTTATTAAACTGGGTCAACTCCTTTCTACCCGCTCTGACCTTGTGCCACCTGAATATCTAAAGGAATTTGCCAAACTCCAAGATCAGGCTCCCCCGGTAGCGGCTAACTTAATCTTAGAGACTTTACTGGAGGAGTTTGGGCGACCGATTGAGGAGGTCTTTGCTAATTTTGACACTACCCCGCTGGCGGCCGCTTCTATCGGTCAGACTCATCTTGCCACTTTACTAGATGGCACCGAAGTAGTGGTCAAAGTACGCCGCCCTAATGTGGTAAAACAGGTGGAGGAAGACCTTGAAATTCTTCAAAATCTGGCAACCACCGCTAGTCGTCGCTGGGAATTTGCCAATCGCTACGATCTGGCGGGTTTAGCCCAAGAATTTGCCCAAACTCTCCACTCTGAATTGGACTATCTGCGGGAGGGCCATAATGCCGAACGTTTCGCGGCCAATTTTGCTACAGAGGCCGATATTCACATTCCCAAGGTCTTTTGGGAGACTACTACCTCGCGGGTGCTTACGATGGAGCGGATTCTGGGGATCAAGGTTAACGATGAAGCGGCCCTCGATGCTTCCCAGATAAATCGGACGGCTCTTGCCGAACGCGCTACCAAGACTATTCTGAAGATGATCTTTGAGGATGGTTTTTTTCACGCCGACTTGCACCCCGGCAATCTCTTTATTGAGCCAAGTGGTAGAATCGGTTTGATTGATTTCGGGATGGTCGGTACCGTAGATGAACATACCCAAGAGCAACTGGCCCGGATGTTTGTGGCGGTTATCAACCAAGATTCCGAACAATTGGTGGATTTGATTCTGGAGTTGGGTGTGGCCCGGCAACGGGTAGACCGAAGCCAACTTCAGCGTGACCTAGCGCACCTCTTTAGTAGCTATTATGACTTAGCTTTGAGTGAAATCGCGATCAACAAATTACTCGAAGATACCCTAGATATTGTGCGTCGTCACAATTTGCAAATGCCCTCCAATCTGGTGCTACTACTCAAGATGGTGGTAATGACCGAGGGTATGGGTACTCAACTTAGCCCTGATTTTCGCTTAATAAAAGTGCTGGAACCCTACGCCCGCAGGCTAGTAATGCACCAGTATTCGCCTTTGGTTTGGGCGCGGCGCCTGAATCAGACCAGTAGGGATGCCGCCCGATTGGGAATGGAACTACCGCGCCAGTTGCGGCGACTAATTGGTGAAATCGAGCGGGGCGAATTGGAAGTCAGGATGCGCCCCATTTATTACGAGCCTATCATCGGTCGTTTGGAACGCCTTGCCAATCGTATCGTTTTGAGCATCCTTGTCGCGGCCTTTATTATCGGTATGGCAATTGTTTTATCGGCTTATCGTTTGGCAGGCTGGGAACAATGGGTTGGCACTTTCTTTACCTTTGGGTTTATACTGGCCTCCTTAATCGGGATGTATCTAGCTTGGACGATCTTCCGCTCTAACTCTGGCAAGGGCAAGTAATTTGCCCCGAAATTGATTTCCGGTTGGGCTTGGTTTGAACCTTGCCTTCTTCAAAAAGAGAGGTTTATATGCAGCGTATTAGTCTCCTGTTCATTTTAGTCCTTATGCTTTCGATGTTACCGGAGCCGCTAAAGGCCCAAAACAACTTTGTGGAGACAGGGCAGCCTACCGATAGCCGTCCGGCTCCCACCGTAAAAAGCGCGGAGGTCTCCTATTTTCCTGAAACTGGTCACTACTTAGGCTATGGCTTCCGCCTTTATTGGCAGAAAAATGGGGGATTGGCTCAGTTTGGTTATCCTCTGACCGAAGAATTTAAGGAGCGTAACCCCGCCGACGGTAAAATTTATACTGTGCAATATTTTGAACGGGCTAGATTTGAATATCATCCTGAATTTGCTGGAACCTCTAACGAGGTGGAGCTTGGTTTGTTAGGTTTGCAATACCTTGCCGGACGGCGGTTTCCCGAAGCTCAGCCCTTTAGTTCCACTACCGATCATTACTATTTCCCGGAAACGCGCCATTCACTGAGCTATGGTTTTAAACGCTATTGGGATAGCCAAGGTAGTTTGGCTATTTATGGCTATCCGGTTAGCGAGGAGACTAGTGAGGGGGGTTATATCGTCCAATATTTCGAGCGGGCGAGGTTTGAATACCACCCAGAACTCAAAGGCACACCCTACGAGGTGCTGTTAGGGCTATTGGGTACGGCAGCCTTAGAGACCCAGGGGCGGCGATTGCCCACTACTTATACGGTTAACCTAGACCCCGGTGCAGTGGTACAGGGTCGTACCCTAGCGGTAATGGTTACGGCTTCCACGCTTGCCAATGTAAGCAGTAGCTTAGATGGGATAAAGTTAAACTTTGTGGTGGATGGTTCCCGGTTGGTGGCTTTTGCCCCGGTTTCCAGCAATGCTGCCCTAAAACCCCAACTACTAAAAACCGAGATTGTGGATAATACCGGGGTAATTCGTCGTTTTGAGCAAACTGTTCAAGTAGTTGCTGGAAAATTTGACCAACAAACCATTCAGCTTGACCCCGGAGTGGAAGCCAGCCTAGGCACGGCAGAGGATGCCAAACGCGAACGAGAGCGCGATTTCGGTATTTATGCCGAGGTTACACCTACTAAACTATGGGACGGGCGTTTTACTTGGCCCTGTAATGGCCCCATCACGACTGAATTTGGCTCCCGACGCAACTATGTAGGCGGTGGCTCCGAGATTCATGATGGGATTGATTTAGGAGTGGCCGGGGGTACGCCTATCTTGGCTCCGCAATATGGGCGAGTGGTACTGGCCGAACTTCAGAAGGTGCGTGGCAATATTGTAATTATTGACCATGGGCTAGGTCTGCACAGTGCTTATTTTCACCAGTCCAAGATCAAAGTCAAAGTGGGCGATCTGGTCAGCCCCGGTGATATAATTGGATGGGTGGGTACAACGGGCCTTTCTACCGGAGCCCATCTCCATTGGGAAATGCGGCTTGGTGCGGTGGGCATTGACCCGCAAGAATGGATTAGGCGAACTTTTCCCTAAGAGTAAGGGTTGGCATTAGATAGCGGCTTTAAAGCCGCCTGAACTATAAACATGTTATAATATTGCCACATTTCTTTCAATAAGTAGGGTCTCTATTACTGTAAAAGCGAGATGAAGCGAGGCGTGGCATGTCTTTTTCCGAGCAAAATGAGCAACAAGAAAGACCTTTAATCTTGAATGAGGTAGCAGATCAGCTTGTGCGTGGTTTAAGTGCCTTAAATAACCTAGCTCAACTAGCTATGCGCGACCGAAGCGCTCAACTTGAAGCTCAACGGCAAATCGGGGTGGTAGCAAAGGCTTTAACCGATCTCACCCAACGCTCAGGAGAGGGGGATTTCAAAGAAGTTGCTCATTGGCTAGGCGAAAACTTGGCTGCCTTAGCGAAACTAGCCGAGTTGGAACATCCGCCTATCTCCGCTCCCAGTTTGGGAATGAGCAAAGAAGAAGCCGAACGCCGTCTCTCCCTGACTATTCCGGTATCTCTCCGCGAGCATAAATCTCGCGAAAAGGGTGATGTAGAGAAAAAAGATAAACCTCGTTTGATTATTGCCAGCCTAGAGCAGATAGATCACGCCCTACCACTTACGGCCATTGCGATGAATAGCCTGAATCTTCATCGTTGGGAGGTTATTAATCTCGGACACAATGTACCGATTATGGCACTTACTACTAGGGTACAAGAGATAAGACCCCGCGTATTGGTACTGGTGATTGCACGTGGACAATTGGTAGTGGAGACCACTCGTTTGATTAGTGATCTGAAAAAGACCTTTTTAGGTTTGAAAGTGATAGCGGTGGGTGAGCCTTTTACCAAGTTTCCTCAATTGGGAGAGCGGTTAGGCGCGGATTTTTATGCCCCTGAAGTAGAGAAGGTAGCAGAATTGGCGGAGTTAGCCCTTACCCCTCTCAATCGCTTAGCTAAAGCACTTACCCTTTCGCTCAAAAAGGCTCCCCTAGACGAATTGCGCGAGGAAATTTTTTCAACCGACTTAGAAGAGTATGATGAAGAGGAAGCTCCTTTGATAGAAGATGTACCTACCGTCAAAGTTGCAACTGAGGTCGTTACAGAGGGCTAACTTGTTTTTTTTGCCCAGTGGGTTTATGCAATAAACCCCTACAGAATGGGTGCGGGTTTATGCAATAAACCCCTACAGAATGGGGGAGCGGGTGTGGCCTGGTGGCTGCCACAGTCTTCAAAATTGCTGTGCGTCGTTAAGAGCGGCGCAGGTGGGTTCGACTCCCATGCGCTCCCGCCAAAACTAAATCTCCTAATGGTAAAGACTTGCCTCGGCAACCT
The DNA here is from genome assembly GCA_013390945.1 of Candidatus Chloroheliaceae bacterium. Lineage (GTDB taxonomy): Bacteria > Chloroflexota > Chloroflexia > Chloroheliales > Chloroheliaceae > L227-5C. Next base: position 12,778 of record JACAUC010000052.1, read on the forward strand.
CTCGTCTTTCTCGCCAGCCCAACCTTAGCGGTTGCCTCTAATGATTTTCCTACGGAAAGGAGCGACTTCTTATGAATGAAGGAGCGAAAGCGACGAGTTTGAATCAGCTTGGCTACGGACTCTATGTAATCGGTAGCAAGTTTGGTGAGGAATTGAACGGAATGACGGCCAACTGGGTTACACAGACCTCTTTTGAGCCACCTCTAGTAGCTATTTCGATTGAAAGCGATTCTCACACCCGTAAATTGATTGATGGTGGTCAGGTCTTCTCGGTTAATATCATTGAGGATAGCGAAGAGGGCCGGGCCATTATTGCAAAATATGTTAAACCGCAGAAGCCTTACCGCAATAAATTGGGTGACGAGGATTTCACCACTAACCTGACAGGTACACCTTTGCTGGCTGGTGCTATAAGTTGGTTTGAGTGTGAGGTGGTGCAAACGCTTGAAACGGGCGACCACCAACTCTATTTAGGCCGGGTGGTAGGCGCAGGAGTACAGCAGGCTGATGCCGTGCCACTCACCCTCAAGCGAATGGGCTGGGACTACGGTGGCTGACGTAGTAGCTTGGTTCTACCACTTGGGCTAATTTGTTAGCCACCGCTACTAATACAAGATACTCTTCTAAAGAAAGAGAGGGCGCGGTGGCTCTCGTTTTAACCTTATTTATTTCAGGTATGGGCGGTAAGACTACTACAATGAGTTAATCGCAAACCAATCAAGACTAGGTAGGAGTTAAGGAGTTATAGGGCTATTGCAAAGTCCCAATCTGACAAGTTGGGTGGTAGGTCAAGGTCAACTGACGGCAACCAGTTGATTTTCACATACCACTACTCTTGTCAGATTGGGTAGCTCTTAGACTTTGCAACAGCCTTATAAGGAGTTAGGGCTGACTTTACATTTATCCACGCTAGTATTATCATGTTTGTGGCTCAATTTACAGAGAATTATCTAGTATGGATAAAGTGGCCTCAATCAGGATGCTTGAAGATTGATCGGCTACTTCAGGAATAGAGCGAGATCACGAGTCGCAGGAGAACACAAAATTTTGTCTGATAGTATTGACCGCAGCCTAGAAATAGAGGAGCTTAACGGCAATAGTGGGTCAAAGCTGGATTTGGATGCTTCTTTTGATTTAGAAGAAGAATCCACCATTTCTCTCCCCGAAACCGAATTGACTAGGGAGACCGAAACCACCGAAGATGATGATGATTTTATGGATGCTACCGCACCACGTGAGGTAGATGAAGCTCTGATAGAGCAGTTTGAGGCTCGCTATTCCTTCCCGCTGGATGATTTCCAGCTAGAAGCAATTCGGGCATTGGCCTCCGGTGAATCGGTAATGGTAGCCGCCCCGACTGGAACGGGAAAGACGGTAGTTGCTGAATTTGGCATTTTCCAAGCTTTTAGTCATAAAAAGCGAATCTTTTATACCACACCCATCAAGGCTCTCAGTAACCAGAAATTTAAGGATTTAAGGGCGCAGTATGGAGAGGCCGTGGGCCTCCTGACCGGAGACGTAATCGAAAACCCGCATGGCTATATCATTGTTATGACCACCGAGGTGTTACGCAATATGTTATTGCAGACCCCCGAAGAATTTACCCATACCACCTGTGTAGTCTTTGACGAAATTCATTACTTGGCCGATAGTGAGCGAGGTACCACTTGGGAGGAGTCTATTATCCTCTGCCCCAAGAACATTCAACTGGTCTGTCTTTCGGCCACTATCGCCAATTCCAGAGAGATCGCCGACTGGATTTCACATACCCACCGCCCTACCCGGCTAATTACCCATACGAGACGCTCGGTGCCACTTTCACTCTACTATTTTCTGGAGGGTGATCTTAATCCAGTTATTGATCGGCATGGTCATAAAGTAGCCGATTTTTCCAGCGTGGGAGGCGAGGCCAAGAACCGCTTTAAAGGTCGTCTTACCAACCAAAATGACCCGGAGATGGACGGACGGAGCAAGCGCGAACGACCGGAGCCCACCCCCCGTGAGGTGATTGAAGCCCTGCAAAAAGGCCATATGTTACCCGCCATCTATTTTATGTTCAGTCGGAACGATTGCGAAGTGGCGGCAGAAATGGTAGCGATGAACCGCTTAGAAGTTATCAAAGACCCTACCGCTTTGGCCCAAATTGACGAAGTGATTGGGCGCTATATGAGCCGCTTGGAAGAAGATGATCGCAAAATCCAACAGGTGCAAAATATCGTCAAATTGGCCCGCCGCAGTTTGGGTTTCCACCATGCCGGACTCTTGCCCATCCTCAAACAGCTAGTCGAGGAGCTTTTTACCAGAGGATTAATGAGTGCTGTCTTTGCTACCGATACCTTAGCACTAGGGGTAAATATGCCCGCCAAATGTGTAGTGATCGGGCGTATGTCCAAATTTGACGGTCAAACCCGCCGTCCACTGCTACCCAACGAATTTCAGCAGATGGCAGGCCGCGCTGGACGACGCGGCCTAGATACTCAAGGACATGTAGTAGTACCCTATAGCCCATGGATTAGCTTTAAGGAGACCCTTGAGATTGCCACCGGGCCACTTTTGCCGGTGGAAAGTGCCTTTTCGGTGCGCTACAATTCGGTACTAAACCTCTGGGATCCACCCCAAGGCGACCGCGTCTTACAGGTTTTGCGCCATAGCCTGCTTGAATTTCAGCAGAGCCGTCGTCTGCGGGAACTCGCCGCCGAAGTTCATACTGCCCAACTAGCCTATGATGAGGCCCGTGTCGGTTGCCTAGTCGGACACCCTGAAGGCGAAGAACTTTTGCACGAATATGATTCTATCGGGCATAAAACCGTAGACCTGCGCGACGAAGAGCGCCGAGCGATGGAGGACGAGGTTCGACTAAAGGCCAAACTAGAAGAACGTCCTTGGCGACGACCGCTCCGCGAGACTTTAAGACAGGTCTTCCGCACCCTTGCCCCCGGTACGATTCTGCACACTGAAGATAAGGGCTGGGGTATCTACTTAGGCCGGGACAACGACGGTGGCATTGGCCTTTTCCTTTTCGGCGATACGACCGTTCGGCTGGAAGAGTACCGCTCGATTGATTATATGCCACCCGAACGGTTTCAGGTAACTTTACCAACGGCCTTAGCCGACGCTCAGCAGAGCGGGTTGGTGGTGACAGCGTTGATTACCCAAGAGGAACTAGTGGAGTTGCAGCAGCAGCTTGGCGCAATTGAGTTACCCGACCTCGCCGCGTGGTTGCGCGAAGCCCGCGCTCAAGCTCTGGAAAAATACACTCACAGCCTAGAAAAATCCGGTACTCGCATTGTTCAAGCCCGGCTCACACTCAAAGAGTTGAAGGAGCGCGAAAGAACTCACGTCTGCCATAACTGCGAAGTTCGCAAAAAGCACCGTAAGCTGCAAAAACAGACCGCTCAGTTTTTGTTGGCCCGTGATGAGGCCCGAGACCGCTACCTTGAACGTAAAGCCTACGAAGAAGGACGACTACAAGCCACGCTTAGGGGTATTGTTGCGGTCTTGCGTCGCTTTGGCTTTCTCGAAAAAGAGGGCCAACTTAACGCTAAAAGTGGCAAATTACGTGATATATTCGATACCAACGGCTTGATAATTGTAGAGATGATTAGCCGGGGCTGGCTGGACGAAATGCTGCCGTATGATTTAGCCGAAATCTTTAGCTGGTTCGCCTATGACCGCGATTTTGAGTTTATGAACCGCTTTGTTATACCCCGACATCTGGTAGAACTCCGCCGCCACTTAGACGAACTGGAACGCGAAGTCTTTGTCACCGAACGCCAAAATGAACTGATGATTAGTAGCGGTTACAACATCTATTTCTTTGGTGCCGCCCGGGCTTGGGGCCGGGGGGTAAGCCTAGCAAATATTGTTGAAAAGGTGCAACTAGCCGAGGGCGACATTATTATCACCTTCAACAAGACCCTTGATCTGATGCGTCAGGTTATGGATATGTTGTTAGAACACGAGCCCGAAAGTCCGCTGATCCAGACTTTACGCGAGGCCAAACGCCTTATGCGGCGAGGGGTGGTAGAGCAAATCTATAATATTGGTTTCGGTGTGCTTAAAGATGTTTTAGAAGGGGAAGAGGATGAAGCGGTAGTAGAGGGTCAGGTGATTTTGCCAGAAGCCACACCCGCTCCACTCCGCTCTACCGAGGACGAAGAAGAAGAAGAGGATGAAGTCAAAGCTCCTGAAGACGAAACGCTAGGTGGTAAACGACGACACGGTAGACGGCGCGGTAAGCCTAGCCGCTATATGGGTACTCCCCGCCGCTAAATTTCCCACAGATGTAGGTTAGCCTATGCTATAATCAGCGAGATAAAACGTGATAAAAGAGGGCCAATTTAGCAAATTGGCTCGTTCAGACCTTGCAAAGTGAAGAGTCCTAAATCTTTAGGGCTGAGATAACAGGCGGCAAGAAGAGAGAAGAGAATAAGGTGGGAGAAAAACTTAGGTTGCGTTCAAATTCTAATGAGGAGGCCCAACCCCGGCTACGACTGGCGATCCAGAAAGAGGGCCGCTTAACCGAACAGACTTTAAGTCTGTTGCACAGTGTCGGCCTTGAATTTGAGAGCTATAAGCAGCGGCTTTTTAGCACCTGCTACAATTTTGAGCTAGATATTCTTTATAGCCGTGACGATGATATTCCCGAATATATCGCCAGTGGAACGGCTGATTTAGGCGTGGTAGGCCAAAACCTAATTTTTGAAGAAGGGGTAGACTTGGCGGAATTGCTGCCGATTGGTTTTGGGCATTGTTCGCTGGTAGTAGCCGTACCCAAGGAGAGCGGTATTACCGAGGTTAAGCAGTTAGCAGGCAAAAAAATCGCTACCAGCTATCCCAAATCGGCCCAAAAATTTCTATCAAGTCAGGGAATCGCCGCCGATATAATCACGTTGAGCGGTTCGGTGGAACTAGCACCCCACTTGGGGGTAGCACAAGGTATCGTTGAAATTACAGCAACTGGCTCCTCCCTTATCCTCAATGATCTTGTGGCTATCGAAACTATTCTGAATAGTGAGGCCGTCATTGCTGCCAATCGGGACTCGCTGGCTCATCCTTATAAGGCTCGTAATATTGAGCGGTTGATGGTGCGAATCAAGAGCGCCCTTTTAGCCCGACAATCTAAATATATCGTAATGAACGCGCCAAAAGTGGCCCTAGCCCGTATTCTTGAGATTGTACCGGGCCTCAAAAGCCCCACGATAGTGCCTTTAGCCGATCCCGATTGGGTAGCAGTACATACCGTCATTAATGAAGATGTCTTCTGGGATGTAATTGAACAACTAAGAGAAGCAGGCGCGGGTGGTATTCTAGTCGTGCCAATTGAAAAATTATTAAATTAAAACAATGCAAAAAACAACGATAATTCTAGTACGACATGGTGAAACGCAGTGGAACCGCGAACGACGTTTTCAAGGTCATAGCGATTCGCCCCTAACCGGGCTAGGTCGGGCGCAAGCCAAACAGGTCGCCGAACGGTTAGCGATGGAGGGAGTCGAGGCGATTTACAGCAGCGACAGCGGGCGAGCCTTCTCGACGGCCTCTTTTATCGGCAATCGGTTAGGGCTACCTGTGATCCCGAAAGTCCAACTACGCGAGATTTTGGTGGGCAAATGGGAGGGTTTGTACATCCAAGAGATTAAAGAACGCTACGCCGAGGAATATGCCGCATGGGCCAAAGACCAAACTTTGGCTCGCGGTGGGGGTGAGACCCGGCTTCAGTTGCGGGAACGCGCCTGGGGTGCTATCACCGACATTATTGCCGAGAACCCTAATCGGACGGTGGTGGTGGTAAGCCATGGCGGCACACTACAGGCCATCATAAGTTCTGTGCTGAGTATTCCCCTAGAAAAGTGGCACGGTTTACGTGGTATGGAAAATTGTGCGATGACTTGGCTGGAGTTGGAAGAGGGCGATTGGATACGACTCAAACGCTACAACGTCCTCGCTTTCGGAGTCGCCCCCATTGGCGATGTAGAAGATGAATTGGGAGAAGCGCAATAATCAAAATTGCCGGACGGAGCCGTCTGTGACAATCTTGATTCCCGCGCTCCACTTTAACTGGTGAGCGGTAGCTTATTTTCCCGATGATTTGATAAAGCGATAGCCTAAACCACGTTCGGTGATAAGATAGCGTGGTTTTTCAGGATCATCCTCCAGCTTTTTGCGAAGACGACTGACGTAAGTTTTGAGGTAGTCGAGTTGATCGCGGTATTCTGGCCCCCAGACTTTATCGAGAATGGTTTCAAAGGGAACGACGCGCCCGGCATTGCGAGCCAACAAAAAGAGCAGGTTGTATTCGGTAGGAGTCATTTTGACCGGATGACCGCTCTTGATTACTTCGCGGTTTTCAAAATTGATTGCCAAGTTGCCAGTAGTGAGGGAGGGTAAGGCACTCATAGGCGGCGGCATTTCGGCCCGGCGCAACACTGCTTTGATGCGGGCAAATAGTTCTAGGTGCGAAAAAGGTTTGGTAAGGTAGTCGTCGGCCCCCATCTCCAGACCTTTTACTTTGTCCAACTCATCACCCCGCGCGGTTAGCATCAAGATCGGTACATCACTAGTTTGCCGAATTTCTTTGAGAACGGAAAAGCCATCTTTATGAGGCATCATTACATCCAATAGCACTACATCCGGGTTATTATCGTAAAACATATCTAAACCCTTATCGCCATCGGGTGCAGTTAAGACTTCAACTTCCTGCCATTGCAATTGAAACCCGATGGTGATCGCTTCTACAATATTGCGGTCATCATCAATAACCAATATTTTCATTATTTCTCATTTCCAACTATCTCTTAGGTTGAGCAATTTAATTATCAGACACCAAAACACCAAGACGATCCCAATCGTGCTTGGTGTCTTAGTGTTTCGATGGCTAAACCCGGTCGCCAACCGGATTTGATACTTAGAAAGTGGGTGGAAGTGCTGCTGGTAGGGAGAAGTAGAAGGTACTGCCTCGACCCAAATCACTCTCCAACCACAGATGACCATTGTTAAGTTCAATCAAGGCTTTGGCAAGAGGCAAACCCAAACCACCACCTTGTTCACTCACGTTTTCGGTCACTTGGCTTTGGTAAAACTTTTCAAAGATTAAACTTTGTTCTTCGGTGGCAATGCCAATACCTTCATCCCGGACACTAAAGACTACCTCACGGTGCTGGTTGGACGAGGGATTGTTATCTTGACCGACCGCCACTTGCAATTCAATAATCTTTCCTAGTGAGCTAAACTTGCTGGCATTAGAAAGCAAATGGCCTAACACTTGGCTTATGCGGAAGTAATCCGCTTCGACATAGAACGACTCATCTGGTAAGTTTAAAACCAAGTGTTGCTGCTTAGTTTCCATTCGTTCTCGGTTTAGCTCGACCGCTTTTTCGACTAAGCGGCGCACTTCCATCGGGCGGCACTGCATCTGCACCCGGCCACTCTGCAAATTGGTCAATTCAATCAAGTCGTTGACCAAACGCTCCATCCGGAGCGAACTACTTCGGATATTATGAAGTAACCGCAGCAGCGGGGGGTTAAAATCTTCACCCACACTCGATAAGAGTAGACCAATCGAAGTTTTGATACTCGACAGTGGGGTACGAAGTTGGTGCGAAGCCGTTGCCACAAATTCCGCTTTAATCCGCTCTTGGCGTTTTTGTTCGGTAATGTCGCGCAAGACTATTATACTATAAGATGGGCTAACTTCAAAGGTGGTCGTTTCTGGTAAAAAGACCTCTTCACCTTCATTGGAAAGAGAAGAGGGTGGATTAGGTGAAAGGATCGGTAGTTCTAGTGGAGCATAACTAGCACTCATTTCGCGGCGTTCGCCGCTCTTGGTGGCATAGGAGACTTCTTGATAAAAGATGGGCCTTTTTTGTCCGTCGTTAGACCAAAACCGGAGCAAAGGGCAAAGGTTATCACAGAGGGAGGTACGGCTGTGGGGGTGTTGGCAACCAAAGAGGTCAGTACAATGTAGGCCGATAAGTTCAGAGGCACTCCAGCCTAACATTCGCTCTAGGGCGCTATTGACGGCTCGAATGATTCGTTCATGGTCAAGCACAAGCACACCTTCGGCGAGATATTCAAGAAATCCCAAGCTAAGAGTCCGTTTTTCCACGATCTCACTCTGTGACCTGTTATCGGATTTGTATTCATCTCCCGGATTGACTGGTAGAACCAGCCCTCGCGTCATTCTATTATAATGCATCACTTAACTACTGCCTTTAATTTTAAGAGTGTAGGTAATTTTTCAGGTAAACAAGAGTTAAAATTGAGTAAAACAAAAATCTTAGGTTAAACCGTTGCATCTAAAGAGGTGAGAGGCAAGCATAATAATATCGGCATTCACCTGCTGAGCTAGGTTGGTTAGTGACTCTTCGCCTTGGTACCTTTCCAAAACTGTTTCTACCTCATAGACACCATCTCTCCGCGCCCTTTCCTCTAGTCGCGCCAAAATATTACGACCATAGGCTTGCCAATCTTCCTCATTTTGGTAGGGAAAACCCTCAAAAAGAGTCGTATCCTTGGGGTCAGCAAAATAGGTAATTATCAGGCGGCCACCTGCATGACGGGTCATCCGAATAGAGTTTTCTAAGGCTCTCTCCGCATAGCTTGTTCCATCAGTTGCCAGTAGTACCGTGCGAATAGAATGTTTAGCTACCGGGGCATACTCCTTTAGCTCTATTTGGTTCATCGCTAACCTCCTTTTTTGATCCACTGTTTGCCTAAGCATAGGATAAAGGTGAAGGATAAAGAGAAAGGTATATGGTGGTAAATACAAGGTAAAATATTAAATAGATTACATAGATTGAAGAGAAGTTTGAAGTGGAAGTTTGATAAAGAAGGTACTACCGTAGCCGACTTCACTCTCCACCCAAATTTGCCCCCCATGCAATTCGATTAGGTAACGGGCGATGGGTAGACCTAGGCCGGTGCCAGTGGCTTCAGAGTTTTGTTCGTGTACGGTTTGCCGATAGTAGCGGTCAAAGATGCGGTTTTGTTCCTCAAGGGGAATACCGGGGCCACTATCTTTAATCCGAATTGTAACCCAATTTCCGGTAACTTGTAAGCTAATCTTAACCGTACCAGCGATGGGAGTATATTTGTTAGAGTTAGCGATAAGATTAACCAAAGCCTGCTCAAAGCGGCGGCGGTCTGCCATTACCCAATACTCGCGGAGGGGTTTATCGAACTCTAATTTTTGAGCTTTTTCTTCAAAAAGTGGAATTAGGGTATGGGCGGTAGCAGCCACTGCCTCGCCAATTTCTAGGCACTCTAGGTGGAGGCGTACTTTGCCTTGCTCCAGACGGGTAAGATCCAGCAAATCGTTGAGAAGGTTATTGAGCCGTTCACTGTTGCAGCTAATATTATTGACTAGTCGAGTTAGGGTTGGGGGTAGACCTGCCGGAAGATGGGCCGCCAGCAGGCCAGCACTCATCATAATAGAGGCGAGGGGGGCGCGTAGGTCGTGGGCCGTCATCGAGAGAAATTCTTCTTTATGTTTGTAAAGCTGAGCCTTCTCTAGGGCTAGGGCTGCCTGACCGCCAAAGGCTTCCAGTAAGGAGACCTCCTCACCACTAAATTCACGGGGTTGAGCCGAATAGACCTCGATTACACCGCTTACCTGATCGTGGCATCGGATCGGTACTACCAGCAGGGAGCGGGGGGTGCGCCCGTTGTGTAGCGGTTGTAAAAGAACTTCTTGCAGGGCCGAGGTATCTGAGACTGCGACTGGAATACCGTTGGCTAGAACCTTGCCCGCGATTGAGCCATCCAAGGACATAAGTCTATGAGGATTGAGGCTCTCTTGTAACCCGTATTGGGATTGCATTTCAAAGTGTGTTCCACCGGAATCGAGCAAATAGAGGGCTGAAGCGGGTAGTTCGAGGAGGCGACAGGATGCTTGGGTAATTTGTTGGAATAATTCTTCAGGATCAATGGATTGATTGAGGGTTCCGGCTAATTCGGCGAGGGTTTGGGCGCGTTGGTGGGAGATTTGGACGCGCTTGTAGTGGTGGGCATTTTGTACTGCCACGGCAGCTTGCCGGGCGAAAAGGGTTAACCACCACTCGTCGGCGGCACTAAATTCATCAAAACCAAATTTATCGGTTAGATAGAGATCACCGATGACCTGATCTTGAAGCGAAATAGGTACACCCAGCAGACTAGTCATCAGGGGGTGGTTAGGTGGAAAACCGCTCCGGCGAGGGTCTTTTGACATATCACCTACCCGCAGGGCTTTACCTTGCCGAATAAGTACACCGAGCAGGCCATGGCCATGGGGCAGTTCGCCTATCTTTTCGCGTTCTTCCTTAGAGATGCCACTGGTAATAAAAGAGGTAATAGAGCCGTATTCATCTAAGATGCCTACCGCCGCATAAGCAGCATTGGCAAATTGGCGAGCGGTATCGGCGATGCGCTGCAAAACGGTATCTAGGTCTAATTCGCTCGAGACTATCAGATTAGCACTGGTTAAAGCTTGTAGCCGCTCCAGCAGTGTAAAATCATTTAAATAGGAAATGGGTAATATCTCATTCTCCCTTTTTGAATGATTCCCAATATTCGGTTGTATTCGCTCATTCACACTCATGAGCCTTTACCCCACCCGCTGAACATTTAATTCAAAGTTTATACAAAAGCACGAAATCCTCATGCCCTTAGCATACCAGTTAATGCCTACAAAATCAAATAGCAGTCGAAACAGCGGGTAAACCCAACTAATCTTGTCTAGTCTTTTAGCACTGCAAGATTAATTGGGTTTATTAGGATTTGAATTGCACCCTATACCTTTCAAATAAGGGCAGACCTTAAATTGGTAAATTTCAGCTAACCATACTGGCAGCAGGTTTGTCTGATGTTTCACTCTTTCCGTGGGGGAGAATATGTACCATCATTACGGGCAAATTAGTCCGGCGGGTGACCTCCTCGGCTACGCTGCCCATAAACAGATGACCCAGTTTGCCACGCGCGTGAGTAGCTATTACCAACATCGAAGCTTGTATCTTTCGGGCGTAGTCTACGATTTCATCGGCGGGATTGCCAATCCGTACCACCTTGACACAGTTCAGGCCATTTTCAGCGATTCGCGCTTGGATTTTATCTAGGTATTGGTAAGCGGTTTCCCGGCGATTTTCCGTCTCTTGATCTACATCGAAAGCATAACTGACTCCCATGTCACCATATTCGATAGGCACAAAGGGGGCTACTACCCGGATTAGGTAAAGGGCGGCCTCTAGTTTATGGGCCATTTCTAGTGCTGGAACAAGTACCGACTCTGCTTCGGGGCTACCATCTAGCGTTACTAAAACGCGCCTACCATTTTCATCTGGGCTAAAACTGGTTGGGGTGGTCAGCGTTTTAGTTAAAGTCTCCATCTCTTCCAGTTTTTCAGGCCGGATTAATATCACGGGCAGCTTGCTATGCTGAATGATACTGGTGGCAACGCTACCTAAAACCAAACGCGAAAGACCTGTGCGACCATGGGTAGTCATCAGAATCAAGTCTACTTTTTCAAAAGGTGCTATTTCGGCAATTTCACGCACCGACTCGCCGTAGGCTACAAGGGTTTGTACCTGTTTAGCTTCTAAATGTGGGTTTAGGGTAGGAGCGGTTATAAATTTTTGCACCTCCGCCAAATAGATTTCGGCAGCGTGAATTACTTCGAGTTCATGTTCAGGAGTATCACTTACCAAAGCAGGCACTTCACTGACACGCATTAGGAGCAGCTCGGCCCCAAAACGATTAGCGAGGGTAATCGCGTAGGGGAGGGCTTTTTCTGCCAGCAAAGAGCCATCCAACGGAACCATTAGTTTGTTATACATATAGCAACCTCCCAAGTAATCTAAAGTAATTAATTATTACATACTAATTATAAGCAATTGAGGTTAAAAGCAACGTGAAAAGAGGTGTAAGGCAGGTAGATAGATCGGAGCCAATTCCGATTCCGATTCTTCTCCTCCTATTCTTCACATATTCCTCATTTTTACCTAAATTCACCCAGCGTTTACCCAGCGTTTACCCAAATTGATCTGATATTTTACCTAACGGTTCTATGATCTTATCAGGTTAAGTTTAGTGTGTGTAGAAAGGATGCCAGATTCATAAACAATTACCTTAATACAATACAGGTAGTTAGGTATCTTCTCAATATTTCGGGGTAGGGGCGTATTGCATACGCCCAATGTGAGGCGGGTTTATGCAATAAACCCCTACTTACTGAGATGATACGTAGTTAGGTTCAACTCGGCAGGTTCTATGTAGCTTTTAAACACTTTTTGAATAGTTCCGGTTTAAACATCGGCTTCAAGTGTTTGCTATTCCTCAAATTTTGATAACCTCGCCCACCCGAACCTCTGCTACAAGCGAGTTTTTCATGAATCTGGTACAAGAACTAGGGCATCGGGAACTAGGCAATACTAACTCTTAGAGGCTTTAAGCTCTTTCCTTATTTTAGTCTTTCCTTACTTTACGTTACTTTAAGGAAGAAGGGAGTACAGCGATGAAATCACAGGATGGTGTAAAAGAGAGTGGCAAGTTCCGGGCAATTGTCAGCGATCCGCCTTTGGCAAAATTTCTCTTCAGCGATACCCGCTCGGCCCCACTGTGGCTGGTCGTGCGTATCTGGGTCGGTTTGCAGTGGGTCTCGTCCGGTTGGGGCAAAGCGATGCTCTGGAACTTTGACAACGGCGGCTATATCCACAACGGGGGTAAGAACTTAAAGAGTTTCTGGGACAGGTCTTTGACCGCACCTCCCGGAACCACTGGAGCAACCATTACCTACGACTGGTATTACAACTTCCTACTATTCCTGCGCGATGGCGGTCACTACGAGTGGTTTGCTTGGGTGATAACCTTTGGTGAAATGGCAGTGGGTCTCGGTCTAATCTTTGGCTGTCTAACTGGAATCGCGGCCTTCTTTGGCACTTTGATGAACTTCAGCTTTGAACTGGCCGGTACTACTTCTACCAACCCGGTGATGTTTGGGGCGGCAGTTTTTCTTGTGATGGGCTGGAAAACGGCTGGTTGGTGGGGTTTGGATCGCTATGTGTTGCCCGCCCTAGGTACCCCTTGGCAAGCTGGCAAACTTTTCCGCCGTACCCACAAAACGCCACCTAGCAGCATCAGCCAACGACCAGTCTCGCCCGGCGGTGGTATACCTTTAAGCTAGAGGCCACTTAATTATAGCAATAGGTTTAGAAAAGGTTGGTGGAATATTATGAAAAACACAGCGAAACTCTTCTCTTTCTCGACCGTCAATCTGACGTTAACTGGCGTATTAGGTGCCTTAGGCGGGGTCTGGTTGATTCTAGCACCCTCCCTGCTCAACTACACCCTTCCCACCAAAACTCAGGGAGACAACGCTACGTTAATGGCTATCATTTGTGGCGTGATCGCCATTGTACTCTCACTCTTCTGCACCGTCACCGAAAAGCAAGTGGCTCTGCAAAAATATCGCTTTATTGCGGGTAGTTTGTTAGTGGTCTTAGGAATATGGTTGATGGCTGCACCTTACCTCTTTAACTACGCCATAGTTCGCGACGCTCTCTGGAGCCTGCAAATCACGGGCGGCCTCTTTGCTCTCACCGCTGGGTTTGTAATGGAAGAACTCTACACCCGCTCCAAAGAGGAAGCCTAGCCACCTGTAGGAGGGATTTCCAATCCCGATATATGTCACGTCATTGTAGGAGGGATTTCC
>JACAUC010000513.1 GCA_013390945.1 Candidatus Chloroheliaceae bacterium
ATTCGGGTGCTATCGTAAAGAGGTAACTCCCGCTCAGAAGGCGGTTGCTTGATTCAAAAAGCAAACCGGAACATCTATAACTATTGTCTAAAGCAGGGGATAGAGCGGATAGACCTGCTCAAGTTAGATGTAGAAGGACATGAGTTAGCGGTACTGACCGGAGCAAAGCGCATGTTAGAGACCGAACGGGTCAACGTGATTCAGTTTGAGTATAACAATACGCATATAGATTCGAGAGTCTTTCTCAAAGATTTTTTTGAACTTTTCAAGGAGACCAACTACTCGCTCTATAAGATCCATCCGAAAAGACTTCGCCTAGTCGAACGCTACGATTTCCGAATGGAAAACTTCCAATATCAAAATTGGGCCATTATCCGCAAGGGCTGGAATTAATCGGGTGCTTTGATTCAGCGAAAAATAGGAGATGCTAGATGAGAAATAATCCTCTGGTGAGTGTCATCATTCCGGTCTATAATCGAGCCGCCATGGTCGGTCAAGCGATAAAGAGTGTCTTAGCCCAAACGTACCCCTACTCTGAAATAATTGTAGTAGACGGACACTCTACCGATAATACTTTAGAAGTCCTAGCATCATTTGGGGGCAGAATAAGCATTCTCCAGCAAACCGGAAAAGGGATAGGAAATGCCCGAAATGAGGGCATAGCCGCCGCCCAAGGCGAACTAATCGCTTTCTTAGATAGTGATGACTATTGGCTACCCCGCAAGTTAGAGCTTCAAGTCAGATTTCTACAAAGACACCCCGCAATTGATTTGGTACATACCGATTTTCGGTCAGTAAATCAAGATGGAGAGCTTATCCGGGCTAGTGCCGAGACTCCTCTTAGGTTAGTCAGCCCGGCTGAATTTGCCCAATATGAGATGGTTTACAACTGTATTGCCCTTTCTACTGTGTGCCTACGGCAAAAGGTTCTACCGAAGCCCAATACCTTTGATATTACAATTCGGGCCTCTGAAGATTGGAATCTATGGGTACAACTGCTGTTGCAAGGTTGTAAATTCAGCTATATACCGGAGGTACTGGCGGTCTACCAAGTTCACCTCGACGCGCTAAGTTTCTATGCCCCTCCCTCCTTTAGTGGTGAAAGGATTGTGGAACAAGCTCTATCCCAGCCTTTGGATTTCCTAAAACCGGAGCAGGCTCGTTGGGTTAAGCAAAGGGCTTTCACCATGAAGAAGATGTGGGCTGCTACCAACAAGTATAATCAAGGAGAAAAAAGAGAGGCCGCCCAACATCTGCAAGAACTGTTAGAAAGCTACCGTTACCAAAACCTACCTCTAGAATTTTTAGCTACGTTTGCCAGCTTGATTCCGGGTTTCACCTTGTCACCCGCCGAACGCGCTCAAGTAGAACTGGCGGCGGTGGAATTTGCGGCCACCGCGCTCGACTTTACCAAAATAGGAGCTTCGGAAAAGCAGATAAAATCGCTGCGACAAATATTGGTTAACGTGGCTAAACTCAGGATCTATTTGACACAAAAACGTCGAATCAATCTAAACTATCTGCAACAAATTCTAAGAG
>JACAUC010000514.1 GCA_013390945.1 Candidatus Chloroheliaceae bacterium
ACCACATTCTAGTCGGAAAGCCCAAATCTTGTAGGATGCTGCTCCGCCAGTTGATCTTGACTTACCACCCAACTTGTCAGATCGGGACTTTGCAACAGCCCTAGGGTTAGAATAGAGAACCACATATGGTCATGGAGATTTTAGAGCTAATTGCCTCCGCCCTCATCTGTGGTTCGTCTATGTGAGTGTAGGGCTAGATGTCCGCCAAGACTTCGGCTTTTTCCAGCGTTAGGGGCTGATTCCAGCGTTCGCTGAAGATAAATTCGGGAAAGTTCTTTCTGGTGCGCTCCTGCACTTCACGTTCGCGTAGGTCTGGCGGCAGATCGTCCAAATCACCGAAATAGCCAATCGCGATGGCAGTGATAGGTTCGTAGCCTGCGGGGATCTCGAAAATCTGGCGGATTTGTTCCCCATCGAAGCCAGCCATCTGGTGAACGTAGAGTCCAAGGGCACTGGCTTGTGTGGTTAGATGAGCCACCGCTTGCCCTACGTCATAATAGGCGAACCGATTCATTGCGGGCATTTCAGCATTGAGTTTAACAACCGCGAGTACCAGAACTGGCACATTTTTAGTCCAAGCCGCATTTCGCCCCCTCATTGTTCCCACGAATTTCTGGTGAACCGCCTCATTATTGGTCTGAGAAGCTACCACAAAAGACCAAGGCTGTGAATTACCCGCAGAGGGCGACCAGCGAGCCGCCTCGAAGAGACTGCCTAAATCTTCCGCCTTAACGGGCTGGCTTGAAAAGGCTCTTGGACTCCAGCGACTTTTCAGAAGATCGTGAATAGCGTATTGTGTGTCAGCAGGTTTCTGCATATAGATTTCCTTTCTATGGGTTTATGTATATATATTTCAGTATAGGACAGTTCAATACTGAACTAATATCGCAAAAAAAAGTCTATTTAAGACCCTCCTCCAGACGTTGTAGTAACGTCAGTAATTGAGTACGTTCTTCCGGCGTATAAAGCGTATAAATTTTGGTAATGAGTGGTTGAAGAGCCGCCCGTGCTGCCTCATAACGCTCTTGACCCTCCTCCGTCAATCCCAGCAAGGTACAGCGTCGGTCGTGTGGGGCAGGCAAGCGCTTTACCAAACCATCGGTCTCCAAATGATCTACCACTTGGGTAGCGTTCGATTTGACAAAAGCTAAACAGAAAGCTAGTTGGCTGAGCGAAAGTGGTTCGTCGGTCTGTTCAAGCTGCCGGAGTGTGAGGAGTTTGGTGACGGACAACTCAATATTACCCAGCAACCCGTCCAGCCTTGCTTCGGCAATTCTGCCAGTGCGGACAAGATGACGGAGCAGTAGAAAAGCTTCTTCGCTTGTAGCTCTACTATTTTCGTTCATAGCTGAACTATACAACCTTGCACTAATATTTGTCAAATCGTCAACGCCAACTTGGGTAACACCGACGCAAGCCCAAATATGTAGGAGGGATTTCTAATCCCGATGGCAACGAAGCAACCCTAGATATGTAGGAGGGATTTCCAATCCCGATGGCAACGAAGCAACCCTAGATATGTAGGA
>JACAUC010000515.1 GCA_013390945.1 Candidatus Chloroheliaceae bacterium
TCTCCTGAAAAGAGCAGTTACCAAATTTGGCAGGAGGTGTTAAGTAAAGCTACTTTTAAGCTGCAACAGATTTGGTCATCCTGTTTAGAGATAAGACAAGGAGATGTACGCCCGGATTACATCAATCCTATTCGGGTGAGCGGATTAAGCGGTGCTGCCGCAACCGCTCAGCAAGGAGATGTTGCCATTTATAAAGGTGAAAATATTCATCAGTTTGCTCCACTTGAAACCGAACCCTCTGATTTTGTTCGTGTGTCACTTGCTCCTAGAGTACCTTCTACTAATTTAGCTTTGAATATTCGAGTGTTAAACCAGCTAAAAACTTTGAGCAGTAAAGAAGAAGGTTTGGTAATTCGGAAGATCGCTCGTCTAAATACTCGTGAAAGATTGATTACTACTTGGTTCGAGAGAGAGGCGGCAAAACCCCTAGCCTTTACAGATACACTTTGGCGCTTTATCTTGACCGATGAAGCCAACAAACCTCAAGCTAAAGCCTTTTTAGCGTTGGTCAGTAGTAAAACGGTGGTTTATTTATTGAACTTGTTCAGTTCTAATAATGGGGTGATGCAAGGCGAACTAGCCCGGATTCCTATCCCCGACCCGGCTACTCTCCCGGTGGTTACTTTAGCAGGACTAGCAGATAGTTTATTGACCGAACGGGCTAAGCTGGAAAAGAGCTATCTAAAATTGTATGGCGTAGTCTTACCAGAAATTGATACGGGTAAAGTCTACCTGCCGCCCTCCCGATTGAAGCCATCGCAGATTAGTACCCTCACACTTGGTAACTTGGAGATGCGTGGGGAGGTACAGAACACGGGCAAAGCCGACCAAAAGATTAAGGCTTTGCAGCAGCGCGGCAAAATTGAGAACAGAAGCGGTGTCGCAGATTTTAGTCAAGTTTTGAACCTCTTTCTGAGCGAGTCGGGCCGTGAAGAAGAGAAGTGGAACGCGGCACTCCACTGGATCTTACCAGAACCAAACGAGGCGGCAGCATGGCTCACCCTTTATAATCAGACGTTGCAAGAGGCGCAGGCAAGTTGGGATAAATTTGTCTCTTTGCAGCAAGAGGTAGATGAAGAAGTTGCCAACTGGTACGGCTTTACTGCTGAGATGAAAGCCACGCTTGAGCAAGGTGTCGCTTGGGCTAGGAGACGCAGACCAACAATAACCTTGGCAGTGGCCTCTAACGCTCCGGCTCAGATAGGTGTGACCACTCGCTTAACGGTTGCGTCCAGCCAAATTTATGCCGTTGGTTACGATCCTAATTCTCAAATTTTAGAAGTAGAATTTCTGGATAAAACGGTCTACCAATATCAGGAAGTACCTATCGAGATTCATCAGGCTTTTGAAGCTGCCGTTTCAAAAGGGCAATATTATAATCAAATGATTAAAGGGGAATTTAACGCTCAAAAACTTTAAACCGAATTTTGTGTGGTAGAGGCACAACTTTATAGGAGAGATTTTCAATCCCGATTGATGGATAAAGGCCACATCGGGATTAGAAATCCC
>JACAUC010000516.1 GCA_013390945.1 Candidatus Chloroheliaceae bacterium
CAGACGAAAGGGAAAATCAACTGGCGGAGCAGCATCCTACCAATGGTGGCAATCTCTCAAGACCTGATGAAAGGGAAAATCAACTGGCGGAGCAGCATCCTACCAATCGGGATCATCTCTCAAGACCGGGGGTAAACCAAGACCATCCCGAAATCAATTTTTGGAATGGGCCAAATTCAATCGGTTTTAACCGATTTTAGCTTCTTAGGCCGGAAATTTATTTCCGGTTAATCTACCACCCATCTTCCAACCCTACCTCAATCCCCGTAGGATATGGCTCCGCCCATTGATACTGCGTCCGTCCCGTAGGATATGGCTCCGTCCATTGATCTTCCCCTACCCCCCAATTGCCCAAAATACCACCTTATGATAACATACCCCCAGCACCAACAAAAGGCCAAACCCATTCATACACTAGGATCACCATGACACCCGAAGACCACCAACCACCAACCACAACCCCCATAGACCCCCTCACCATCGGCGAACTTATTACCTTACTTGAAGCTGCCGAGCTTTCCGGTCTTGGCTATGCCCTTCTTAGAAGAATCTCTGGGAAAGGACGTTTACGTGCCAAAAAATACGGCAATACTTGGCTCACCACCTTGGCCGCAGTGGAAGAATATAAAAAATCCCGCCATCGCGGATCGCGTACCGACCTCGGCAAATAACCTATTCAATTTCAACCAATTTTAAAAGAGACCGAATAACCGCTTGATGAAATCACAAACTTGTGATATAGTTAAACTGAAGATAAAAGAGTAGCGGGTACGCCAGTATCTATCACCGACGTACCAGAAAACCCATTGCCATTGTAGTTAAGGTTCAAGTATATTTTAGCATACTTGAGCAACTTTCCTACGCTCTGAAATGGGAAGCTGCGTAACCTGGGTTCTTTTATTTTCCATTTAGGTAAATCTCAAACCAAACCAGAAAGGAGGGAAGAACCTATGCCTTAATATAGTTGTAGAGAGGTCTTGGTCTTGGGGATAGATTTTGAAGGGGAATATAGGGTGATTGCCCGGAAAGCTTTAGCGTGTTAACATATAGCTCTGTAAACTGGAAAACCAGATACTTGCTATAGATGCTTAGATTGAACATGCCAGACGAAAACGAACAACCATCCCCCATAGACCCCCTCACCATCGGCGAGCTTATCTCACTTACCGAAGCTTCAAAATTATCTGGCTTCAGTGTTAGCTACCTCAGAGAAATAGCTCAAAGAGGTCGCCTTAAAGCAAAAAAGATTTCTACGGTCTGGGTCACCACATTGGACGCAGTAGAGTTATATAGGCGTACCCGTACACATAAATTAAAAGACAGCTAAAGCCTGTTGACTATACGTTGACGGTTGTGGTATCATTAGTATAGAAATTGAATAGCGGCATATTGCGGCACACTGGTGTACTAAGCATCGCGTACCGCTAACCCCATCTCCTGACACTACCAGGGAACGAGGCTAAGTGAGTATTCTAGCATAATTACTCTCTCGGCGGCTTTTC
>JACAUC010000517.1 GCA_013390945.1 Candidatus Chloroheliaceae bacterium
GACATGTTTGTGGATAGCTTAAAGCTTGAAGACTTTGGCTTTAAGCTTGAGTTTATGGAAAACGGAAGGCCGGCCTATCACCCGTCGGTTTTGCTTAAACTCTACTTATACGGATACATGAACCGCATCCGTTCCTCCCGCACGCTGGAGAAAGAGTGTGGCCGGAATATTGAACTGATGTGGCTGATGAAAAACCTGGTACCCGATCACAACACCATCTCAAATTTCAGGAGGGATAATCCAAAGGCCATACGCAAGGTTTTCAGAGCTACCGTGCAACTGGCCAAACATTTTGATTTGATAGGTGGGAAACTGGTGGCCGGCGACAGCACCAAACTGCGTGCTCAGAATTCAAAGAAGAACAATTTCAACGAAGCAAAAATTGAACGACATATTGCCTATATCGATGCCCGTTTGGAAGAATACAGCAAGATACTGGCAGCGGAAGATAATGATGCAGTAAGCGAACCTGAAAAGACGGAGATTAAGGAGAAAATCAAGAAACACAAAGAGCGTAAGGCCGGTTACCAGGATCTTCGCCAGCAACTGGAACAAAGCGGTGAAACCCAGATTTCAACCTCTGACCCTGAAAGCCGCCAGCTAATTACCCGCAACAATATTACCGAAGTAGGCTACAGCGTGCAAACCACCGTGGATGCAAAACACAACATTCCTATTGATTTTAAAGTAACCAACCAGAACGACAACAAAGCCATGGGAGGCATGGTTCGCAGGGCCAAAACCATATTACAGACCAACGATTTTATAGCCCTGTACGACAAAGGCTACCACACCGGCGGGGAGTTCGATTATGCGGATAAGCAAGGGGTAGAAGTATTGGTAGCCATTCCCGATCCCGGCTCTCACGCACCCGATCCGGATTTTGATATTGAACATTTTGTATTTGATAAACTCTCCGATTCATACACCTGTCCGGCAAGTAAAACACTCACCACCAACGGAAACCAGTACGATAAAAACAGCTCAAAATCCAACTATAAAGTAAAGCATTACAAAACCAATGAATGCCAGAGGTGCCCGTTTGGCAAGCAATGCACCAGGAATAAAAGCGGCCGGATACTTGAACGCTCCGAGTATGCCGATTTGATATATGCTAACAAACTTCGAATGGATAGCAACAAGGGATATTACCTCCGACGGCAAGCCATCGTGGAACACCCATACGGAATTATCAAGCGGCAATGGGGGTATTCCTATATCATGACCAAGAAATCGATGAAACGCGCTTCAGCTGATGTAGGGCTGATCTTTGTTGTCTACAATTTGCGCAGGATTATCAACATTCTCGGCCAGGATAAGCTGAAAGCATATCTGAAAGCTTTGTCTTTTGTTTTTTGCCTGATTATGGCTTATTTTAAAGCTATATCCCGAAGCAGCTTTTTCAACCTGCTGAAAATACTTTTAAAATATCCAAGGCTTATATCGATGCATTTATCTAATTTTAACCTGGCTTTCAGTCT
>JACAUC010000518.1 GCA_013390945.1 Candidatus Chloroheliaceae bacterium
AGTTGATCTTGACCTACCACCCTACTTGTCAGATTGGGACTTTGCAACAGCCTTGCATTCTTGAAGAAGATAGAAAAAACCCACTGCTGAGCAGTGGGCTTTTTCTGTTTCCTATTTCTTTATAGTTGTTCGCATCGTTGTTCGCGTTGGTGAACCTCTTGATAGAAGCTAAGCAAGCTTAGATTATCTCTATTTGGGGCTAGGACTGTTATCCTTGCTGGTGTCCTTGCCACTACCGTCCTTGCTGGTATCCTTGCCATTATCGTCTTTGCTGTGATCTTCGCCTTTACCGTCATTGCTGTGATCGCCGCTATTGCCGTTGCTGCCGTTATTGCTGTGATCGCCGCTATTGCCGTTGCTGCCGTGATTATCACTGTTGGGGCAAGTAGTAGTGCCAGTGCCAGTGCCACCAGTGGTGTCAGTTCCGGTTACAGTGCCAGTTCCGGTTACAGTGCCAGTTCCGGTGATAGTGCCAGTTCCGGTGATAGTGTCAGTTCCGGTTACGGTGGTGGTTTCGGTTACAGTAGTGGTCCCGGTTACGGTGGTGGTTTCGGTTACGGTGGTGGTTCCCGTGACTGTCGGAGTACCAGTTACCGACGTGGCAACGACAGCGTTAGGGGTAAGAACCGTAACGGCGGCAGTAGTAGTGGTAGTACCAGTGGCAGAACTGCCCGTACCTGCCGATGAGCTAGATCCATGGTGATCCACGCCCTCAATGTGGCACTGATCGTGGCTATCGGCACTCTCGTCATGGCTGGAGGAGACGACTACTATGGCAGCACCTGAATCGGCGGCAGCCAAAGCATAACCATTACCAACCGAAGCTACCAAGGCGAAACTCAGTAGAAGTGTCGCTAAACCTCGTACAATACTCTTGTGACTAACCATTGGTGTTAAAATCCTTTCTTTGTAAATACTCTGGGGTACTTGCTTCCCCTACCCATAAACTACATGACGTGAGGACTACCTGATCTAGCAGGTATAGGAAACGTCAACTCTTACTCCCATCAAGGAAGAATTCCGATCTTCTCTCTCAGGTTCCCTATTAAATTAGTAATATCTCTTTTGAAGGTTAGAGATCGAAATGTTTGTAGACTAATCTTGGTTTTCTCTCTTCGACATCCCTGAACGTAAATAAGCTCGCAAAGTAGCGGCCTTTTTCAACGAATTTTTAAAATTGGTGAAATCTCTTTTTTCGGCCAAACTACCTTTGCGAAGTTGTATCAAAAAGGCGCGTGGCGCGTATATTATTTTGAAGGAAACGCGCGGGCGTTAGGTTTGGCCTAGTCAGGCGAAACCAGAACCAAAACCAGTCTACAGCGAAGGAGTCAAATTGGATCCAAGGAAGTAGAAATTTTAGCATTGGTTTAGGTGCTTTAATAGTAATTTATTAGCAGGAGGTTAAACTAAAATGGGTAATATTTTGCTTACAGTCCACAAAGATTGTGGAACTAGGGAGATCGCTTAGGAACTTGCAAA
>JACAUC010000519.1 GCA_013390945.1 Candidatus Chloroheliaceae bacterium
AAAGTCTCGAATCTAGTGATTTCAACGCTCAATATCAAGCGGCGACACCGCATAAATCCAATCGTTTCTCTTTCCGACCTTCTGAGGTAGCACCGCACTATCTAGCGTGGCCCCGATTAATTGATTTTGCCACTAAACAGCCTTTTGCCGGGATAGCTGAAGATAGACGCAAATCTTTAATTGGCATAGACCAAGAACCCCTTCGAGCTAGAATGAAAGCTTATTTTGACCCTAACGTAACTTGGGAAAAGCTCTCCAATTTAGCCCCATTTCTTACTCGCGATCTACCACGCTTTGACGCTAAAAAGGCTAGAACTATTCTGCTCAACAAAGAGACTTTTAGCGAAGCCAGATTGTTACCTTTTGCGATGCGTCCTTTCGATGTGCAATGGTGTTACTATTCACCAGTGCGCCCTCTGTGGCGAGAACCACGCCCCGAATATTGGTCAGCCTATGATGTAGGTATGCCAACTATTGTCAGTCGCTTTAATGCCGCTAAATCACCGGAGGGTGCGCCTCTGGTTTTTGCCCGACAATTATGCGACTACCATCTGATGCCGCCTAACGCTTCGGTCTTTCCTCTACAATTCAAATCCAAAGAGACCTATCAGGAAGAGGCTTATGGACAAGCTTCCTTATTGGAAAAGCAGCAGAGTGTGGTGGCTAATCTCTCCGCCGCCGCCCGCTCCTATCTCTCTAGTCTCGGTCTAACCGAACCTAATACCAATGCTCAAACCGCAGGGCTAATCTGGATGCACTCCCTCGCTATCGGCTACTCACCAGCCTATCTGACCGAAAATGCCGAGGGTATCAGCCAAGACTGGCCCCGTATCCCCCTTCCCAAAGAGCTAGAACTATTAAAGCTATCCGCCCTTCTTGGTCAGCAGGTGGCCGATTTGCTAGAGACCAAAACCCCGGTCAAGGGTGTTACCACTGGCACAATCCGGCCTGAATTAGCCCAAATGGGCATTATTACCAGCGTGAGCGGTGGTCAACTAAGGCCAGAGCAAGGCGATTTAGAGATCACCGTCGGGTGGGGTCATCCCGGTAAAGAGGGTGTCACTATGCCCGGTAAAGGTAAGCTAATCGAGCGCGATTATACCCTCGAAGAAGTGGCTGCCCTTGAAAAACTGCTTGTTACAGGGGGTTTGACGGTAGAGCAGGCATTTGACCGACTAGGCGGACGGACTTGCGATCTCTACTTAAACGAGAAGGCTTATTGGCGCAATGTGCCGCTTAACGTGTGGAACTACTATATCGGGGGCTACCAAGTGATAAAGAAGTGGCTCTCCTATCGTGAAAAGGAGATGTTGGGTCGTGCCCTCCAAGTGGAGGAGGCTCGCGAAGTTACCGCGAAGATCCGCCGAATTGCAGCCCTAGTTCTGCTTGAGCCATACTTAGACCAAAATTATCGAGCAGTTAAAGCAGCTACCTACAAGTGGCCTTTGCCAAATAACGGATTTTCG
>JACAUC010000053.1 GCA_013390945.1 Candidatus Chloroheliaceae bacterium
CCCGATGTTCCCACTTAACCGATGTAGGAGGGATTTCTAATCCCGATGTTCCCTCCCGATTTAGGCAAACCCTTGCCCAAAGTAGCTAACCGTGCTAAGATTAGAAAGTGCGCTTGATTATTGGCGGACGGGTTCAATTTAGTTCAAATGCTAGGACACTCAAAATGCGAGTCATTGATCTTATTATTAAGAAACGAAACGGAGCGGAGCTATCTGATGATGAGATAGATTTCTTCATTCAGGGCTTTACGCAGGGTGACATACCTGATTATCAGGCTGCAGCTTGGGCCATGGCGATCTTCTTAAAAGGTATGACCTCCACCGAAACGGTAGCCCTGACTATGGCGATGGTACGCAGCGGCAAACAACTTGATTTGAGTTCGGTGGCTCCAATTGTAGCCGATAAACATAGTACGGGTGGCGTAGGCGATAAGACCACTATGCTCGTTGCGCCGCTAGTTGCCGCGACCGGCTTGCCCGTCGGTAAAATGAGCGGACGGGGTTTGGGCTACTTTGGTGGCACAATTGATAAACTGGAGACTATTCCCGGCTTTCGGGCTACGCTAAGTGAAAGCGAATTTCGCGCGGGATTAGCAAAAGTAGGGCTAGTAATAACCGGGCAGAGTAGCGAACTAGCCCCTGCCGATGGCAAGTTATATGCCTTGCGCGATGTTACAGGTACGGTGGAGAGCCTACCCCTAATTGCCAGCAGCATTATGAGCAAAAAGATTGCTGCTGGAGCAAATTGCATTGTGCTAGATGTAAAGTATGGCAAGGGGGCTTTTATGAAAACCCTAACCGAGGCTACCGCCCTAGCCGAAGCGATGGTAGCAATCGGGCTAGGTCTAGGGCGCAAAGTACGGGCGGTGCTGAGTAGTATGGAACAGCCACTAGGTTATGCCGTCGGAAATGCCCTTGAAGTGCGCGAGGCCATTCAAACTTTGCAGGGTCATGGCCCAGAGGATTTGTTGGAATTGGCCTACCTCCTAGGTAGCCAGTTATTGCTAATGGCCGGGAGAGCCAAAGATGAAACGGAGGCAAGGGTACAATTAAAAACAGCCCTAGAAAGTGGAGCCGCCTTCGCCAAATATAAGGCTTTTATTGCTAACCAAGGTGGCGACACCTCGGTACTGGAAAATCCCGAACGTCTGCCCCAAGCCCCACTCATTGAAGAATTAGCAGCAATGCAAAGTGGCTATATCCAGAACATTGATGCGGAAAAAATCGGGATGGTGGCCCACGAATTAGGAGCCGGACGAAAAAGTAAGACTGATCCGATTGACCCAGCGGTGGGGCTAATACTTCACCATAAAGTCGGCGATAGAGTAGAGGTTGGAGAGCCCTTGGTGCAAATTCATGCTTCGCAGCAATTGGCTATCGAAAATGTGCGGAGACTGCTTCAAACCGCTTACACCTTCAGCTAACAAAAGATGGTCGGGAGTGGAAATCCCTCCTACCGTCCCTCTACAAGCTTGATCTCTTCGTCGGTTAGGTCATAGAGTTCGTAGACCAGTCGGTCAATTTGCTGATCGGTGGCATCAATCTGGCGTTGGAGCATAGTCTTTTCCTGCGTGGTTCGGGCGGTGGCAATTCGCTTATGTAGGTCTAGCATATTTTCTACCAGAATTACCACTTGGTCATGTCGCGCTTTATCTAAGGGATTATCAAAGTTAATAGGTCGAAAGGGTAATTGCACCAGAAATTGTTTGTTTGCGGCAATATAACCCCCATGAAAATTTGTACTAATATTTTTCAATGTCCAGTCTAACAAGTTACTGTTTAATACCCCTATTGTATATTTCATTGTTTGGTGGTCGGCTCCTAGAGTCATTCCAAAGCCACCCGTTGTTACATTTACAAAATAGTTGTTAGCTTCATCATAGGTAGCGGACAATCTAGTAATCATATAGGGGAGCATTATTTTAGGTTGTTCCCATTCATCCAGATTTTTAGGATACAGTTGATACCAACCCGTAGCAGCAAACTTGCCATGCTCACGCTCCGCGAGTAAACTTTTGTTTGAAGTTAAGTAATTCCATGCTCGCGGAAAACCACTTCTCATATCAGCTTCAGGTATAAGCTGATACTTACCACCAACGAGACTATAAGGAAATAAAACTAGTGCTGTTGGGTTGAGCCAAAAACGTCCTATATTACCGCTTCTTACTACGGGCTTGAGCAAACAGGATTCTAATTCCACAGATTTATTCAGTTCTTTTGAAACTACCTGTGTAATAGCTTCTCTAGCTAAGGAAACACCCTTGAATAAGAAAACAGTATCTGCACTTGTTTGTAGACCAACAAAAAAACGTGCTACATCTCCAAGTTTTACAGGCATCGCCTTTAGTTTTTCAAATAGGCCCGCACTTTTGCCGATAGTAAAATTCCAATCGGCGGAGGTAGCATTGGTAGTAAGAATTTTACCTTTTAGGGCTTTACCCGTATTGCGCCATTCTTCCAAATTGTCTACTTTTACCATTTCAAAGTGGTCTTTGTTTGCGGCTTTGTCCAAAAAGAGTAGGCAGGTGTAGGTAGTGGCATTGGCAAAAATCTGTTGGTCGCCAAAATGGACGATGTTAGAAAGGTTTTGGCCTTCTGCCAAAAGTTGACGCAACGGTTGACCATATTGGGCGTTAAAGAATTTATGCGGCAGAATAAAGCCGAGCCGTCCGGTTTTATTTAATACCGAAAGACCGCGCTCCACAAAGACCACATAAATATCATAGTTGCCCTTGCTGGCGGAATGGTAAGCTTTCTTGTAGTGATTTACCTCCACAGGAGCCCATTCATTGAGTGCCTGCACCCGGATATAAGGCGGATTGCCTATCACGGCATCAAAACCACCCGCTTGCATTATTTCGGCGAAACCGTCTTTACCACTCCAATCAAAGACGTTGATCCGGTAATGGGTCTCTTCGTCAAACATCGCCATCTGCTGGCTTTGCTGGCTATAGAAATCGGGGCCAATCAAGGAATTGCCACATTTGATGTTACTTTCGAGGTTGGGTAGGGCGCGTTCCCGAAACATTTGGAGTTGGGCGGCTAAACCTTCGCCCGTCTCTCCCTCCAACACTTTGAGTAACAACGAAAGTTTGGTGGTCTCTACCGCTTGGTTATCAATGTCTACCCCATAGATATTGTTGAGCAAAATGCGCTTGCGTTCGGTGGTAGTTAGCCGCCACTCTTCGCCGCTCCCTTGATAGATTTTCTTGGCTCGCATCTGCTTGCTAGGATTATTATCCGAATACCACCTTAAATGCCAGTCTAGCAAAAACTGGTAGGCTCCCAAGAGAAAAGAACCGGAGCCACAACTTGGGTCTAGGATTTTGAGTTTGGCAACCTCTTCAGGGTTTCTACCCTCCAGCAGTTGACCGACGGTGTTTTTGACTATGTAATCCACGATATAAGAGGGCGTATAGAAAACGCCACCTGCTTTCCGAACCTCTGGTTTTTCCTCGATTACCACGCTGCGGCTAGACGAATTGAGGGTGATTACCTTGCCTAAAAACTGTTCGTAAACCTGCCCTAAAATCTCTACCGGAATCACGTTAAAGACATAAGGACTGTTGGGATAATACATCTGTTGGATGATCTGCTTGAGTGAATTATCGCCAATGGTGAGCGTTAAGGTGAGGTTATCGGGATCGTCGCGACCTTTCTCCTTCTCAAAATGGAAGAGGCCAGAGTTATAGCGCAGATCTGCCGCCCGAAAACGCCGAATCAGTTGCTCATACAAAGCGGAGCCACTATTCAGGCTCTCCAATTGACCGTAAGGTTCAATATTGCGGTCTTCGCAAATCCGCAAAAAGATCATCCGGTCAAGGGTAATTTGTACCGCAAAGTTTAGGTCGCGCTGGGAGAGTTGGGGATTACGTCGGGCAATATCTTGAGCCAAGATTTCACGCCAAGTTTCGATAGATTTGAGAAAAGCCGCATTTACGGTCAAAGAGCCTTTTTGAATCTTGAGCTTTTCAGCATACTTATCTAGGGAACCACTAAAGACCGCTTCGCGCGAGAATCGTTCGGCAATTTCATCCCACCGTTCGGCATAATCGGTATATTTGATGTAATCCAAGCGGGCGTAGGAAGCACTATCCTCCTTGTTTGGCTCCACTCGGCAATCGTAAACGGCAAACTCTTCAAAGTCGGTCAGGATACTAATCGGGAGTTGGGCCGACCACCCGTAGCGGCGGAGTTGGAAGGCCGGGCTGGTATCTTGATAAATATTGACCGAAGGCTTTTTAGCCTCAATAAAGAATTTGCGCGTAGTACCCACCCGGAAGCTATAGTCCGGTGCTTTAAGGGCAGCACCAACCTGAATCGAATCTTCGTGGATTACCTCGCGGTAGGCGGGAGCGGCCTTCTTCTGGTTATTCATATCCCAGCCCAACGCCTCGAAAAAGGGGTCAATAAACTCGCGACGGGTTTGAGTTTCGTTATAACTGGGCAGCTTATAATCCCGATAATTCTGGCGGAAGCTATCTATCAATTCAAGTATTTGGATTGGTGGTGTCGTCATTTAAAAACCTTAGTTTCAGGTATATTCTCTGTTGGCCTTAGAAGATTTTCGTTGGTGTTTAGGCTATTATAGCAGAAAAATCGTACCGTTCACAGAGTTGTGTGATGGGCTAAAATTGGTTCAAGACGGCAAGCTTGTTGGCGATCTACCACAAATTTGTGAACCTTGGAATCCTTGTGATGGGGCTTAGGTGGGTGGCATTGCTTGTGAGGTTTGTTCATTTCCAAAGTTTAGCACCGTAAAGAATTAAGTTTTCATTCCTCGGTAGGGGTATTTGCTTGCTACCGTTCTTTGTGGTGATTTTCTGCAGTGGCCCTTAAAGCCGCTTAAAAAGAGCCACTGCACTGCGAAATTACAAGTTACACCTGAACCCGGAGGGGTAGAGTTAGACCTTGGGCCGGGTTTGGGTTAGGTAAGTCCATTTGCCACTTTTGACCTGCATTACCTTAAAATCGGTGATACTAATGTCGCCGTTTGAGTCAAAGCTCCACTTGCCTAGTACTCCGTCAAAATCTTTGGTGCTAGAGATGGCAAGCAGAATTGCCAGCCGATCTTTTTTGTTGGCGGTTTTGATGCTGTTCAGCACTACATTCATAGATTCGTAGGCATAGATGGTAAAGGCTTCAGGGTCGCTGTATTTAGCTTTGAACCGCTTGATAAAGTCTTGGCCTTTGGCGGGTAGTTTCGAGTCATCTACGCCGCTGTTCATAGCGTACACCCCTTCGCCATCTGTTCCTGCGTCGCGGATAAAGGTATCGTCCACAATGCCACTACCACTCATAAAGGGGGCTTTAAGGCCCGCCGTTCGGATTTCCTTCAGCAATTTCCCCGGCTGCTGCGAGGTAATACCGCCAAAATAGATCAATTCTGGATTTTTCTCTTTTATGGTAGCTACCAGTGCTTTGTAATCGGTCTCCTTACCGGTGATCGCTGCCCGACCTACCACATCCACCCCGACCTTTTTAACCGCCAGCGCAAAACCATCGGCCAAACCCTTACCATAGAGTTGCGAATCATCTATCACGAAGGCGGTCTTGGATTTTAGGGTATCTACCACAAAGGCGGCTGCGGCTGGCCCTTGTACATCATCGGGTGTTACTACCCGGAAGAAGCTATGACCGCCGCCGGGATAGTAAATATTCGGCTCACCTTGAGCAGTAATGCCTTCGGCGGCATGGGTTAGGCCAGAGTACTCGTTGGCCGGACTAACCATTGCCATCGCTGCCCGGTTGGTAATGGGTATGGCGATTTTAGCGGCACCACTGTTAAAAGTACCAATGTAGACCATCGCATCAGGATCAGCGACCGCCTTGGTAGCGTTAGCCGCCTCTTGCTGCTGATCCCACTGCCCTAGAGTGGGGTTCGAGTCGTCCAAAGATTGATAATCAATGGTGAAATTGCCGATTTTCCCGGTGTTGTTAGTCGCATCGTCAAGTGCCATTTTCATAGCGTTGACCATTGTTTCATTTTGTTTCTTATCGCTACCCGTGAGGGGCAGGCTACTGTAGATTCGAATTACATTGCCGCCCTGCCCACCAGCGTTGGAGAAGGGAATAGGGGTGTTATCCCCACAGCCAACTAGTAGCCCTGCCACCAATATTACTAAGACCAAAAGTATTCCAGATTTCTGCTTTTTCATTCTGCTTCGCTCCATGCTTTGAAATTAATTCCACCACACTTCAACAGTGTCATTCCTGATGATACCAAACTCTTTGGTTTACTTGCGCTTACTCTTGGTTTTCCAAGAAGGAGAATACTTGTTGCATAAATCGCTCATAATCTATTGAATTTTCAGTTAGTAAATCCGTTAAATTGTAGTAACTAGAGATAATCGGATCTTGTTCAATACGTATACGTACTTCAGATGTTATACAGCTTGCAATAAGGACAGTAGGCACATTGGAGGTTATACGCCGTGCTTTTTCAAATGATTTCTTCGCAGCACCGTACCGTTCTAATGCTGCTGCTGGATCTACACCACCCTTGACCTCTATCACACCTATGGTGTTTCCTGTTTTATCAAGGAAAGAGACATCAGGTTCATCTGAAAATAATATCGAAGTCTGATTAGTAAGTAAAATACCTCGGTACTTGTGGATATTACCCAATTGCTCCTCCGTGCTATCTGGATTGAACAATTCTATTGGTTTTCCACTATGCGGAATGAACGCTCCAATTAGATTACGCTCTTTTGTTTCATTTACTAAAAGGCGCTGCACGACTCGTTCTGCCTCTTCACCAATTGCATTGCGCCATGAACCGTCTATCTGCGCTCCTGTTGATATAAGCATGATACCATATAACTCATCTTTAGAAAGACTCTGTATAGACGAATCTATAATAAGCGTAATGTGTTCATTGAAGAGTTGAGCTAAAGCTAAAGCTTGCTCTTGAGTAATAGACAAACGACCTTCTAGGTCTGTTTCTATTTTTTTCACATTCACTTTTGCCATATAACTTACCCCTTTTTGAGAGATAGCAGCTATATTGCGGTAGTAACCTAGCAATTGGGGATGTTCTCGAAGTAATTTTGGATGACAAAATATTTGGAAAAGATGAAAGTCTGATCGAGTATTGATATAGCCAAAGGCTTCTTCTCCAATACCCCATTGGGTACGATCATCCCAGTTATATAAATGCTCAACAGGGAATAAATTAGCTACCATTGAAGGAAATGAAAGTGTATTAAATTCCTTCAACTTACGATAAAAGAAGGTGGAGCGTAGTCGGTAATTAATCCGGTTCGCTTCGGCAAGAAGCGCAGCTTCATCTACCATTATGCTTGCTCTTTTTCCCATACATAAACACACTTTCGTAGCTCTGTTCGTCCATGACTACCCATTTGCTGACTACTGTTTCCCTTCCCTCGCCCAAGAGTCCAGATTTTTTTGGCAGTTAATCCAAAAGTTTCGGCCATACTTGACAAGATCAGATCCACAGGCACTTCTTCGCCCGCATAACGTACATTGTCATTGACCATGATAACATGCCCACCCGGGGTAAGTATACGCGCCATCTCAAAAATCACAAAACACATCTCGTAAAAATAATTTCGCACCATCCGGGCAATCTGCGGGTTATTCAACTCTCGGGCATCTTTGTAAGCATCCAGAATTGATAAAACTTCTTGTAGTGCCGCCAGTGACTGGAAGACTTCTTCTACTTGATCAAATTCCGCTTTCTGGCCTAGCTTTTCATACATTGCTTTCAAATCTTCTCGTTTAGTTTTATTCTCAACGGTGCAGGTAAGCATGGTCTGTCTTAATTTTGTAACCTCTTCATAACAGGCTCCCAAGTATACCAATTCCAGCGCGTAGGTTCTGGTATAATCATAGCGGTTACAGTAGGGTGGTGACGTGAGAATCACATTTATACTTGCTGATTCTAGCGTTGGTAATATTTCTAGGCAAGAACCAGCTACAATACGTGGCGCAGGGGCCTCACTTACGCCATTGGTTTCAAATAGCCGACCAAACTGAAGATCGTGCATCATCTGATTTAATTTGGCTTCAATTGCTCTAGGAAAGGAGAGTATTTCTCCTTTATTAAAAGGTTCTTTGCCGAGTGAACGACCTGAACGAACATCCCAGCGTAAATATTGCCCATCTTTTCGGGTGTAACTTATATCTTCTAGGATACAAAAGCTGGCAAACAGAGCTAACCTTTGAACGTGTTCATTCTGAATATATTTTTTGCAATACGAAATATAACCGATAAGTTCTTTCTCATTTTCAGGAGGGAACGCTCCTTTTGTGATCGGGATGTGTTTGAAGTTGTTAGACTCCTCGAAAAAAGCGGAAAAGTCTAACGACTTTAGCTTTTCCGCCATTTCAATGAATAAGTTAATATCTACCAAATTAGCCGATATTCGGGCTTGGACAATATGGATTCCTACAGGTAAAACATCAATACCAGATGTTTCCCAACCAGCAGAGGCGGCGGCGAATAACGCGGCACCAGAGCCTGCAAAGGGATCAAGTAGTAGGCCAAGAACCGGGTGTACCTTGTTTAACAGGTAAGAGACCAGCCGGGAAGTAAATCCCTCTTTGTACTTAAACCAGCGATAAAAGGGAGTCTCTTTATCTTCCTGATAACTAACCAGCCCTCGATCCAGATCACGGTTAACTTCAATTCTCTTCTCAAATTTCCTAAGTAGAGCTTCGCGATGTTCGGTGGAAAGATTGATAACTGCCAAACGTGTATCTCCTTCGGATAATTACGGCCCATTCGATTTAGTTCGTCTTAACTAAAATCCGGCGCAAGGGCGCAGTAGTTCTATTCAAATTAAGGCACCACTTACAACGGATTTATCCAGAGCGAAAAGTTTACCTTTTTGAAGTTAAGGTTACGAACGGGTTTATTGTCGCTTAACGCCCTAGAATTGTCAAGGATTGTGGAACAGAAAGAGAGAATATAGCTCCTAATTGAGCTACGGATTATATAGCCTTTTCCGTTTAAATTTAAGCTATAATATTGCACATGCTAAAGGCTGGGAGGCTTCGATACCAATTAGAGGGAGATCAATCTGATGAGTGTTACTACCACTTCCAAGGCAGATGACAAAAAAACACCCCAAACTTGGGCGAAACGTTGGAAAGATGTCAAAGCAACCTATGAAAATATTCCAGAGGCTCTCCGGTTAGTCTGGCAGGCGCACCCCTTCGCTACGCTGACGCTGGCTTTAATAACCTTCTTAAACGCGCTTCTACCAGCTGGGCAAGCTTGGGCAGGCAAGCTGATTGTGGATACAGTGGTTCAATCTATCAATAGCAAACAACCTGCTACGTTTGGGCTACAGGCTACTATCCCCTTTTTGCTGCTGGAATTTGGGATGCTTACCACTAGCATGATAACCGGGCAACTTAATTCGCTGCTGCAACATGTGATCCAGTCACGGCTGGGCCATTTGATTCAGGTTAAGATTATGCGGAAGTCTATTTCGCTTGACTTGCACTATTTTGAAGATGCCGAATTTTACGATAGGCTACAAAATGCCCGCCGGGAGGTCAACTGGAGACCAATCTCGATTGTCAACAACACTTTTCTGGTTATGCAATACCTTATCACCTTGTTTTCGGTGATTCTAATTTTGCTGGCCTTCAGTCCCTTGATGGCCCTGCTTCTATTTGGAACCTCTGTTCCAGCTTTTCTTTCTCAGCTTCGCTATAGCAAACTCTACTTTCGCTTGCTAACTTGGCGTTCCCCGGAATTTCGCCGTAAGGCATACCTAGAGCATTTGCTGACGGTGGACAGTAGTATCAAGGAGATTAAGCTCTTTGGTTTGGGCGAACCTCTGCTCAAGCGTTATGACAAAGAGTTCTGGCAATTTTATAAGGAGGATGCTGACCTAGCCGGGAAGCGCACCCTTCTGAGTCTGGTTTGGGGTCTGTTGGCGACGGTCAGTTATTATGCCGCCTATGCTTGGACGGTTTGGCGTACCCTTGAAGGGGCGATTACGCTGGGCGATATGACCCTTTACCTCGCTCTTTTTCGTCAGAGTCAGGGTAGCTTCAGGGGTATTTTTTTCAGCTTGGGAGAGATTTACGAAAGTAGTCTCTTTATGAGTAGCCTCTTCAGCTTTTTAAACCTTACTCCAGAGGGAGCGTCCTCCCAACAAGCCACTCCTATGCCTCCAACCATTTTGCAGGGTATTGAATTTCGTGGAGTCTCTTTTCGCTACCCTGACAAAGAAGAGTGGGCTTTGCGGAATTTAAACCTGACGGTTGCGGCGGGTGAAAAAATTGCGTTGGTGGGTGCTAATGGCGCGGGTAAGACCACGCTAGTAAAATTGCTCACCCGGCTTTATGAGCCAACCGAGGGACAAATTTTGCTGGATGGCGTAGATTTGCGGGATTACGATCTCAAGGAGTTGCACGAACGCATTGGGGTAATTTTTCAAGATTTTGTACGCTATCAAGCTACTGCCCGTGAGAATATTGGCTTT
Source organism: Candidatus Chloroheliaceae bacterium (assembly GCA_013390945.1). GTDB lineage: Bacteria > Chloroflexota > Chloroflexia > Chloroheliales > Chloroheliaceae > L227-5C. The sequence continues at coordinate 10,464 of JACAUC010000053.1, forward strand.
GGGCAAATCAATGCCCTCGAAGATGAACCACGCATTATTCAAGCGGCAGAGCGCGGTGGGGCAGATACATTGATAAACGACTTGAGCGAGGGTTACGATACAATGTTAGGCCATTGGTTTGATAAGGGCCACGAACTCTCCGGCGGACAGTGGCAAAAGATTGCGTTGAGTCGGGCCTTTATGCGAAATAGCGAAGTATTGGTGCTGGACGAACCAACGGCGGCTCTTGATGCGGAGCGCGAGTATGAAATCTTCCAGCGTTTCCGGGAATTGACCCAAGGCAAGATTGCCTTGCTAATCAGCCATCGCTTTAGTACTGTACGTATGGCTGACCGGATTGCTGTATTGGATGGTGGCTTGGTAACTGAATTAGGTTCTCATCAAGAACTACTTGCGTTGGGTGGCACTTATGCCCGGCTCTTTAATCTACAGGCGGAGGGTTATCGTTGATTTAAGCATCTTAATTTTCAATATCCTCTCAATAATTCGTGGTAGGGGTGTATTGCATACGCCCAAACTGAGGCGGGTTTATTCAATAAACCCCTACTTACTGAGATGATACAATTTTCAAATAAGCCCCAATGGTCGGAGTATTATCGCTGTGGACCAATTCCAGAGTGGCTACTTAGAATCTGGTAGAGGGTTGGGAAGAAGCGCTTTATTTTCCCATCATGTCCGACGGCGGCGTGTTCAGTGGTGGCCCGTAAAGAGAGTTTGTCGGTGGTTTCATCGTAGACTTGATAACCAAAGCGGCAGGAGGCTCGCCCAACTTTTTCTACCCAAGTGCGGACTACAATTTCGTCATCAAAGAAAGAGGGGCTAAGATATTTGATGGCTAGTTCTGCCACCAGAAACTCAATACCTTGCCGACTGATTTCAGGGTAGGGCATCCCCACTGCCCGGCAATATTCACTGCGAGCTAGTTCCAACCAGACAATATAGCTGGAGTGGTGGGTAATGCCCATTGCATCGGTTTCGGCATACCGGACGCGAAAACGCGCCTCGGCGATGAAAGCAGGTTGTGGGTCAATTACTTCGCTCATCGTGGTAGGCGCATCCTGTTTTTAAGGTTTGGGAGTAGGGGAACCTAGGTTAGTAGGAACGAGGCTCTTATTTATGCCATCAATAAGAGCTTGGGCATTAGTGGCTAATTGAGTACCGGAAGCCAATTCTACCACTTGCTTGAGATAAATCAAGGCTTGCTGCGGGTCTTCTTTAACCAATGCCCCGCCTAAAACCAGTAGAGCAAAGGTGTTTTTGGGTTGCTCGTTTAAGATCAAATGGAACTCGTTTTGGGCCGCTTTAAAATTGCCGTTGTAAAGATAGGCTAACCCTAAGTTAAGATGAACTTCTAAGCGTGTTTCGGTTTGAATATTGTTAGCTGGGTTATCTGCTAGACGGGTAGCACCTTGGTAGGAGGAAATAGCCGAAAGATAGTCGGCTGGTTTGCGGCAACGCGAATTATAGTCACCCCAATCCACTAGAGTAGCAAAATCATTCGGACTCTTGCTTAGGGTGTCGCGCAGACGATTTTCTGTCACCGGGTCGGCACAATTTTCCTGAGTGCCAACCGTGCTGGTTACTAACTTGGCCGGGTTAAGCCGGACAAACGCAAAGATAACAGCACCGCTAATACCCAAGATTAGTAGACCTAGCATGAGATAGCGGAGACCCTGGGGTAAGGGTGGTACGGCTACTTCGGTAGTGGCCTTGGCAGATTTCTCTAAAATCGCTGTTTTTTGCGAATTTTCTTTTTCAAAGGTTTCTGTTTCCATACTTTAATGTTACCATGTTCGGCTTATAGCGTCAATGTCTTGGCAGATTAGGAATTGGTTAAGACCCTCAAATAAACTAGGCAGAAGCAACACAGCGGAATATGGCAATCAATTAATTTAAGCGTTTGAAACTTGCGTCTCTAGGATGAATTGCTATAATTAGCTGGACTTCTGTTGGCTAGAGATGTGGCAGTTAGAAAGTGGAGGCGTGAAGCTAATGCTCAATTATCAGAGTGCCGATAAAATTTTCGAGCATTGTCTGACAGTGTGTGGCCTAATAAATGAAAAGTCGTTACGGGCTACCTTGGCTGAGTTAGCCAAATATAATCTGGTTTCTGCTTTAGTAATCAAAGCATTGCACGATCTACAGACTGGAGCAGATGCTACCTATAGCAAAGGCAAACCAAATGAGAACGGAGTAAATTTGAGTGCGGAGGAGTGGGAGCGTCGCTGGAACGCTTGGGTTGCCAGTCGCAAAGTAGCTTTCTATAGTCGGGCCGCCCTCTTCCTTTTGGCTGAAACCGACTACTTTGATTATTTTTTGGAAATCCTACGCACCAGTGACAATCTTGTTTTTCTCAGTGCCGCCAGCGATGTTTTGCAACATGCGACAGGTTGTTATCTCGATGAGCGTGAGGAAGATTTAACCAAAAGCCAGTTGGTGCAGTGGTGGGAAAAGCAACGCCCTTTGCTGAAGCAGATCCACTCGTAAGGAAAGAGAAACGAAAGAAGCCTTGATTATCCAGCCCGGCCTAGAACTTGATAAATTACCTCCCGCTTTTTACACTAGGCCGACTTTGGAGATAGCCCGTTGTTTGTTGGGTAAAATGCTGGTTTGTGAAGGAGTAGGTGGTCTGATTGTGGAAGTGGAGGGTTATGTAGGTCAGGAAGACCCGGCCTGCCACGCTTCGGTGGGGCGTACTCTCAGGAATGAGGCTATGTGGGGTTTGCCCGGCCATGCCTACCTCTATTTCACCTACGGCAATCACTGGATGTTAAATGTAGTGACCGAGCCAGAAGATTATCCAGCGGCGGTATTGATTAGGGCTATCCAGCCAATTTTTGGATTAGAGCTAATGCGAGAACGCCGTCGCTTACACCTACTCAAAAGTAAACCAGATGACCGCCACTTGACCAACGGGCCGGGCAAGCTTTGTCAGGCTTTAGCCCTAACCGGAGAATTAAACGGTCTGTCGCTCCAAAGCGAGCGGCTTTTTTTGGCAGAAGCGGCATCGGGGTTAGCCTTACCCTCCTCTGAAATAGTAGAGACTACCCGAATTGGTATTACGCGCGGAGTAGACCGACCTTGGCGCTACTATATAAAAAGCAACCCCTTTGTATCTTACCCGAATTAAGATTGGCCCTTTGCCTTGGGCCTTTTTAACTTTTGAATAATTTGGCGAACCTCTGCTGATATGCTACAATAGCCGTCGCAATAGTGAAACATCGGGTTTAGTTCAAAAATTGGTTATCTACAGCTATAGTTTGGTCTACGAGAAATAGGAGCGATGAGAGAAAAGTATAATAAAACCCTGACTCTGCTTTTGGGTCTTTTGTCTCTCTCTCTGGCCCTGATCGTAATGGTACTCTTTTTAGCGGATGATGGTAAAACCAAAACCGCTCGGTCAGAAGCTGTAAAAGAGGCCGGATCTCCGCGTATTCCTCCTACCATCTCCTTTGTAACCCCGACTCCTACACCTGAATTAGAACTGGTTCCCGCTGCTACCAATGCTTTTCCTATTATTTCGCCGGAGCCAGAGGCAACTCCGGTAAGTACCCTGCCGCCGGAGCCAGAGGCAACTCCGGTAAGTACCCTGTCGCCGGAGCCAGAGGTAGAGCCAGCGTTAGTGGCGGAGCCACCTGACTTGGGCCGTACCGCTGGCCGTTGGATTGACCTAAATTTAAGTGATGGTTACACCCGCCTAGTGCAAGATCGCACCATAGTTAAATCTATTGCTAGTGCATGGGGCTATGGTCTACCGGGAACTGCCGACGATTATTATAGTACGCCGCCGGGCCTCTACTTTATCTATGAAAAGCGGGATACCTTACATTATGATACTACGTATTCGGGTGGTTATTTTCGGGGCTGGGTCGGCTTTGACCCGGAACGGGCCAATGGGTTTCACTCGCTCATTTTGGATAGCCGGGAAAAAATTATAGATGATCGGCTTGGACCCATCTCGCATGGTTGTGTACGGCTAGAAGATTGGCGCAGCCTCTATGATTTTGCCCAGCTAGGTATGCCTGTTGTGATTCATGGTGAGTATAAGGGAACAACTGAGACGCAAGGTAGTTAGCGGGTGAAATCGGGATTAGAAATCCCTCCTACAGTTTTTGGCAATGGCTCGAAATGGTTAATGGAATGGCTCAGCTTTTGTCGGTTGAAAAGCTTTATTCACTGTGCGATAATAGGCCAAAGTTAAAATTTATGAAAAATAAATAAATTGCTTTAGCGGTTGGAGGCCGGGAAAAATGGCAAATATCTCACTCAACTAGGTGGAAATACCTATTAACGCTGGGTAGACTTGGCCTAACATAGTCGCTATCTTACGGCAATACAACAGCAACACACGCTTATCGAAAATTGGTTAGTGATTGACCTATGTATAATTACTTTTAAGTGATTGGAGGAGATTATTTTGACGACTGCTACAGAAAGCACGATCAGTCAGGAAGAGTTGGATCAGCTTTGTGTAAATACTATTCGCTTTTTGGCGATAGATGGTGTGCAAAAGGCGAACAGTGGTCACCCCGGCGCACCAATGGGCCTTGCTTCGGTGGCCTATACTATTTTTACTAAGCACCTACGGTTTAATCCCAAAAACCCTGATTGGGCAGGTCGGGATCGTTTTATACTTTCCAACGGACACGCCTCGATGCTGCTCTACAGCTTACTTCATCTAACAGGCTATGATTTGCCGCTAGAAGAACTAAAGCAGTTCCGGCAGTGGGGTAGCAAAACCCCCGGCCACCCGGAATATGGCTGGACACCCGGCGTAGAAATAACTACCGGGCCGTTGGGCGCAGGATTCTCTACCGGCGTAGGTATGGGTATTGCTCAAAAGTTTTTGTCAAACACCTTTGACCCGTCCGGCCATGGTGTCCTAGATTACAACATTTACGCCATTTGTAGCGATGGCGATTTGGAAGAAGGCGTTGCCAGTGAAGCTGCTTCTATCGCAGGCCATTTGGAACTAGACAACCTGATCTATCTCTACGACGATAACCACATCTCAATTGAAGGCGATACTGTAATTGCCTTTACCGAAAATGTCAGCAAGCGCTTTGAGGCTTATGGCTGGGATGTCCAATATGTCGCCGATGGTAATGATCTGGAAGCCATCAATAGTGCCATTGAAACGGCCAAAAATACTAAGGGTAAGCCTCATTTCATCCAAGTACGTACCCACATCGGCTATGGTAGCCCGAACCGCCAAGACAGTGCCAAGGCTCACGGTAGCCCTCTTGGTAAGGATGAGATAAAGCTGACCAAAGAGAACCTGAAGTGGCCTTTAGAACCGGATTTTTACGAGCCAGAAGAGGCTTTGGCCCATTTCCGCCAGAGTATCGAGCGGGGCGCAGCACTCGAAGCGGAATGGAAGCAGAAGTTTGAGGCTTACCAACAGGCCGAACCAGAAGTAAGCAAAAAACTGGTAGCAGCCTTGAATAAAGAACTAGTCGAAGGTTGGGATGCCGATCTACCAAACTGGGAAGGAGCCAAAGATATTGCCACCAGAGCGGTCAGTGGTGAGATCTTGCAGAAGCTTGCTCCTAAAATACCAACTTTAATCGGCGGTTCAGCAGACTTGGCGGAATCGACCAACACCAGCCTAGAAGAGTTTGGCTCTTTTGAGCCGAGTGAAGCGAAGGGTGGAAGTTGGACAGGGCGCACCATGCACTACGGTGTACGCGAACACGGGATGGGAAGTGTAATAAATGGTATGACCCTAAGCAAGGCAATCTGGGCTTATGGCGCAACCTTCCTAATGTTTGCGGACTATATGCGACCTACTATTCGCTTGGCTGCATTGATGGGTATTCCCTCGATCTTTATCTTTACCCACGATAGCGTAGGTTTAGGTGAAGACGGACCCACTCACCAACCGATTGAACACTTAATGGCGTTGCGGGCAATTCCAAATGTGACGGTTCTCCGTCCTGCCGATGCTAATGAGACAAACGAGGCTTGGCGCTTTATTATCCAGCACAAGACTGGTCCCTCCGTGCTGATCCTAACCCGCCAGAAGTTGCCAGTCCTTGACCAGAAGAAGTATACCCCCGCCACCGAACTACATAAGGGCGGATATATTTTGAGCGAGGCCGAGGGTGCTAAACCAGAGGTCATTCTGATCGCCACTGGTTCAGAAGTTTCGTTGGCTCTGGATGCTCAAAAGAAGTTGGTAGCAGATGGTGTCGCGACTCGTGTAGTTAGTATACCTAGCTTGGATCTCTTCCAGCAGCAATCGGAAGAATACCAACAGCAGGTCTTACCAGATGAAGTACCCGCACGTCTTTCGATTGAACTAGGTATCTCCTCTGGTTGGGAGCGTTATGTGGGTTCGAATGGTGCTGCCCTGAGCATTGACCACTTTGGAGCCAGTGCGCCTTTTGAAATCATCCTAGAGAAGTTTGGTTTCACGACTGAGAGCGTCGTCCGGTTGGCTAAGCTAGTTATTAGCGACCCGAAAGCCGCCCGTCGCGAGATCAAGGAACTGCAAACACATGGGCTTCACGGTTAGGTAGTAATTAGTTTATAGTAGTTAGTTATTAGTTTATAGTTGGTAACTGACTACTGATTATGATCTTCTCAAGCGGTAGGGGTTTATTGCATAAACCCGCCTCACTTTGGGCGTATGCAATACGCCCCTACCTAGAAATATTGAGAGGGTAAGTTGTAAACTAATAGGTATGAACTGACAACTATAAACTTAACTGCTAAATTAAACAAAGGAATAAAAAATGATTACTCGCATACAAAAACTTCAGGAATACGGGCAAAGCGTCTGGTATGACAATATTTCGCGCGACTTGATTAATAATGGCTCTTTTAATAAATTGATTGAAATCGGTGTGGTAGGTCTTACTTCTAATCCCACTATTTTTGAGAAGGCTATTGGGGCTGGTAGTGCTTATGACGACCAGATTCGCGAACTGGTCAAGGGTGACAAAAATGCCGAGGAGATCTTTACCGAACTGGCAATTCAAGACATTCGCAATGTGGCTGACCTCTTTCGCCCGATCTATGAAAAGACCAACGGCACCGATGGTTTTGTTTCGATAGAAGTTTCGCCCTTGCTGGCCCACGACCAAGAAGCCACTCTGGTAGAGGCTCGCCGCTTCTATGAAATTTTGGCGCGTCCCAATATTATGATTAAAGTCCCGGCTACGCCCGAAGGTGTTCCTGCCGTAGAAGCCCTCATTGGGGAGGGCATAAATGTGAATGTAACCTTGATCTTCTCCTTACAGGCTTATCAGGACGTAGCTCGCGCTTACATTCGAGGCCTCCAAAAACTAGCCGCTAGTGGCAAAAAGCCCCTAGACCGGGTAGCAAGCGTAGCAAGCTTCTTTGTAAGCCGGGTAGATGTGTTAGTGGATGATCTGTTGGAAAAGAAAATTGCGGCCACCGACGATGCCGCTGAGAAGGCCGAACTGGAAAGCTTGCTGGGTAAGAGTGCTATTGCCAACTCAAAATTAGCTTACGAGAAATTCAAGGAGATTTTCAGCGAGGCGGAATTTGAGGAATTGCGCCAGAAAAATGCCCATCCGCAGCGTGTTTTGTGGGCCAGCACCAGTACCAAAAACCCTAAATATCGCGATATTCTCTATGCCGAGGAATTAGTCGGCCCGGAGACGGTGGATACAATGCCTCCCCAAACGGTAGATGCCTTTAACGACCATGGCGAGGTAGCCTCCACCTTGGATATAGGCTATCAGGAAGCACATCAGATTATCGCCCGACTAGGAAAAGTGGGTATCAGCATAGATCAAGTAACCGATCAATTATTGGCCGAAGGGGTGGAGAAATTCGCCGATTCATTCAATCAATTGCTGGCCGGAGTAGAAAAGAAACGGCAAAAACTGGTAGATGAACTGCAACAAGTGGGTAAGTTATAAGACCAGCCGGAAATTTATTTCCGGTCGTTCATTTATGAATTAAAACCAATTAAATCATTTTGGGAATGGGATGGGCTAAACTTAGTATATTTAAGCCGCATAGACCGGAAATCTATGCAAACTGGGTTTTCCGGTTGGCTATAAACTAAATCACCGAAAGGAAAAATCAATGGAACTAGGTTTTGTGGGCCTTGGAAGAATGGGCTTTAATATGTGCCAACGATTACTCCTGAATGGTCATCGTATTGTCGCTTACAATCGTTCTCAAGATAAAGTTAAAGAGATTGTGGGGCATGGCGCAGAAGGCGCAACCTCACTTCAAGATTTGGTCAACAAGCTTCAGGATTCACCTAAAGCCATTTGGCTGATGGTTCCAAGTGGAGATGTGACCGAACAGCACGTGATTGAAGTAATGAATCTGCTTCAGCCAGGCGATATTATTATTGACGGTGGTAATTCCAATTACAAAGATACCCTCCGCCGCTACACTCTAGTTAAAGAGATGGGTATCCACTACCTAGATGCTGGAACCAGTGGTGGGGTGTGGGGTTTGAAAAACGGCTATGCCGAAATGGTGGGCGGCGACGAGGAGCCTGTCAAACATCTGGAACCAATTTTTAGAACCCTTGCCCCTGAAGGTGGCTACCTACATTGTGGACCTAGCGGCTCAGGTCACTTTGTCAAAATGGTACACAATGGGATTGAATATGGCATGTTGGCGGCTTACGGTGAAGGTTATGATATTCTGGAGAAGAGCCGCTACTCACTCGATCTACTTGCTATCAGCAAAATGTGGCAAAACGGCAGTGTAGTCCGAAGCTGGTTGCTCGATTTGGCGGTACTGGCCTTTGAGCAAGAGGGCAATGAACTCTCCCGCATTAAGGGCTACGTGGAAGATAGCGGAGAAGGTCGTTGGACTGTCCAAGAGGCGATTGACCAATCTACACCTGCACCAATCTTAACTCTATCCCTCCTCTCGCGTTTCGTTAGTCGTCAGCCTGAAAGTTTTAGTGCTAAGGTGATAGCGGCCCTACGCAACCAGTTTGGCGGTCACGCCGTCCAAGCCGCCGGGGCTGAAGAGGAGACTCACGACGAAAAGAAGTAGCCCTACCGCAAGGATTAAAGGCCAGTACTCAGCTAATTCTCCAACTCTATATGGTACTTGGCTCCGCTAGAAGGGATGTATTTATACTATGACATTACCAATTGGAACGCCGGGTGGAGTAGCAACCCCGGCCTTTAACCCTTTGCGTAAAGGTTTACGCATGGAGCGAACTCCGCCGCCTTGTGTAATGGTCATCTTTGGTGCAACTGGCGATTTGACCCATCGCAAATTACTACCTGCTCTCTACAACCTAGCCCTAGAACATCTTCTACCAGAAGGATTCAGCGTGGTAGGCTTCGCCCGTCGTCCGCTAGATGATGCTAAATTTCAGCAGGGTATCCTTGAATCGATCAATAAATTCTCGCGCCGCCGTCCAGTACAGCCCACCGTCTGGGAACAATTTATAAAAGGAATCTATTATGTCTCCAGCGATTTTACCAACCTTGAAGGTTACCAAGCATTAGCCGCTACCCTAGATAAAATTGACGAGGAACGCGGTACACAGGGCAACCGCCTCTTTTATCTCTCTACTCCACCCAGCGATTACGAGATAATCATTAACAATTTAGGCAAGGCCGGGTTAGCTAAACCGCAGCGGCCCGGTTCGGACGCATGGACGCGCATCATTATCGAGAAACCCTTCGGTCACGATCTTAAAAGCGCCCAAGAGTTGAACGATGTTGTAGCCGAGGTCTTTCGCGAGAATCAGGTCTTCCGCATTGACCACTATCTCGGCAAAGAGACCGTGCAAAATATCTTGGTTTTCCGCTTTGGCAACAGCATCTTTGAGCCGATTTGGAACCGACAGTTTGTAGATCATATTCAAATTGTGGTGGCGGAGGAACTTGGCGTAGAGGGGCGCGGGCCTTATTACGAAGAATCTGGTACGATTCGCGATATGGTTCAAAATCATATGATGCAGCTTTTAAGCCTAGTCTGTATGGAGCCGCCTGTTAGCTACGAAGCTAACGCTATTCGTGATGAGAAGACCCAAGTTTTGCGTTCTATAAAGCCTCTTGATGCGGATGAGGTGGTGGAACGCACGGTACGCGGTCAGTATGGGCCGGGTACAATCTTTGGTAAGCCCGTGCTGGGCTACCGCCACGAAGAACGAGTTAATCCTAACTCGATTACCGATACCTATGTAGCGATCAAGCTTTTCGTGGAGAACTGGCGCTGGGCGGGAGTACCAATCTATCTGCGTACTGGCAAACGGTTGCCCAAACGCACCTCGGAAATATCGCTCCAATTTAAGCCTGCCCCCCAGCAATTGTTTAGCCCTAGCGGGATGCCACTGGAGCCAAACGTTCTCGTGCTACAAATCCAGCCCAACGAGGGTATCTCTCTGAAATTTGGCGCAAAAGTACCCGGCCAAACCATGAATATTCGGCCCGTTACAATGGATTTCCGCTTTGGTCAAAGTTTTGGGATAACCGCCGCTGATGCCTACGAACGGCTGATTCTGGATGCAATGCTAGGTGACTCAACCCTCTTCGCCCGTCGCGACGAGGTGGAACAAGCTTGGTCTATCGTAACTTCAATTACCGATGGCTGGAAACTACATATGCCCCCCGCCCTTCCCAATTACGAGGCCGGTACATGGGGGCCAAAAGAGGCTGATGAATTTATCCAAAAAGATGGTCGAAATTGGCGGAGATTGTAGTTAGTTAGTAAGTTAGTCCGCTATTGGCTTATAAACTAGTCAGTAACCACTAAACCTGCGGAGAAAGGTTATGACGGAGAGAATACTTGACCGCTTAGATAGCACGGCACTAATGCCACCGCCGGGTAAGAACACCTATGAAGATGTTATAATCCGGGGCGAAGCCAAAGAAATTGAACTGGCAAATATTGAGAAGAGCATCACTACGCTGTGGCAGGTTGCTACCAAAGACGAGAGCGAAGATCTTGCCCCGGTAATGCGGGCCTGTGTCTTTAACTTGGTAATTTTTACCGAGAGCGATGAGGGGCTGGAGCAGGCCACCGATACCATTGCAAAGTTAACCTGGTCTTACCCTTGCCGGGCTATTGTGCTGATAGCTCGTCCCAACCTGCCTGAAGATAGTATGAACGCTTGGATTTCAGCGCAGTGCCAGTTACCCGACCCTAACGGCATGAAGGTTTGTTGCGAACAAGTTACGGTTGAAGGTAGCAACCTTGCTATGGAACGGCTTGGTTCAATGGTTTTACCACTCTTAGTACCGGATTTGCCCGTAATACTCTGGTGGCCGGGCGATCCCACCTTGCAAGGCCCGTTGTTTGAGCGGTTGATGGATACCAGCGACCGCTTGATTGTAGATTCACGGCGTTTTCTTGATCCGGTCTGTAGTTTCAAACGTTTAGCGGCACTTTCTGAAATGCGCTACCGGGGAGTTGCGTTTAGTGATTTGAATTGGGCGCGACTGACACCTTGGCGCAGGCTAATCGCTCAGTTCTTTGACCCCCCTAATATGATGCCCTATTTGTCACACTTTGAAGATATTGTGATTGATTACGAAGCACCTGGCAAAGAGAGCGAGCCTAATTTTTCCCAAGCTCTACTTTTGGTGGGCTGGTTGGGACACCAGTTAGGCTGGAAAGAAGCCTTCTCACTCCAAAAACATAAGTATAATGCTTCCTTAATTGTAAACGCCGGAGGCAAACCACTAAACATCAAGTTCATTGGTCATAATGATTGTTGTGAGGAGTCAGGCGGCATTACCGCCATAAAAATCACCGCGACAATCCTTCCAGAAAACCGAGCGGCTACTTTCTCCATCAAATTAAAGCAAAATTACGAGCAGGTAGAAATAAGCACCGAAGAATCTAGCAAACCTCCCCGTAGCCGGGCGTTAGGTTTTGTCAGACGTGACGAAGTGGCTCTTTTGAGCGAGGATCTGGCAGTGGTAAAACATGATCGAATGTATGAAGCAGCCCTAGCTCTGGCCGGTAAGTTGACCGGATAGCTCAAGATTAATCTTAAAACCTATTCTATATTTATCTTACACCGAATAATATCGCAGGATAGAACTAAATGTAGTAGAATAAGGGGATATTTGAAAATAAAGCAACCCGAAACGTTCCAAGTAGTGTCCCAGCTTGATGTTGGCAAAGGCTACAGTAAGGATAGGTTTGATGGAAATTAGAACCACTTTTAATAAAAAATTATCAGATTTGCAGGATCACTTGCTAGGGTTGGCAAGTATGGTAGATAAGTCGCTTCGGCACTCGGTTCATGCGCTTAAAAGCCGAAGTCATATAATGGCGCAGGAAGTTATAAGACAAGATCAGGAAATAAACCGACAACGTTATCAGCTGGAAGAAGAAGCAATGATGCTACTTGCCACCCAGCAACCTGTACTTAGCCGCGATTTACGCCTAATTGCAGCAGTTTTACATATCGCTGGCGAATTGGAACGCATGGGCGATTATGCTAAAGGAATTGCCCGCATTAGTGGAATGATGGCCGGAAATCCACCACCCTTAGCCATGGTAAATCTGGAAAAAATGGCCGAGAAGACCGGAATTATGCTCAATCATGCTCTTGACGCTTTCCTAGCCGGAGATGCCCTCCGCGCCCAAGCAGTTGCCCAAGAGGACGACGAGGTAGACAGCCTTTATAACGCTATTTATCGCCACCTGTTAGATTTGATGTTTGCCGATAATAGTCAGGTAGACTTAGCGACGCTGATGCTCTGGGCAGCACATAACGTCGAACGCTTAGGGGACAGGGTAACAAATATCTGCGAACGTATTATTTTTGTGGAAACAGGACAAATCGGGGAGAGTAGCAATAGCCCCCCAACCGCTTGAAGCAAAATTTCTATTTCTCAAGGGCCGTTAGTGCCACGTCAATGGCTTTACATTCCGCACAATCCGCGCCCCTTAAATGGGGCGTAGTATGGCGTAACCGCTTGAGAAGAGGAATAGCAGCCCGATCACCCAATTGACCAAGTGCCTTAGCCACCGCCGTCCGCACCAAGCTCTCTTCATCTTTCAAAGCTTCCAACAAAGCCGCTACCGCCCGACGGTCGGCAAGTTGACCAAGGGCTTCTGCCGCAAATTGCCGAATCGCCCGGTCGGATGGTTCCTCATTTTGCCGAAGTGCCGCTAACAATGCCTCAAAAGCGGCAGGCGAGTTAAACCTTGAAAGTGCAGTAGCAGCCTCCAAACGCACCAGTGCCTCCCGGTCTTTCAGGCTTTTCAGTAGGATTGGTAAAGCAAAATCATTGCCCAACCTTCCCAAAGCACCTAGCAGACTCAGACGTATTGCCCGGTCAGATTCCTCTTCCAGATATTGAACCAGCGTCGGTAGACAGGCAGGCCGGGCAATATTTGCCACTGCCTTAGCCGCCAATCGCCGGGCGACGATTGAATTAAGTGAAATATCTTGAGGATTGAGAAGCTTCAACAAAGCCTCCTCATCCCTAGCCTCTTCCAACTTTCGCACCAGTTGAATCACTTTCGGGTTGGGCCGCTTGACTGGAGTCGCTTCCTCTTCGCTATTACCTTCCCCAAACATAGTTACCTCAAACTGACCTCACTAGCACCAAAAGTAAGTAACCGAGCATCTTTAGGATCTCCGGTCGGAAGGGCAGGTTCGGGCGTAGTTAGGGTAATCAGGTTGTTGCCAGACGGAAGGGTTATCTCCAGCGAAATTTGCTTTGGCTCCTCTTCCGGCTTTAACTGATAGCTGCCTGCCTCATAACCATTGATCGCTACTTTGAGGGTACGTGGCTGCTTAAAGGCAAAAGCCTTAAAGCTTAAAGTAGCCCTTACTGGCTGCTGAGAAAGGTTTATAGTATAGAACTCCGACGGCTGGTTATCGCTATTATCGGCCCAGCGATAGGCGTATCCCGCCTCCACTTGACTACTAGACCAGCCATTGCCTAGATCAAGCGTAAGTGGATTAGTCGGAACCGAAACAACCGGAACTTTATAAACGGTCATCAATCTATCTTCATAATAAGGTTTGGCCTCGCCCAACACTGCCCCCAAGATACTTTCAAACCGGGGTTGTCGCCCGGCCTTTAGCATATCACTTATGGCATCTTTGTAAAGAATAATGTAGCGCACATCGTAATAATTTAGAATTGAGAGACCTTGAGTGCGGTAGTCCGTTCGGTTGAGAAAATCCTGCGGCGGGTAGAAAAAGTCTTGATCGGAGGTTTTGGTTAGCCAGAGATCGCGAAAAAGGCTGGCCTTCTTAACAAAGTTAGTGGGATTGGTCAGTTTGTGATCGCGAGCCAATCTTCCGGCAAAGCGTTTTTTATTATGCAAACTTTGGAAGGCTTCATAAGCGTCCTCACCTCGCCCATAGGGGTCGGCAAAGAGGGGTAGTTCCAAGAGGGCGTAAGTCTCTTTATCTTTTGCCAGTTCTTGATAAAAGGGGGGCCAATCCGGGGGATAAACCGAAGCCTTACCCGCTTCTATCACAAACCCTAGCAATGTCACCGTCAGAAAAACCGTGACGCTGAGAGCCGCTCTTAGCCGCTCTTGTCGCAACCACCGAGGCCACTCCCGCTTTGAGCCTATCCACTCCAAAAAGTAGCGCAAACCAAAAGCTACCAGAATACCGGAGCCTAGCATCGCAATGGTGTAGAAACGGGCCGGGTCACGACCTGTGCTGAAAACGGGTAACTTGTAGAGCCAGTTGTAGGGCATCGGAATTTCGGTAAGTTGTTCATTTAGGATTAGCCGGGGGCCAAGGGCCATAACCTCGGCAAAGAGGGTCAGTAGCAACCAGAAGAGAGCCACTTCTCGCGCCCCACCGCGCTTCCTCCAAGCCATGCCCAACCCTAACACTGCCACTATTAATGCCAAGAAGCCCGGATTCTTCAAGCCCGGTTTTACCAAATCCAATAAGTCCCGCGAATGGTAGACACTCTGATCGCTAACACTCAGCCAAGGTGATTCTGCGGCCTCTTTTATCATGGGTAGAAGCAAGGGAAACACCACCACTGCGGCGTAAGTACCGCCAATGCCAGCCAACTTAAAAAAGAGTAGCCGCTTTTCACGCCAAGAACGCCGGGTGCAAAGGATAAATCCAAAGTAGAGTAGCGTGGTAAAGACGGCGTAAATCAGATATTGCCAATCGGTCAGCGAAAGTATAACCAACGTCAAGATGGAGAGTGCCGGATAGAGCCACCAGCGTCCCGATTCTCTAGCAATACCTCCTTTAACGGGTCTTCCATGCAAAACCCGAAACATCAAAAAGAGATAGAGCGGATACCACTCCGCCGAAAGCTTTTCGGCCTGCCCAAAGGAAAAGAAGCCGATTACCTGATCGTTGGCGTAGGTAAAGAGGGCGGCCCCAGCAAAAGCGGCCCAACTATTGCCCACCAAATCCTGAATTAGTAGGAAGCCAAAAAAGGTGGTGAAGGCCAATGATAGCACAAAGAGTAGATTGGTAGTCGCCACCCAACCTAGCGTCAGGTTGAGGGGTAGTGTCATTAACCCGTTGAAGGGATTGAGGGTATGAAAACGCAGGCTAATACCAGTGGGGTAATAGATATAATCGGTATAGAAGGGGTTGCGGAAGTTGAAGAAAGCAGTTTTAACCCAAAAATTATTCCAGAGATTCTCATAGCCATCGAGGTCGCCGCCAACTAGACCAGTGGTTAGGTTGAGCAGTGCCACCCTTCCATAAATTGCCGCCAGTAGTAGCGAGCCGAGCAAGCCCCAGAAGAGGGATCCACTTGTAAAAGCTAGTCGCTTTGACCAACTCTTCTTGCCCGTTTTTACCTCCAGCGGCACACTTGGTTTTACTTCAGCGTGAATCGAAGCCTTCATCCCAAAATTCTTTTTTAGCACACACTTCCCTTTTGGCATACCCTAGCAGATTGACGGTTCCAGAGCCGTCCAACGCCCGCATTATAGCAACGCCTAACTTGACTAGTCAAACCAAGTCATAAGATTTTCCACAAATCGGGATTAGAAATCCCTCTTACATCGGGATTAGAAATCCCTCTTACATCGGGA
>JACAUC010000520.1 GCA_013390945.1 Candidatus Chloroheliaceae bacterium
TTGATGAGATTATGTTAGCTTGATGCGTATGGGGCGTATGCAATACGCCCCTACCTCGATTTATTGAGAAGATACGGATTCCGCAAGTGGACATAATATGTTATAATGGGCGAAAATCATGATATGTTAAGTTGCATTGCAGGGAATCAAAGGGATAAAACATATGGAAAATATGGGAAGTAATGCCGGTGACACCGATAACGAGGTTAAAAACATACTCCTGCAAGGTTTTCGGGCTGCTAAGGAGGGTAGGCGCGAGGAAGCATACCAACTCTTCTGTGACGTGGTAGCGCGTGATCCTAATAATGAATATGGTTGGCTTTATCGGGCCGCCACGACTGATAGCCGCTCCGAGGCTTATGTCTGCCTAGAAAAAGTTTTAAGCATCAATCCTAAAAATGTAAAAGCCCAGCATGGTCTGGAGCGTATTCGGGATGAGCAATTAGAGGATAATGAGTCTGAGGGTGAAGATGACGGCGCAACCGAAAATTTTGTGCCTCCACCTGCGGCTCCTGAATCGGGTCGGGTAGGTAGTAGTGATTTTGTCTCCGATTTTCCCGCTGCTAGATCTAGTTCCACTCCCCGTAGCGGTACACCCGCCAATTCGCCGAGCTATCCGTTCCCCACAGAAGAAGGTCGGTCTTCCTCCTATCCGGGTTATCCTGGTTCAGGAAAGTCTCCTGCCTCTGAGGGTTCGGCTAAACCTCTTCCAAAGATAGACACTTCGGATACTTTTGGTTGGCCGGTGGATAAATCGTCCCGTCCCACCAAGGATACTTCTAACGCTCAGGCTCCTAACCCCAGTAAATCAACTTCAGGTAAATCTTCCACTTCGGCTAGATCTTCCACTTCGGGTAAATCTTCCACTTCGGCTAGGTCTTCCACTTCAGGTAAATCTTCCACTTCGGCTAGATCTTCAAAGGCAAGTCCACCTGCCTCCACTCCTAACCCCAAATCGGGGCGTAGCACTAAAGAGCAGGCTACAAGTAAAGATCGAAGCGGTTTTGGGGCGGAAAGAACTACTAATCTGGATCGTACAGGACAGGCCCGCCAAGGTCGCGCTAGAGGTGGTCTGGTTCTTCTCTTGGTCTTTCTCTTGCTGATTGCAGCCGTCTTAGCACTCTTTATCTTGCTGACCCGCAACAATAATAACGTAGTTGTCGGAGTAGACTCCAATGCTACCACTACTTCTCTCGCGGCAGCGAGTGCTACGGTAGCCAGTAGTGTAGTGGCGGTGAATGTTACAACGGTAGCAGTAGAAACCGCCACCATTAGTAACACTGATGCAGCCAACGTCGCTACGGTAGCCACTAGTACAACGGTAGCAGTTAACCCGGCTATCACCCAAACAGCGCAGGTCACTGCCCCGGTACAGACGACTGCCCCGGTACAGACGACTGCCCCGGTACAGACGACTGCCCCGGTACAGACGACTGCCCCGGTACAGACGA
>JACAUC010000521.1 GCA_013390945.1 Candidatus Chloroheliaceae bacterium
TATTTTCTGCTTAGAATAGGGTGAATTAATTCGGAGTTCTGCCATACTACCTAATTATCCTCTCTAAAAGTCGGTGCTATCTTAGTGAGGCAAAAAGCGGTATAATGACCGAATGTTAGAAGAAATTGATCCGTCCACAATTGAAGATCCGACAACATGCCAGATGGTGGTCAAAGTACTTAACCTGTTGGAAGAGGCTTTACAGCAAAACAAGCTCCTTCAATTCGAGGTTCAACGTTTGCGCGATGAAATCAATCGTCTCAAAGGCGAACAGGGTAAACCAAACCTTTTGCCTAACCTCAAGAGCAAGAGCGAGAACAAGAATTACTCCAGTGAAAAAGAACGCCATCAACCCGAGAAATCTAACAACGTCCCAAAGCAAGCGCAATTAGTGGTCACGCGCACGGAAAAGTTGATCCTTGACCGCACCAAGTTGCCAAGTGATGTTCAATTCAAGGGTTATGAGGAAGTGGCAGTTCAAGATGTCATCTTTCAGGCAGAAGTGATTTGCTTTCGCAAGGAAAAATACTATTCGCCCAGCGAACACCAAACTTATTTGGCCCCTTTGCCCTAGGGCGATATACTCTTTTGCGAGAAATTTCACAAACAAATACAGAACCAACTCCTACTCAGCCTAAAAAGAGTAAGGTAGCCAGCTATAATCCGGCGGTGTTTAAGAGAGTGCCGCAATTTTTGGATAATACGCTACAGGTGTTGGAGAGCAAACCGGATAAAGAGACGGTGGCCCAAATTCGGGAGAGTGTCGCCGAAGCTGAAAAGAAGCTGGCAGAACTAAAACAAAAGTTGGTAGGGTTAGAGGTTGGCGAGGACGAAGATCAAAGCGAAGAAGCATAAACCGATAGCTCAGAGCAAGATGGCGGCATAGAATGAAGGTATTGGCGGCATAGAATGAAGGTATTGGCGGCATAGTTGGAAAGGTGTGAATGGAAGCAAAAGCCCTTGAGAATCTAATAAGCTATGGCGAGTCAGCTACGGTTGAGTTTAAGGTAGCTGTACCACGTGAACTGGAACTGGCGCAACGCTTATGTGGTCTGGCAAATACCAATACCGGCGGATATATGGTGATCGGGGTGGAGGATACCACTTGGCGGATAGTGGGCGTAACCAACCCGTCCAAAGATATAGATGAGCTTTTAAAGTCCGCCCGCAAATGCGAACCGGGAATCCAATTCGATCCGCCCACGCCGGAAATTGTTATAGTACAGGACAAAAAGCTAGTAGTGGCGACTGTTCCGCCCAATGATGGTACAGTTTATCAGGTGAGCGGGGCGTTTCTGATCCGGCGCGGCACTCATACTCTGCCAATGACTACCGCCGAGCTAAAACGCTATATGTACCGACAAGGTGTATTAGACTGGGAGAGTCAGCCTGTCATCAGAACGACACTGGCTGACCTCGACCTGAAGTTGGTAAAGATTTACCACGAAAG
>JACAUC010000522.1 GCA_013390945.1 Candidatus Chloroheliaceae bacterium
TAAGGTTTTCACGGTTCTTAAGAAAAATGTACTTGGACCCTTTCAAAATCGGGTTTTTCTCTACTTCGCTCTTTCTTACTTTATCAACGGCCTCATTAATCACCTTGGACACATGAAACCGGTCAAATACAACGGAAGCACTGGGAAGATTGGCTTCAACGCCTTTGATAAATGCAGGGGACATGTCGCACGAAACTTGATCGATGTTATCGGGTTGGCCTCCATGGGCAACAAGGTCACTTACGAAAGCCTGAATAACCGTATGGTCCTTGCCTTCGGTAACAAAAATGGTTCTTTTTTCTTCAATATCAACGAATAGCGAAACATAGACATGATTTTTACGAACAGATGTTTCATCAATCCCAACTACCGTGACTTTGGAATAATCTTCTTCTGCCCGGGCTTTGTTGGTGTAGGCCTTGATCATCTTCCACAACTTGTTGTCATAAACGTCTAATACCTGACACACATTATGAACCGGCATCACCCTTACCAGCTCAAGAATCAAGGCTTCAAAAAGCAATGT
Organism: Candidatus Chloroheliaceae bacterium; assembly: GCA_013390945.1. Classification (GTDB taxonomy): domain Bacteria; phylum Chloroflexota; class Chloroflexia; order Chloroheliales; family Chloroheliaceae; genus L227-5C. The sequence goes on from JACAUC010000522.1 coordinate 527, forward strand.
GAACCCTGGTGCATGTCCTTCCCAGGGAGCCTGAACCTGACGGATCTTCCCATTGCCCAATTCAACCCGGGGAATCCAGGCATGAAGGTAACACTGGTACTGGAAAAAATTCAAGTGCCGCCAGGTTTTCTCAGTGGTATCGTATGCTTTAAAATGCCCTTCAATGCCTAACTCTTTATCTTCGTAGTAGAATGATGAACCTCGTTCAAAATCAATCCAAATCTCAAGTTTACCAGCATTCTGGTCGAAGTTTATATCATGGACAAACCAAGGTTTTTCAACCAGCAGGGCTTTTGCGAATAAATCTTTCTGAGTTAACATACGATACCTATTTTAAGTTTCTGTAAATGAATAGAACAGGCAAGGTACGAATTGGACTAAAATCACCGATAAAGGATTTGAAATAAAAAATAAATGCAAAATAATCAGGTCAATATAGCTTTCAATCAATTGCCCTTAGAAGCTTTTTCTTTGGATGGGCAAGGACCTGTCAAGGGTGCCCATAGGGTTGATTTGTGCGTCAGGCCGGGCATTTACACGCCCTTGACAGGTTCTTGGTCATCCAGTAATTTTGCGAATAAGGCAATTGATTGATGCCCGGGAAAATGTCAAATATTTTATTTTTTTTGTATCAATACATGTTGTTCGTTACTATAGTTTCAGTAAATTTACCCACTCAGATTGGCAAAGTGCCTTATTGGTTCTTTGTCACTTTGAGTGGGTAACATAATGAGGATTGATTTTAGAAAAGTCGAGTTTTCCGGTGAGCAAATAGATAATTGCTTTGATGGTATCATATCGTCGATAACCTCGGGCTTTCGCTTTAGCAGCCTGAAAAATGGAATTGAACCCTTCCAGTATCCCGTTACTGATTTTGTAATCAAACCAATTGACAATGCCA
>JACAUC010000523.1 GCA_013390945.1 Candidatus Chloroheliaceae bacterium
TCCCACAGGAGGGACGGAGTATCAACTGGCGGAGCAGCATCCCACAGGAGGGACGCAGTATCAACTGACGGAGCAGGTGAAATCTGTGGGTCGAGCGGTCTTCTTAGATCGGGATGGTGTGATTAACCAGGCGATAATACGCAACGGAAAACCCCACCCACCCGACTCGGTCGAAGAGGTGGTGATAGTGCCGGAGGCGGCTCAAGCGTTCGCTGAGTTAAAAGCGGCAGGCTTTCGCTTATTGGTGATAACTAACCAACCGGATGTAGCAAGAGGTCAACAAAAGCGGGAAATAATAGAGGCAATCAACACTTATCTGATGGAGAGACTTCCACTTGACCAAATTTACACTTGTTACCACGATAATAAAGATGGTTGTGAGTGTCGCAAGCCCCAGCCCGGTTTAATCTTGCAGGGTTCAAGGGAGTGGCAGGTAGACCCGGCCCAAAGTTTCTTAGTGGGTGATCGCTTCAAAGATATAGAAGCAGGTTATCGGGCGGGTTGTACTACAATTTTGATTGGCGAGGGCTACGGCGAAAAACAGGTAGCGACACCTGATTTTAGGGTAGTAGACCTTTTAGAGGCTACCAAAAAGATAGTAGTCAAGTGTTTATAGTAGAAAGAATTACGAGAACGTGCAAATTTTTGTAGATAGTGCAAATTTGAAAGAGATCGAGGAGTGCCTAAAGCGTGGCTTTGTCAGTGGCATTACCACCAATCCTTCTATTCTAGCGAAGGAGAAAAAGACCGATTTTCGGGAACATATCCAAGCAATGATAAATCTGGTTCAAAGCTACAACCTTGATATTCCGCTGAGCGTGGAAGTATTCACTACTGACCCACAAGAGATGATTCGTCAAGCGGAAGAGTTTGTCGCTAGTTTTGGCGATTACCAGAACCTTAACATCAAAGTGCCTATCGGCTGGAACGAGTTAGAGGTGATCTCCACTCTACGCAAGCGCAATATTAAAGTAAACTGCACTTGCTGTATGTCATATAATCAAGCACTGATGGCGGCGAACGCTGGGGCTAATTTTGTCAGCCTCTTTTGGGGACGTATCCGAGATACGGGCTATGATTCGGGCGAAATCGTGCGACAGGTGCATGAGACCCTCCGCAAGTGGAACAGCCCAAGCCAGATAATTGTCGGCAGTATCCGGCATATCATGGACATCAACCAAGCTCAACAAGCCGGAGCGGATATTGTGACCGTACCACCGCCGTTCTTGCCCAAGCTTTGCGCCCATCCCAAAACCGATGAGGTAGTCGGCCAATTTCTCACCGATTTCAAGGTGTGGCTCGAACGCTAAGCCGGAAGGCCAGCCTGCATAAATTTCCGGTCTTACCCTGATTCTAAGGCAAGGTTCAAAATCGGGAACCTTCGCTTTACAATTCGGGTAGTCCAA
>JACAUC010000524.1 GCA_013390945.1 Candidatus Chloroheliaceae bacterium
GGGGTGTCAGGAACATACGGACAAAAATGGGTCACAATAATTAAGCCTACCTTGGAGACTACCTTAATTAGTGGTACTACTTTTATCAAGTTTAGCCATTTCATTTGTAATGGCCCAGTACTCTTCAAACCCACGCTATCTTTTCTACTTCCCTTTGCAAATCACTCTTTGTACCTTGAATATAGATCCTTGTGGTATCAAGCGACGAATGACCCATTATCTGCGCCAAGCGATGCAACGGCACTTGTTCTGCCATCCGGTAGCCAAAACGATGACGTAAATCATGCGGACTAACCTCTTTCAATTTAGCTTTGTCGGCGTATTTTTTGATCAGATGCCCTAATGCACGCTCAGTCAACGATTTACCGGTCTTTTCGGAAGGGAAAACATACACCGCCTCGGCTCCTAAATGGGTTAGATAGTTACTCAATACCTTGCGGGCAGTGGCATTGAGTGGCACTTCCCGGTATTTGTTACCCTTACCTACTATGGTCAGAGTACCCCTTCGCCCTGCAATTTCCACTTGTTCCCGCTTGAGCAAGCACACTTCACTCGCCCTCAGTCCGGTATGTAATAGAAGTATCACCAGTGTTCGGTCACGCAGGCTACCTTCCTGATTGACCGCTGCTACTAGGGCTTCTTCCTCCTCCACGGAGAGGTGGCGTGGAGCTTGTTCTACTAAGACTACCATTTTCACCGGTTTGGAAGGGTCTTCCTCAAGCAATCCTCTTTGGACGACCCAACTGAAATAACGTTTCAGGCTGATCAGCGCACGATTGACACTGGACGGTTTGATACGCATTTGTAAATAAGCCCGGTAGCGCGTCAAGGTGGGAGTGGTGATGATTGTTGGTTGGAACGTTTTCCTAACTTCCGCTTCGCTTCGGCTGGTCGTACTCTCCTCATACCAAGCGGCGAAATGGCGCAGGTCACACAGGTAGTTACGCAGGCTGGTTGGATTTACATCTTCATACTGGCGCACGTAGGCTTCGTACTGCTCTAAAGCCTCTTGAGCAGCAGCCGAGATTAAGGGATTGGCTTTCCGTTTAGCGGTAGACATCAGTGGCGTGGCCTTACCTTTCAGACCCCTTTAAGTTAATAAGGAAAGGGGAACCGTGACAGGAACAAACTCAAAAACATTACCAGACATGGCTAAAACGGCTTTTTGTGGTATATTACCAGACATCACAGGGCGGTTTTGACGGTCTTCATGTCTGGTATGTTCAATTATCAGAGATCAGTCTATGATGCTTTGGCATTACCTACTAGTTTCAAAGACCAGGTCAACTGGTTGCTACGACCAGGTCAACGTAACCTAGGTTGGTTGCTACGACTGTCTACGCTCTTTCCCTAGTTCGTCTAATCCGATTATACACCCTTTTGTAGACTGGTC
>JACAUC010000525.1 GCA_013390945.1 Candidatus Chloroheliaceae bacterium
TGGTATCACAACCAAACACTCCAGCAAAATCGGTTTTGGTGTTTCGGCGACGTTATTAGCACAAAGATTATCGCCTCCAGTTAAACCGAGGTTTAGAGTATCCGTTTTATATTTATACGCTGGAGTTTGTATTTTTCTTGGAGTTACCTTATTTCTTATATATAATAGAGGGCTTGGTATGGCTATGTTTGTAATTGGTGGTGTAACGATTGCCTATGCCTCTGCCTATGCCTCCACATTAAAGAAGAAGCGGTTCACTTACGAGAAGGCTATAGCGAAGTGGAGCGATTTATACTTTTGCTCCCGATGCGATGGGGTATTCACCGCCCAGAGTAACTTTGTTCCTGCTGGTTATATGAACAATTTCCTTAATCAGTAGAGAAATCGTAAGATCAAGCGACGGAGCGCCATCCCACAGAGCAGGGCTCAGTAAGCCTACAGTGGGTTTATTGAAACCAGTTTGCATAGGCCCACTGTAGGCTGGCCTCAGATTGGGGTTCTGACCAGCTTTTGCTGAAAACCCTACTTTAGCTTGCTTGGCAGTCTCTTTAGGGTTAATATTACTGCTGAGTAGTTACAGTTATTTTTAGAAAGCTTTATTTTACAGATGTCAGATGATCTATTCAAGTCAAAAAATCAAGAGTATCAGGAATTTTTGGTTGACCTAAAAGAGCGTATCCAACGTGCTAAAGTTCGAGCAGCTCTTGCTGTTAACAGCGAGCTCATTTTGTTGTATTGGCAGATAGGAAGAGATATTAGTCAGAAGTTTAGTCAGCACAAATGGGGTGCAAAAATTATTGAGCGGTTGGCAGCTGACCTTAAACGGGCCCACCCTGAATGGAAAGGCTTTTCTTCTCGAAATTTACGCTATATGCGCTCTTTTGCTGAGGCTTGGCCGGATGAGCAAATTTTGCAGGCGTGGCCTGCAAAAATTACTTGGTATCATAATTGCACCATTTTTGATAAATTGATTGGGCTGCGGTCTGCCCTAAACCAATTTATTCAATTCTCAAAAAAGTAGATTATATTACCCTTAAATCCTGTGTATTAGCTTTTTGTTATTTACTTTAGTGTAGGAGTACAAAATGTCCCAGCCTCAATATCCCAATCAACCTTATCAAGGTTATAATCCTCAGCCTGACGCGCCACGTATGGGTCATTTGTCAGGTTGCCCCAACTGTAGGCAATTAGATCAGGTGCAGAAGGTAAGTGCTATCGTCTCGTCTGGTATCACAACCAAACACTCCAGCAAAATCGGTTTTGGTGTTTCGGCGACGTTACTAGCACAGAGATTATCCCCTCCAGTTGAACCGAGGAACAATATAGCTAGTTTTATTCTTACAGTCCACAAAGATTGTGGAACTAGGGAGATCGCTTAGGAACTTG
>JACAUC010000527.1 GCA_013390945.1 Candidatus Chloroheliaceae bacterium
TTTAAGCTCTATAGTCGTTCACATTAATGATAAGATTAGCTTGACGCTTATGGGTCTGTACCCTTCTCTTTTGGTTTGTTGACCGGAATGGAATCAAAAAGCGGCTTCCCCCCCAATGGTTTTGATACAGGGGAAAGCCGCCGAGTGAATAGACTATGTTAGAATAGTCACTTAGCTTTGTCCCTGTTATTGTCAGGTGATGGGGTAAGCGGTACGTGATGTTGTTTGCATCAGCGTACCGCAATGCCGCTTATTCGATTTTTCGGTTACATGCTTATAGTACAGCCAATATACAGTTCTGTCAAGCTCTATCTCGCTCGATATTTTTTGGGGATATTTTGGAGGTTGCGACTTTTTTTATAAGCCTCAACTGCCTCCATCGTGGTGAGCCAGGTTATACCACTTTTTTTCGCTCTTAATCTACCTTTTGTAGCCAATTCTCTCAAAAACGTAGCATTAAAACCACTAAGCTGTGCTGCTTCAGGAATGGTAATAATCTCACCGACGGTGAGGGGGTCTATGGGGGATGGTTGTTCGTTTTCGTCTGGCATGTTCAATCTAAGCATCTATAGCAAGTATCTGGTTTTCCAGTTTACAGAGCTATATGTTAACACGCTAAAGCTTTCCGGGCAATCACCCTATATTCCCCTTCAAAATCTATCCCCAAGACCAAGACCTCTCTACAACTATATTAAGGCATAGGTTCTTCCCTCCTTTCTGGTTTGGTTTGAGATTTACCTAAATGGAAAATAAAAGAACCCAGGTTACGCAGCTTCCCATTTCAGAGCGTAGGAAAGTTGCTCAAGTATGTTAAACTATACTTGAACCTTAACTACATCACGTTAATTGTGTTTGGTACGTCAGTGGGTTATTACACTGGCGTACCCGCTACTCTTTTATTTCCCAATATTAACTATAGCACCACTTCATCCTTTCGTCAATAGGTCACTTACCGAGGTCGGTGCGTGATCCGCGATGGCGGGAATTTTTGTATTCTTCGACGGAGGCCAAGGTGGTGAGCCAAGTGTTGCCGGATTTTCTGGCGCGTAAACGTCCTTCCTCAGAGATTCTTCTAAGACGATTATGACCAAGGCCGGAAAGTTTGGCGGCTTCAGATAAGGTAATAAGCTGACCGATGGTGAGGGGGTCTATGGGGGTTGTGGTTGGTGGTTGGTGGTCTTCGGGTGTCATGGTGTTCCTAGTGTATGAATGGGTTTGGCCTTTTGTTGGTGCTGGGGGTATGTTATCATAAGGTGGTATTTTGGGCAATTGGGGGGTAGGGGAAAATCAATGGACGGAGCCATATCCTACAATCTTGTCCCTAACTCAAAGATCGTGGTTAATCAAGATTTTTCCATT
>JACAUC010000528.1 GCA_013390945.1 Candidatus Chloroheliaceae bacterium
CGTTGGTGGGCCGCCTGCCGTCCCGCCAACTGCTCCTCCGCTTCCAACCGCTCTAGCCCAAACTGGCGTAGACTTTGGTGCTGGCTATAGAGGGAGGTGGAACTTCCCCTCTGGTCTAGCACCTCCGAGACCCGCAACAACTGGCGGTCTCGCAGGAAAGAGAGCCACTTTTGCGCCCCCGGCAGTTGCCTACTCAAAAACTCCAACCGGACAGGCTCGCGGTAGACCGCACTCCGCCGTAATAGGGTTTGGGCCTGCTCTGGCAAGGAGTGGTACAACTCGGTCAGCAACATAGCACTGCTGTACTTGCCTTGTACTGCCAAGAGTTCCGCCTGCCGCTCGATTCCGCCAATCTGCCGCCTTTGGGCTTCAAATAGCTCGATTATTTGCGGGTTATCTATCCCCTTGCCGTATAGCTCGATTAGCTCTTTGATGGGTAGAGCGGTCAATTGGGAATATTCCCGCATCAACCGCACCGCTTCCATCATCTCTAATTTGTCGAGAGAGATCCGCCCAATCGCGGCCTGATAACGTCCGGTGCGGGTAAAGCCAAAATCATAGCGGCTAGTAATTAGCACCCGCCCTTTAGCGAGGCTCAAGAGCAAACTCTCCAGCCAAGCGGTTACTTCAGGCTGAACCGGATGCAAATCGGTCTCCCGCTCCTGCCAGTTCAACAAATCCTCGAAATTATCCAGCACCAGCAAACCCGTCCCAGCGTTGAGGGCTTCACCCACCGCTTGCCCTAGTTGTTCGGGGTTGAGTGGCTTCTCTTTGTTGGCCTCCAACGTCTCCGAAAGTGTACCATACCCAGCCTGAGCCAAACTCCGCGCTAGGTTCAGCACCTCCACATCTAGCCCTTGCCAACTTTTGCAGGATAAAATATGCACTACCCGAAAATGGGTGGCTAACCGTTCAAGGCTGCGCTGGGCCAATGTACTCTTGCCAAAACCACCCAACCCGCTAACAATCGCCAGCTTTTCGTTTGACCCGGTGAGAAAGCCGCGCATCGCCCGTTGTTCGGCCTGCCGTCCCACAAAATAGCCCTCACTACCTCGTAGCACCGAAAGTGGGGGGCCACTAACTTTGGCCTTGAGCCGAGGTTGACCCTGCCGCTCAAAGGTAAAGAGCGGCAACTCTGGTCGGGCGGTGAATAGCACCGGCATAACCCAATCGCTAACCTCCCCCTCGCCTTCTCCGACCTCCGCCAACCGCTTCCGGGCCTCCGCTAGGGCTAACCCGATAGGTTGACCCTCCGCCAACGCTGGGTAGAAGAAACGGGCAAAACGGGTAGCACTATCGTCCCGAATACTCTCCTGCATCGCGATTACCGCCGGAATACCCGCCTTGATAAGTTC
>JACAUC010000529.1 GCA_013390945.1 Candidatus Chloroheliaceae bacterium
ACCCTAATCGGCAATTTTAATTGTCGCTACCGGCATTTATAATTATCGCTCAACATTATCCTGATTTTCATCCCGGATCACCTCCTCCTCCTTGCGTTTGCGGTAGCTCTTCGTCTTGCAAGCTGGTGAGCAGAACCAAGTAGCGCGGGTTCCCTGAAATTTGTTACCGCAATCAGCACAAATCCTAGTCTCTAGCTTCTTCTCCTTCTTAGGCTTAGCTGCCGCTGGCTTTGTTCCTAAACCTGCGCTTCGGCTGGCCGCTTGTTCCTTTATTATCGCCTCTTCCTCGTTGGTCATTACCCGATTTGCTGGCCATTCTTGAAGATTGGGAAGCCACCGGACGGCGATTCGTTTCCGTCCGTGTAGGATAAAAAATCCTCGGACTGCTCTTCCCCCTCTTGCTCCTCTTCTTCGTCTGGCTCCTCGTAGTAGGCTACTTGCGCTGGCTCTTCCAACTTGGCGTATTTGGCCGCAACCTGATCGCTGGTAGGGTTGGCCGCTCGCGGTGGCTTTTGGTTGGGGATCACTCTGACCTCTTCGGACAACCGCACGGGCTTTAGCTTTTTGACGGGCGCGGTAGATCGGGTTGGCGCGGCAATGCGCTTGGTGGCGCCACCAGTGGAAGCGGCGGGAGGGGTTAGTAAGCGTTTGCTGTTGCCTTGCAATTCAGCAATGATATTCGCTTCCAACTGCCTGATTTCGTGAGCTGCCACGATGGGAGTAATCCGGCTAATCATCTCCTCTTTCTGCTCTTCTAATTGGCGCAATACTCCATCCCGAACCCCTGAGCGTAGTTGCTCTTTTCCTACGCGCTCTTTATGCGACGGATCGCTTAGGTGATAGCTGATGGTGGCTATAATATTGAGCGATATTATCAGGGCCATCGCGACTATGGTGGTGAAGAAGAAGGCTTGGTCGGGTTTCTCTTTGGTTAGTCCATTATCGCTGCTGGTTATCAAGGTATCGGCAAACAGCGCGAGTACAATGCCCAACACGCTCACGCCTATCATAATCATACTGATGGCGCGTTGGGTGGCTCCATAAGCCTGAAAATAGTACAAACAGACCCAAACGACTAACCCCACGTCAAAGGCGGCTAGGGCAAAATAGCCGAATATCTGGGATTGGCCGCTCGGTAGCGTTGAGCTAAAAAAGTGAAGTGTCCTAAAGCTGGTATAGACCAGCAAGGCGGCGGTAATGACTAGCAGAAAGATGCCTGCCATTATTCCGCCCATGGTCGGTGTTCTCTTCATCATTTCGGGTACTCTCCTTCTGTAAGTAGTAACTTAGGGTTAACCTGCGTTGGGGCAAGTTCGGCCCATTGTTCCGCCTCATCGTCGGTCA
>JACAUC010000054.1 GCA_013390945.1 Candidatus Chloroheliaceae bacterium
AGAGGCGCGAATAGGGGGAGACAACACTACACGACAGCCGGAGCGAAACCCCGAGCCGCCCTGAGCGCTGCCGAGGCGGGCAGCGGAGGCGGCATAGTTAGAACTGCCGCGGAAAGCACCGCCGCGCAGCACACGATTATTTGTGCTATCATTTATATTTATAACACTAGGATTAGAATATTCATTCAAGCACCACTCCCACACATTCCCGCTCATATCCTGCACCCCAAACGGTGAAGCACCATCAGGGAAGCAGCCCACCGCGCTAGTCATATCAATATTGGTATCATACGTATTGCTCTTGGTCGCATCATATTCTCCCGGATAGGGATATTTCCGCTCATCTGTACCACGCGCCGCATACTCCCACTCTTCTTCGGTGGGCAGGCGAATCTCCTCTCCCTCTTTTAACAAACCCGCCGCCCGATATTTAGCCGTGAGCCAGCGCGTAAAAGCTACCGCCTGATACCACGACACATTATCGCTTGGGTGATTGGCATATTTATACTCTTGCTCATCCATTGGCTGTGGTTGGTATTCTTTTGGAAAATCTTCCCACCACTCAGGATATTCATATTCTCCCGAATCTAAAAATGTCTGGAACTGCCGAGAAGTGATGAGATATTTCACCATCTTGAAGCTATAGCCCAGTGCCACTTCTCGGCGTGGGTTATCGCGCCAATCGCTAGAACCCATCATGAATTTGCCGTCCGGCGGTGCAGGGATATTGCACCATTCAAGTGCTGGCAATTCGATTTCACGCCCGTTAATTCGCCGTTTTAAGATACCCACACCGGGGCGAGGATCACCCAACAAACTTAGCACTCGGCCACAGAGGGCGCGTTCTATCGGTGGCAACGCTTGGGGAGTTTGCATCAGGGTCACTAGCCAATTCACCAGAGCAGCCCGGATTGGTTGCTCGGTAAAACAATCTAGCTCTTCCTGAGCATAAAGTTCTTGCTCCTGTGTCACCATTGCTGCCAACCAAACCAGCCACCAGCGTGGGTTGCCCGATGCTTCTTCCGATTTACCCTCTTGAGGTGAGCCGCCGGAACCTGGCTCACCTCCCAGCAGGTTACCCACCAATTTCCATAAATCGCCTTTGCGTTCGGTATCCGCCAGCACATCCCCAACTAGGGTACAGGGTAAACGCCACACTTGCGGCTTGCTCACCAGCAATTCGCCTACCAACCGGAACGATTTCTTACAGAGTATTACCAGATGAACCGCCGCCAGATATTCCTGAAAGGAGCGGTGGGCGAATTGGAAGACTGCCTTTTCTTCGTCCTGACCCGGTGAGACCAGCACCCCGGCATTCTCGCTCAAATAGGGAATCAGTTCGGCAATTGCTTTACGGGTTAACGGGCGGAGGTATTTGTACAAAAGACTCTCATCAATTTCCGGTGTACCCGGCTGCTCGCCATAAGTGGAATGTACCACGTAGGCTAACTCTGCTAACCGATCATAGAGGTCTTCCAGCGATTTATCACCCAGTAGCTTTACCAGTGAAAGTGTACCGGGCTTATTTTGTGTCCAGCGATTCAGCAAAAGCTCGATACTAGCCCGATAGAGTGCGCCGCGCCGCGCAGGTAAGCCTTGTTCAGCACCTTTTAGATAGATGGTCGCCATTAGGGTAACGAACAAGGGACGGTCTTTTAATTCAGGGTCAATTTTGCGTAATTGCTCGTTAAGTCCTTTGGCTTTGTCGGTCGCTTCCGCTTCACTTAGCCCAACCGCCCGGTAGAGACGACGGGCCAGTTCGATGCGATGTTCATCCTTAAATGCGGTAATAGTGACACTTTCAAAACCCGGCAGTTTCCAACCGTCGTAAGCGTAGGGACGGCTGGTGACAATCACCCGGCTACCAGCATAGCAAGTGTGGAGACTTTGCGCCAGATTTACCAATTGTTTCTGACGCTGCTTGAGTTCGCCTTCTTCGTGGGGTACTTCATCCAACCCATCTAGTATCAGCAATGCCTGACCGTGTTCAAGCTTGTATTTCAGATCGCCAGCGTAAGGACGCAAATCACCCTGCAATTCATTGACGATATAGTCCCAGAGGTGATCGGCGGTAGGCAACTCGGTGAGACTTTTAGGGAAATAAGCCGAGGCTACAAAGCGGCGTAACTCAATATAGATTGGGGTTAACTGCTTATGCGACCAGTTATCGAGCGTTTCCAATTTGGCGTTACGTCTCCAGTTAAGGAAAGCCCCGGCAAGGCACAACACTAGATAGCGGACAAAGGTGCTTTTCCCACTGCCCGGCGCACCTAAAATTACCAGCCGATCACAGGCGGCAGCCAGATGATTCAGGTGCAGCCTAAAGACATTTTCGTGAACCCCATTGCTCTTGTCGTATTCTACCTTGGCAAGCAAGGCTTCAAAAGGCGCAGATTGGTAGCCAAAATCTTCCGGTTTAGAACGGGCCTGTCCGGTTCGTCTGCCCTTTGGGTCAATCGGATCGAAATCAGAAGCAGGTTGATCGGTGCGGCTTAGCCACAAATTCACCACTCGCCTCTTTTTTACCTCCACACTTAAAGCCAGCGACGTAGGCGAATCGACGTAGACCTCTTCCAGATAGATACCCTCTGGTCGGTCAGGATTGATCTGGGCCAAATTGAGTGTGCCTATTCGCTCCACCAACCGTTTCAGGTAGGTCTGATGTAGCGTGGGGTTGTCCGGGTCTGGTTCTGGTTCGTTGGCTTTGGCAGGCGTAGTTTGAGGCTTTGCCTTTCTTTGTTCTCGTGCCAGCCGTGCGGCAAAAGCTTTTAGTTCAGGGTTGCCCGGATTTGCTTCGCAAGCACCTTTTAGCAATTGATCTGTCCAGCCTTCTGCTTCTGCCTGTTCAATCAGGTTAAAGGCAATCTCCCTGAGATTTGCGCCCAGCGCTATTGTATCGAGATTCGTATTAAACTGAATCCTAACCATCTGGCCTAAAGCTGCTTCGGACGGGAAAGCTGATAAGAGTGCTTTGGTGAATTGTTCGTATTGTGAGCCTGTTAATGTCATAAAAACCCCTTAATTGGGTAGTTTTCTGCGTTATTGCAAGAATGGCATAGAAAGACCTTCAACTGATAGGTTGAGAGCGGTGGTTTTGGTAAGGGCTTAGATTGATCGGTCATAGTTTAACTTTTGCTTATTGAGTAATCTTTTGCTAAAATGGACGTAATGGGTGTAATATACTAATCTCGGCTGGAGATAAATATCACCGATTTCTAATTAAGAGGCACGTGGATCAAACCGTGCCTCTTTCCTTTCCTTCAATTCAAACCAATTATAGCATTTTTACCGCATAATATAAATAGCTTAGGCAATTGAGAACCTAACAAAAGGTAGTCAAGATAAACCACCTTAACAGGGCTTCGGATTTCAGCCAAATTTTACCTTATTATAACCCCAACATTTGGTTTTAGTGGCCCGGTGAGGGTGAGGTTTTGTTTTGCTCCTTGTCGGCGTTTACTCACTTATCTTAGGTTTGATTTGCTGATGCTTGAGTAGAGTGCCGCTCTAGTGGTAAGATATATCGCTACATAAAGGAAGGAACTCGATCTGCAAGCCCCGTGAGAGGTCGTTGAGCAACCTAATGGCAAGATAATTGCTGTATAATGGAAGGGCGACCTTTACTTTAACCTGGGTCTAAACTAAATTGAACCTAAAAGCTGTTAAATCCAGAAGGTTGATTAGATAGATGCTTGAGTATTTAAAAATGTGTTTGACCCATCCCCAGCGTTCTCTTTCGCTTAGCAGCCCTAACAATTTTGGTAAATCTACCCTACTAAAAGAATTTGCACAATCTTCAGTTGTCTCTGATAAGCTAATACCAGTTTACATTGATTTTAATTTACGGGCCGATGATTCGGCGCAGGCTTTCTATGAACTGGTGTTACGGCAAATGCTTCCTGTTTTCAAGGCTAATCGGCTTCCAGTGGAGCAACTAGAGCGGCTGTATGAGTCGCTTACCTGCCCCAGCCCCATTGCTCTACCTTTTAATATAGGCCGAAACTTTGTGGTAGCAATGGATGAGGCTTTGCATCTCTTGGGCAGTCCGAAAAAGAGGCTGGTGCTGCTGCTAGATGAGTTCGACCAGCCTTTGCAATATTTACCCGGCTTGGTATTGCTGCATCTACGTGCCTTGAAAGACCGCTACCCTGACCGTTTGGCCTATGTGGTGGCAACCTTCTTGCCAATCTTGGCTTGTGGACGAGATGAGCAGGAGGAAGGGGTGGCCGAGTTTTACGAGTTATTTGAAGCTACCGACTTGATCCGGTTAGGCGGCTTGGTACGGAATAGAGCCGATAGCTTGGTTAAACAAATTGACCCTCTTCTTACTCCGGCACAACTGGCTCAAGTTTACCTTATGGCGGGCGGTCATCCGGTTCTGACTAAGTTGGTAGTTCGCAAATTGGGGGTTACTCAGTCTCACCACTTGTCCCCGGATTATGCAGAAGCAGAAAATAATCAAAAAGAATTTGAGCAGGTTTTAAAACTGGACGGTGAAATCCGGCTGGAATGTACCCGGATTTGGCGCAGTTTGGTGGAAAGCGAACAACAAGCCCTACTTCATTATTTGGAAGGAATTGAGACTCTTACCCAAGATACTCCGCTAGGTACCTTAGTTGAGCGCGGTCTGGTAAGCTCTACCGAGGGTGAGCCATCTCGCATCTTTGCCCGTACCTTTGAGTGGTTTATTCGCGACAAATTGCACACTACTACACCTGTGAGCAGGGCGGAGATTATCCCTTCACCTGCTCTTACTGAGTTTTTACAGCGTAGCCCACTAGCCTATGACCCTCATAAAGAGGTGGTCTTCTTCCAGAAGCAGGGAAATACTTTGACCTTGCCCCTTACGGGCAATGCGGCCATTCTATTCAAATATTTGTTTATGCGCCAGAGCGAGCCTTACTGTACCAAAGATGAATTGATTACGGCTATTTGGGGCAATGGTGGCTATAGTGCGGAGAATTTGGATAAGCTGGTAAGCGATCTTCGTCAAGAAATTGGAGATCAGACCAAGCAGATTATCCGCACTATTCCCCGGCGTGGTTTGCAAATGGTTGGCGTAAGGGAGTGGCGGGGCAGTTAATCACAAAGTTCTGAATTAGAGTAATTCAGGAATCTTTCAGGTAACTTTCAAGACTTCTTGCGAGATAAAACCTATACTTTCTTTGGAAACCTTAAACCAGTTACAGCCTATTCAAGAACTTCTTGCAGGTGGCCGAGAGCGCATAGTTTTTTCTATAATTATAAGGAGTGTACTACAAATGTCGAGCAGCCTTAATTACCGTCAGGTCAATGAAACCCTTACCCAAAGTTTGAACACTTTTGGCGAAGTTGACCTGCTTTTTGGGCATAGCCCTAGCAGTGAAAGTGACCAAGAGGTCAATCAAGCTCTTAAAGAACGCTGGCGTAATATTTTGACTCAGGGAACTAGTCTGGCAGATTACGTCAAGAATCACTACCGCGCTCAGTCACCGCAGGTATTGGCGGCTTTGGAAGAATTGGCAAAATATAGCGATGTGCGCCGTCCTTTCCGCCTTTCGGTTATTGGTCAAAAAGGAGTGGGTAAAAGTGCGCTGGTCAATGCCCTGCTAGGAGCTTCTCAGGTGCAATATACCCCTAGCGAAGTGGCGGGTAAAGCGGTTAGCGGCACTCGTATTCGCCTAATTGCTTACCGGGCCGAAGAACAGCCGGGAACTTGGCAAGTGGTCTTTCTAACTCCTCAAAGGTTGTGGGAAATCGGGACTTATCTGCTGGCAGTTGCCCGACTGGAGGTACCACGCTCACCTACCGATCTCAACAGCCGGGAGCAAGTGGTCAGAACCCTCCAAGCGGCTTTGGACAAAGCTAATTCAGGCGATAGCAACGGCTTGCCACTTGGTTCAACCCTGCAAATCCAAGCCTCTAACGCTCGTGATACCCTTAACGCCATGTTAAAAGTTTATCGCGAGATGTCCTTCCAGATACCTCCCGAATATTGTCTTTGGCTAGATGACGCTAATGTAGATGGGCCGATCAGTCCCTACATTCGCCAAACCGAAAGCAATCTTTATCTAGTAGTGGATTATGTGGAACGCTACATCCTCTCCAAAGAGGGCGGCTTATTAGATGGGCGACCCCTTGAATTGGAAGATGTGCTGGGCCTAGATGACCCTCGCGATAGCTTCTTTGCTATCGAAGCTTTCAAGGAAGCCTTTGCTGTCGTTATGGTCTTCAAATGTGACCGGGGACTAAATACCGAGAGCCGCAGCTTACTGGAACAACTTTTCAGCCGCGATGAGGATGAATTGGCTCGCTTTGGCAATTACGCTGATTTGAATAAGGCTATTATCGTAGCAAACCAGTTTGATGGTGTGACGGGTAATATTGTGGGTAGCTCTACCACTAATCCTCTCAAAGGCATTGAGGATATTCAGCGTGAACTGAGGCGCTATACTAACCAACCAGTACCGATTTACCTAACCAGCGCACAGATGGCTCAAAACGCCCAAGCGGTATTGATGGGCAGTACCACTCGACCTTCGGCAGCCTATTCGTCTTATTTGGAGAGCTTGGCAAATCTGTTGCAGGTGGTGACAGAGCGGGGCGTTACCCCTGATTACCTAGATTTTATTCAGGTCAGACGGGCCGAAATTGAGAACTGGCCTTTTGACCTGTCCAGTTTGCAAGCCAACAGTCGGGCCAAGTTGATACTGGAGATGAGCGGTTTACCTCGATTGAGTCTCAAAGTACACGAAGCACTAGAGGCCAGTTCGATCTTGCGGGGCCGGGTTGCCAACGCCGAATATTATTATGCTAGGGCTATCGCTGAGACCGCCCTGTGTTATGCTCGCCAGATGCGGAACTATAAGCTTGACCTTGCGGAATTTAACCAACCTGCTACCAACTTGGAAAGTCGCCTTTTCAGTAAGTTCCAGCACGAGATAAGGTTACGGTTGGACGAGTTGGATCAAGAGCTAAAACGGAACTATTTCACGGTCTCGCAGCGTTATATTCATGGCGCAATGGCGGCGGAGATAGAGCAGACTCGTCAGCGACTGCTTGAAACTATCCGGCAGGTGATGTTGACCAATCGCCAACTAATTCAAATGGAACAGCATATTTCGACGGGTGAAACCGTCACCGATTCTTGGCGGCGGGTTTTCGAGGATATTAACGATTGGCTGGCTTTGGAAACTGGTCGTCAATTGCGAGGAGTGGTGGGGCCGATGTTGGCTGAAATTGAACAACTGGCCGGGGGTATGCAAAAGGAGTTGGCAAGTTTGGCGGCCAGCCCATTAGACGACGCTTTTTGGCTCAATTACCAGAACTGCCAGACCCGGTTGCGCCAGCGTTTGCAGGCTGAAGCGGAAGTATTGGGCATTGGCTATTACACCGACAATCGTTTTTCGGTTTACGATCTTCAAATTGCGGAGGCTTTACACGTGGGCGAGTCGAGTAGGCGGCGCGAAGCGGTTGCCAAGTTGATGCAGGAGCGGTTGGAGGGCTGGTATAACAACTTGTGGCACCTTCTGGCAAAAGTAGCAATGACCGATTTGAGTGCTTTTGTGTCGGAAATGCGGCATAATGTCTTGGGTTTGCCTGCTGATGGCAGCTTGCTGGTAGGTTTTGAACTAGCGAGGCAGGGGCAGGGTACTCTGGCCCCGGAGGATAGTCTGATTGCAGTATTGAACCACCGCTATCATACCAGCGAAAGTTTCCGCAAGCAGTACGCTATGCGTGAACCCACTCCAGCGGAGCGTCTGATCGTAGAGATTCGGGAATGGTTGAGCTTGATCCTGCCGCCAGTGGACGGACTTACTGAATTGAGCAAAGCGATAGCGATTACAGGAGTGGGGGGGCAGGTCAATGACCTGCCTCTGCCTGACGAAGAAGAGGCCGAGAGTGTAGCGGGGCAAGCGGAGAGTAAACCACCGGTGGTGCAACAAGAAGAGAGGCAGGCCCAAGTTGAGAACGAGCCGAGGCCGAACCGTGTCTTTACCCGTTTACGCTCCCCCATTGAGAGCCATCATCCTTATAATCCGATCACCCGGCAAGTGTGGGAAATTACCAATACGGACGAGCAAGCCCGTTACACGCGCCTACACTTTAGCCGAGTTGACCTAGGGAATAGCCCACGCAACAGTGACCGTATAACCCTAACTGCACTTGGACGACAGGCGCAACAGGTTATTAGTGGGCAGTACACCGATTTGTGGAGCCAGCCGTTTCCCGGACGCACCGTTACCGTCAATTTTGTGTCGGATAATGCTCAACCGGGTTGGGGCTTTATCCTAGATGGGGTAGAGAGTGTTCCGGCTGCTGAAGCCATAGGGCTACTCGTTTAAGGCTAGTTGTAAAGACCAGTCTACGTAAGCAAGCACAGGTGAGAAAGATGACGAGACGACCAAGTTTAGGCCAAAACGCTAACCAAGCACCAAACCACCGAGCCAATCGGTCAGGATCACCCTCCTGGCCGAAAGGCCAACCCACGCTGGGCGCAGGACAAGATCAATCCAGCCAAGCCAAAGCACCCTCACGTAAGCAACCAGCTCGGCATCCCATCCCGACCCACCTTCGCTTTGAAGTGCTACGGCGCGATAACTTTCGCTGTTGTTTCTGCGGAGCCAACGCCAAAGAAGGGGTAGAGTTACAAATAGATCATAAAATCCCAGTCAGTCGGGGTGGAACCAATGATCCACACAATCTGCAAACGCTCTGCCAAGCTTGCAATTTGGGCAAAAGCAGTCAACTCCTTTAACAGAAATCCAACCCATTATTTTCCTGACACCCCAAATCTGGAACAGCTATAAAATGGTTTTGGTTTAGTAACTTTTCTACTGCCTGCTACCGAACGGTTTCCGCTATCACAACGCTTTGCTATTACCGGACAGTTGACCTCGGTGGCCTTAGACTTTCAGGAGGCGTTGTTCGAGGTCAACGCCCGACGTAGTGAGCAACGGCTCCCCTATCTACACAATGCCGATGCCAATCTGAATAAACGGTGGCTTTACCTGCGGCTCTCTTATCAATGGAACTGGCTAAATGCTGGTCAGTACCAACACGTCACGACCAGCCGAAGTAAAATGATCGAAGAGATCGGTCGTCTGCTCGGCGGTTGGCTCAAGCTAAATAGCAAAGACCTGTCTACGCTTAATGTACCCCCCCACCTTACCTGATATAATACAATAAAATGCGGCTAATGCAGAGATCACGTGGCCTAAGCTAAGTTAGGTATTTGTCACAGGTAATTTAGTCAAAAATAGAATTGCCCATTGGAGAGGATTTTTATGGCAAAGAAACGTAACGCCCCCAAAACCAATACTACCATCGCTACTACTGCTGCCGACACTAACACTGCCACAACTGACACCACCGCTACCTATAGTGAATCCGATACCCCTATGTTCCTGAATAGAACGCAAACCTATCTCTTGGCGACGACTTTGAATAAGAATACCCTATTCGGCTAATTCGGCATAACGCGGAACTGCCACCTTAAATTCAACCGTTGAGCTTTCGCCCTCCTGTATCAATGTTTCTAATGCTTTGGCTTCCAAAGTTATGCCTTTCGCTGTAACATTCAGCCGGAAATAGCTCTTCTAGTCCGTGACACTCCGCGAGGGATAAATCCCTGCGGCTTCTTTTCTTGCACACGCGGGGTAGGCGCTTCCTTTTGTATTTGCCTCGTAGAAGCTACTAGTATGGAGCGTAATTTACCCGGTATACATCGGGTAGTTAGCAGTTACAAACCGCTTAGACTACTCTTGGTTGTGCCAAACCTCTTTCATCTCCCATGCCATACCTTTAGGCTTCTTGGGGAGACAAAAGACCTGCCTGTTACCAGACTCTAACCCACCATTGCTGGTAAGCTAGTTGGAGGCTTTTCTTTAAGGTTCTGGTATCGGGCTAAAAAGCGTTGCCCTATCACGATAGAAGCATTACGATCTGCATTTCCTCTCATCCCACACACCGGACAATAGACCAATGGCGCACCTACCTTGTAACCTTCGCGTGGTTGACCCTGACCCTCAGCATATCGTACTAGAGGTATCGCAAGCATATCAAATATTCCATCATAAATCCATCAACAAAAGGCTGTAATTCCATCATAAAACCATCGTAAATCCGTCAAGGATTGTTTTGGCAGTTTGTGATGGGTTTTTAACTTTAAATCCGTCATCTAAACGGTGTAGAAAATATAAATAAGCAAGAACAGGTCAATCCAAGGATAGAGCCGTTAAATGGTAATTACGAAGACCAGTCTACGTAGCCACCTATTTTTCAGGCTTCATTGATAAACTACGCGGTTAAGTCTATAATCACAATTGATCTGTGCCTTGCCCACGCCAAAGCGTAGACTGGTCTTGGATGGATAAAGAAATTACGCAGGCTCTGCCTGCACGAATTACTTGGTAGAGGTCAGGCAAATACCCATTTTGCTGGAACGTTGCCTTTTATCAAGCTGAACTTAAATTTTCAGGAACTAAGTTAGGTAGAACAGTCTACAACCCGGCCACAACCAGTTGAACGTAACCTGAGTTAGTTGCTACTTAAAGTGAGAGATGGAGAGCGTGTCTAAACTAGAAGATTTCACCACTTGGCTAAAAGCCGACCCTAAATTCAAGCGGCAGGGCTTAAGAGCCATACCCGGTGCTAACTTTCCGGATCTGACCAAATCACAGGTTCAAGCGATATTTGAAAGCTATACACTTCCAGCCCTCGAAATAGTTTGCAGAGGGCGTGGCCTGACTGTAGAGGTCAAGTTGACTGGGGCTAACCGGGCTAATTACTCAGCGGCGTTGGCAGCGGTCTTTGACAATCCTGATAGTATTGACCAAGCCCTAGCACAGCTTTCGCCTGCTACTCGTTACGGTTTGGCACTACTTAAAGAGACCGCAGGTGGCATTGCTAATCGGACCGAGTGGCGACAAAGAATGGTCGTGCGCTATGGAGCAGCAGGGCCAGATCAGGCCGAACAGGAACTAATTGGCAAGGCACTGGCTCTCTATGCCACTTCTTCTGACCGTATCTCATTTTCAGAAGTAAAATCCAAGCAAGCCGTAGGCAAGCCGGGCTTTTATAACTCTCTAATTGCAGTATTTCCCTCGGTACTCAATCGGTTTGTGGAGGGTGCAGCCTTACAGGAGCTATTACAAGCCACTCTACCACCGCTCTACCAAGAGCTATCCGAGTTGCATCCCGCCAATCCAGCTAACTTTGAAGCTCTGCTGCAAGATTTGTTTAGCATTGTGCGCTATTTAGAGGCTAATAACGTAAAACTACTCCAGAACGGCGAGCCTAGCAAGCGGGATTTTAGCAAGTTGCAGAACCTGATGAAGTTGAAAGACCGTCGGCCTTTGACCGAGGCGCGGAAGCTGATTGACCTACCCAGACTGACACTAGTCTGGAATTTACTTTTGACTACTGAACTGGTTTCTACACCAGTAAACTCTAGAAGCGAATTAGTGGCTCAGGTTCAGCCGCAAAAAGTAGCCGCATTTTTTGCCCTATCACGTCACCAACAGGTGCGTACCATCACGATGGCTTGGCTACATTCGTCCTCTAACGAATTTTTGAAAATACCTTCATTGCATATTATCAATACTGATCCTATTGCTACTGATGTACCTAATGAAAAAACCCTGAAAACAGCCCGCGAATTTGTTTTGGGGTTATTAGAGGATTTAGCCCTGCGCCATCACTTGCCACCAAGCGCGAATCAATGGGTAGACTTACCAAGTTTCCAGAGTTATGTTCAAGAATTGAATGTTGAATTATTGGTCTCTCGGCAGCACCGCCCTTACCTCCAAAGTAGCAGCTTCGTTGTTAGAGAGCGTCACGGCTACTTTAGTGGAAGTTATTATAACGGCTTTACCAGCAGTCTCGTAGAGAGTAGAGAAATAGAGTGGTCAAGAAAAGCACAAGCCGCTATCTTGGAAAGGGATTGGAGGGTGGTAGAGGGGGAGTGGCTGACCCATCTTTTTCGCGAGTCACTGGCTTGGTTAGGGCTGGCTGAACTTGGTCTGAATCAGGCAGAACAACCAGTAGCGTGGCGACTGACCGAATTAGGTTGGTCGGTGCTAGGGAGAGACCAACCCGCTCTCCCCCTAGAAAGCGGCGATAGTTCCACCGCTCGGCTGTCCGTTAGCTCTTTTTCCCCAATAAACGTAGAATCGAACGGTCAGCCAAACGTTCTGGCCCTCCAATCAAAACAATGTTTAATAGTCCAACCTAATTTTGAAGTGCTGGTGCTAGAACCCCTTCAGCACATGAGAGAATTACACCAACTTGATCGTTTCGCTACTCAGGAAAGTTTTGGTGAGGTAGCCCGCTATAGGCTCAGTAAAGAGAGTCTTCTTAAAGGATTGCGGGTCGGGTTAAACGGGATAGAGATATTGGCCTTCCTGACCGAATACAGCCGCGTACCACTCTCTCAAAATCTAATTGCTTCGATACAAGATTGGAGCAACAGCTTTGAACGGCTGCTTCTACGTCCCGCTGCCAATCTACTTGAAGTAGATGACCCTAAGTTGCTAGACCAGCTAATGGACGATCCCCTTGGGTCTAATCTAATTGAGAAGCGGTTCAGTCCGACGCTGGCACTGCTACGTGCTAACCCTACTAGGGAACAGGGCAAGGTTATCACCGAAAAGGCTGGCTCCCCACCCGAACAACCAAGCGAAGATAAACTAGCACTAGAACGTTTTAGAGTGCAACAGCGTAAGGAAAACAAAAATAGACTTCAGTTAGCCGTGGCTGATAGCTTGTCCATCAATGAAATAAAGGATAACGTGTCTGTACAAACCCTAGAAGAATTATTGAGTAGATTTGGAGTCCCCAAACCACTGTTAATCTTAGAGTACAGACAAATCAGGGCCGGTGCGCTCCAGTTTGAAGGTGAGAACGGGATAAAAGTCAAAGCGGGATGTGGCACACCTTACCTGTATTACCGTTTGGGACAGTTTGCGGAGTTGGTAACTTGGGAAGCAAGTAAACAGAGTGCCAAGTTTAAGCTGAGCCTAGAAGCATCACAGCGAGCCCAAAGCCTGAACCTAACTTATCCTGAAGTAGCCCGTTTTCTGGAGCAGTGGTGCGGCACACGCACGGTTTTGCCGACGGTTACACGACTGATGCTGAAAAATTGGTTAGGTTATTACCCGGCCTTGATCGGCTACCACACCATCAGTTTGAAAGCCGCCAGCGCAGAACAATTGGATGAACTTTTCAGTCTAACCGAATTTGCACCCCTGCTGATCGAGAGAGCTTCACCATTGGTAGCACTGATACGAGAAGAACTGCTCTCCCAGTACCGGGAGCGTTTGTTGGTTTTGGGAGTAGCAATTGAAATTGAAGGAGTGGAAGTTTAGCAATGGCAAACAAAACGCTCTTTTCCCGAAAGAGCGGTATAGAACGTTTTAGCCAACCAAGCATCTTAAACCGCTATCATCTATGGCATAGACAGAACTTTTGTGCTATAATCTAACGATGGAAATGAAATTCCAAATAGTAAGATAGTATTCAACACAAAAACTTGGAGGAAGAGTGAGATGTCCAATCACACTGGCGGTCACATGCTGAAGGAAGTGCTAGAAATTCTATATGAACTTGGTGTTTTCAAGTGGCTTGGGACAGAGAAGACCGCGAAATTGGTCAGTTCGGTTATTCACGTAGGTCAACGTTATGATTGCAATAATAACGAAATACTCCATGAGATAGGACTTAAGCTTGGAATTTGCGCCTATTGCGCGACACCAGCCGAAATCGTCTACAACGATATTTGCCAGCTTTGTTTTCAGGAGAATTATAGTGTGGATGAAAACGGCGAAATTAGTTTAACTGGTGCAGAGGAAGAGTGGGGCTACACCCAAGCGGATTTGTTGAGATGGCTGCAAGCAGAAGCACTCCCCTATCGGCAAGATGGAGTGGAATATTATGCTAAGTTTATTGACCTTGAAAAGGCTCTTCGCAAGAGACGCTGGGAGACTTAATTTCAATTTGGCGTGTCCCAAGATTGGTTAGAAAAAAATAATTAGGAAGGCGGCACGAAATCTTCTAATGGCAATAACACTTAGGTAAGCCTAAGCTTGGGCTATTTCAAGCAATTTTGTAATGGTATTCCAGTTTCGTGCTGTTCCTTGCACCTTCAGTTTCTTTTCCAGAAAAACATTTGAAAGTTTGGAACGTCCTATCCCATTGGTATAATAAATATACAAATTCGTAGACTGGTCTCCAGTGGTGATAAAGAGTTCTTCTGGCCCTTCGTAAGTGCTTAGAAGTTCTTTTTTGGCTTGCTCAGTCGGACACGAGGCAAGAAACATTACCACTAGCCACTTCGTCTCTTTTTCAGGATGGTTAAGAAAAGGATTTTTGTCCACCACTTCTTTTAATTCTGCCGAGGTTCGGACTATGACATCTGCGTAGAAGCCAAATTTTTGTTCAAATTCTTTTCCTAACTGTTCGGTTAGTGATAGTGGAGCGGTCTCAGCACTTTCAAATATCACATTGCCAGTTTGTAAATAGGTGGATACCCCTCTCAATCCCAGCCCTTCAAACATATTTTTAAGTGCCGCCATCGCTACTCTATTGTGACCTCCTACATTGATGGCACGAAATAAAGCCACAAAAGTGGTCATATTAAATCTCCTTCCGCTTGATCGCCACCTGCTTTTCTACACTCCCAAGCGTTGTGACACCTGAAACTCACAAAGCATTTAGTTTTGATTATGTAACAGGCGAACGGTCAGTCCAGTATAACGACCCGCCCGGTGAGAGGAGCTATCTTTACCGCTATTGTTAGGGGCGGCAGAAAGAAGTGTACCCTCCTCGCTCTCACGCTTTGGCCCGTTCCGTACTGCCATTGCCAACGCTTTCTTTGAGCCTACCAACACTACCAGTTTCTTTGCCCTTGTGACTGCCGTGTAAATTAGCTTGCGCTCCAACAACATGTAATGACCCATCGCCAGTGGAATAACGCAGACCGGGTACTCGCTGCCCTGACTCTTGTGGATACTGATGGAATAAGCCAGCGTCAATTCATCCAACTCACCAAAATCATATTCTACCTCTCGACCATCTTCCAGCTTGACCGTGACGACCTGATCCTCGTGCGAAAGTTCCATCACTACACCGCTATCCCCATTAAAGACTTCTTTCTCGTAATTGTTACGCAACTGTAGCACCTTATCCCCTACCCGGAAAAGCTTACCACCATACTGCTTTTGCCCTTTGCGCTCACTAGGCGGATTGAGTACCTCCTGCAACTTCTCGTTGAGGTAGCCTACTCCGCATTTACCCCGGTGCATCGGAGACAAGACCTGAATCTCCTCTGGCTTAAATCCAAACTTGGTCGGAATACGCTTTGCTACTAAATCTACCACCAAATCTCCGGCTAATTCAGGGTCATCCTCGCCAAAGAAGAAGAAATCGGTAATCTCTTTACCCATTAGAGGCATTTGACCTTGGTTGATTCGGTGGGCGTTGGTAACAATTGCGCTACCCTCTCCCTGCCGGAAAATCTGCTCCAGTTTGACCACTGGTACTACCGCGCTGCCGATTACGTCGGCCAGTACATTTCCCGCTCCTACGCTGGGCAACTGATCGGCATCCCCCACTAACAGGAGATGCGTTCCAGTGGCAATTCCTTTGAGTAGGTTATTCATCAACAAAGTGTCCAGCATTGAAGTTTCGTCCACTATAACAATATCTGCCGGAATAGGATTAGCCCGGTGGTCATATTGCGATTTTCCGCCCGGCTTGAGTTGGAGCAGACGATGCAAGGTTTTGGCTTCTAGGCCAGTGGCCTCACTTAGCCGTTTAGCCGCTCGGCCTGTGGGAGCAGCCAAGATAATCCGCTTCTTCTTGAGGGTCAGCACCCGGATCAAGGCCCGCATCGAAGTAGTTTTGCCCGTGCCAGGCCCGCCAGTTAACACGCCTACTGGTTTAGTCAGAGCCATCACCACCCCCTCTTCCTGTCGGTCGGCTAGTTTCAAGCTCTCTTTGGTAGTCAGATACTCAAACATCGTAGCGAAGTTGGTTTGTTTTAGGGTAATCAGCCGATCTTGTTGAGGAGAGCAGTGAGCCAAGCGCAGCAGGTGGTTGGCGATACCCTGTTCGGCAAAGTAGAAGGGTGGCAAGTAGACTGCCTGCTCACCGGGCAGTGCCGAAAGAGTGGGCGTTGAACCAACATACACTTCCACGCTTTCATGTAACGCCGCCGCAGTCGGAACACTGGCAGAAGAAGGGGACTTTGTGGCGTAGGTGGCTACGTCACTGGTGAGGATGTTAGGTTTAGCTGCTACTTTCTTGGCAGTGGTTTGCGTTGTTACATTCGCCGCGCCTGTACCAACATTAGTCTCTTGTTGACTAGTGGCCGCAGTCTTGCCCGGCTCGTAAACGGTAACGGCTATCAGAGGCACAAAGCCCTTACTTCCGTCCGTTGGGTCTACGGTCAAGGTTTCAACTTGCGCTCCGCCATCCAAGACTAGACCCTCAATCGCAGTTTCTACCTGCTCAGGCGTAACGCCCAGCAGTTCGGCTGCTTTAAGGGCAAGTTGAGGCCGGGGCAAATAGGTATGACCGCCGCTATCGCTGGCCTCGCTCAGCACATAGAGTGTTCCAGCCTTAATCCTCTCCGGGTCATCAATGGCAAAACCGAGGGCTTGAGCAATCTTATCAGCAGTTTTGAAGCCTATCCCCCAGACTTCCCGGGCCAGACGATAAGGCTCATTCTTGACGATGGTGATAGAAGCGTCACCATACTCCTTATAAATCCGAACGGCTAGGCTAGTGCTGATGCCCTGACCTTGTAAAAAGAGCATCACCTCTTTGATGGCCTTCTGTTCCAACCAAGCTTTAGCGATCAGTCCAACCTTGTGTTTGCCCAATTTAGGCACTTCGATCAGGCGATCAGGAGTATTTTCAAGTATATCGAGCGTTTCCAAGCCGAAATGAGCCACAATTTTATCGGCAGTTTTGGGGCCAATCCCTTTGATAAGGCCACTTCCCATATACTTTCTTAGCCCTTGTTCGGTCGCGGGCAAGACACTGCGGTAATTCTCCACCTTGAATTGCCAGCCATGTTGAGGATGTTGTAGCCATAACCCGGTTAGTTCGAGGGCTTCCCCAGCCACTACCCCCACCATTGTACCCACTACCGTCAATAAATTGTCATCCCCTTTGGTAGCGCGGAACCTCGGCGAAGCAGAAGTGGAATTATTATTTGTGGCCTGTCGGTCTGTGGGACGATCCGGCAAGAAACGGGCAACGGTGTATCCGGTTTCGTCACTCTGGAAGGTGACCCGCTCTACCACTCCACTCAGAGTTTTGAAGTTAGGCGTGGACGTGGTGGGTGAATTGGCACTACTGCTAGTTGTTTGTGCTTGGTGGGAATTAGGTTTTGATGACATAGACCTAACCTTCTACTACTGCTTGGTT
This sequence comes from Candidatus Chloroheliaceae bacterium, assembly GCA_013390945.1. Classification (GTDB taxonomy): domain Bacteria; phylum Chloroflexota; class Chloroflexia; order Chloroheliales; family Chloroheliaceae; genus L227-5C. Next base: position 17,413 of record JACAUC010000054.1, read on the forward strand.
ATGCGGTTTTCAGCACCCTGAGCCGCCTGACTTATTATAACAATTACCACCACTCTTCAGGAAAGTTAACCCCCATAGAATACCATGAGACCTGCAAGCGGTAAACTTACATAGAACATTATAGCGCATTGCTTGACAGGTTGGGACTTCCCTCTTACAATTCAATAGTCAATCACAGACTTGAAAAGAGGTAAAGGATGAACCAACTCGAATTATGGCGGAGCCGTCGCAAGCTGAACATTCAAGAGTTAGCGGATCGCTGTGGGATCAATCGGGCCACAATCAATCGAATTGAGCATGGTAAGGTTAAGCCATCCGCTAAAACGCTGGGTTTATTGGCGGAAGCCCTCAACATTGATGTAACTGAACTGATCGAACTCACCACCGTAGATAGTTCTGCTAAAACCCAAGCGGCTTACCCGCCCTTTTCCGAAATAGCCCACCAAGAAGAGATTGCGGCGGTAAAAGAAGCCATCCGAGACAATGATAAAGAGCCAGATTACTCCGAAGAAGAGTTGGACAAAAGAATAGCCCATCTGCTTGCTATCAAGGAAGCAAGACACTTTCGGAAATAACGCATTTAGATAGAGCATTGGTCGAAATACCCTCAGCTTTCAACTGTACACAAAATCTGTACAGTTGAAGATAGAGCAAAGGCAAATAGTGTTCATTGGTCGGGATCGAAAATTGCACCCCATTAAGCGGGAAGGTGGGTAAGCTCTTCACACAACTTCCAGAGACGCTGTGTCACGGCCCGGTCATAAGACTGAGCCGGGGAGGTGGCCTCGGCCTTTTTAATAAAATATTTGCCGGTTACTCCCTCTAACTGAGGCGACGAAGCCAAATAGAGCGAAGTTTCGGCTCCTTGTTCTGGAGTCAACAGAAAGGGTTTTGCCAACTTGAATAGAGCCATCAGCAAGCGAGAATCACCTTGTCCGAAGCCAGTGGCTACTCCACCGGGGTGTAAAGCATTCACCGTTACGCCGGTTCCTTCCAACCGCCTAGCCATCTCATAGCTCAGGGTGGTAAGGGCCAGCTTGCAACGACCATAAGCTTGAAAGTTGAGATAACGTTTCTCCCCCTGAAGATTGCTAAAATCCAAACTTCCGGCTCGCTGTGCTTCGGAGGAGACATTGACTACTCGTGCAGGGGTACTGGCTTTGAGCTGATCCAGCAACAAGTGGGTCAGCAGAAAGGGAGCTAGGGTATTAAGTGCCAAGGTCATTTCGATCCCATCCTGATTAAGTTGGCGTTTGAAAAAAAGCCCGCCTGCGTTGTTGACCAGTACATCCAACCTAGGATATTTCTCGTTGAAGGCACTGGCAAACTGGCGTAACGTGGTCTGCGAAGAGAGATCCACCGCTATAAATTCGATTTCACCCTTGCCACTTTGAGCCTTAATTTCAGTGAGGGCCATTTTACCGCGCTGAGAGTTTCGGCCCACAATTACAACCTTTGCACCCAGTTTAACCAGTCCAGCCGCCGTAGCCTTACCGATGCCAAACGTACCGCCCGTTACCAAACATATCTTTCCGTCCACTTTAGCTTTCTCACTCCTCTCGTTTCGTTCCCCGAATTGGATTTCAACTCAACCTACTAGAGAAAATATCTTCGTGCTTGTTTAATATATCCTATACATTGGAAGGGATCACCAAGCTGGCTCTATTTTAACACACTCAACTTTACAGTTATAATTAGCGGAGGGGCTGACACGATTAAAGAGAAAGAAATGTACATTTTAGAAAGTATCAAATGTATGCTATAATGGAGTTGATAAGCGGTAGAGTGGCTAACCCTTTTAGGATGAGGAGGAGAGTATGATAAGCCAAGTTCTTGAGCAGGCTTTACACGATACTCAGCAAATAGGCCCAAGTGTGCAAGCTGAAGGAACTAACCAGATCAATGCCGAAGTTAAGCCCGTAGTATTGCTGCCCGTGCTGCCTTCTAACGCCATTGACGAAGTTTTTCGGCGTTTTGGCTTTAAGTCTAACTCGCGTACTCACCTGATTAAGCAAAACCTCTTTCCTAAAGGCGCACCTCTATGGGGTCGGGCGATGAGTACCTCACTTTATCCCTCACTGGTGATTGATCTGATTGCTCTTTTAGCTCGTCAGGAACAACCACAAACGGGCGGTCTGGCTCAGCGATTAAGGCTGGAAATCAGCGAACTGGTGCAAACCCCGCTTTTCAACGAAGTTCTGCAAAGTCTAGCACGACAATTACCAATCGGTCAGCCTGTAACACTCGCTTTTATTAACCGCCTCTTCTGGCCGATAGCTGATACGGAAAAGGCCATTAACGTTGAATTCGCTAAAGTGGGCGGTCTAAAGTTAGATTGGTTTAGCCGGGTAGATTACCAAACGCAACAGTATTGGTACAGATTGGCTTTGGTACAGCAACAAGTCCGCCGCTTGCTTTTTATGACTGGTGCTACTCTTGGTGCGTCACGTCTAACCTCGCCTAGGTCAATCCCGATAGTAGTACCACCTGTATCTGAAGTAAAAACAGGTTATGTGGATGGTGACGGTCATAGTCCTGAAGGATATATGCGGGCCATCTTGAAGTACACCTTTGGAGTCACAGACCTTGAAACTGAAGGGGGCATTGGCGGGGCTGAACTAGCCTACGAAGAGGAAACCGAGATAAAGTATCAGACCCTCGAATGGATGGGGTGCAATCTGGCCGATACTCCGATTGCCCGGATTGAAGCCACCTTAGACCAATTTGATAGTCGGCTGCTTTTCTACCTTCCTGGCTTTGTGCCACCTGAAACGCACAAAGCAATAGAACAAAGGACGACCTACTTGGAGAAACACGCCTTAACGTTAGAGAAGCTGCCTGACTTTGATCTACCCTTAACCGAAGAAGACCTGACCGAGGTAATGGTCGAACTAGAACAGGAAGGTTACGTCTAACTTTCAATGGTGGCTAATGTTTCTCCCGTTAAAGATTTGGCTAATGGTAAGTTCACCAATTTGGAACCCACGCTGGATTTTTACTGCTGGCCCGCGGGTGATGCCGATTGTTTGTTATTGAAAACTCCGGCTGGTAATTGGGGCTTAATTGACTGTGGTTTGGTAACACCCAACCCTGCCCTGCGTAACGCGGAAAAACTGTGGTCTACAGTAGCCGATCTCAAAGGGTTTTTAGAGCAGCAAGGAGTTCGTCGGCTGGCTTTTGTGTTGCTCACTCACCCTGAGAATGACCATGCCAAGGGTTTACCAGCCTTGCTAAGTGATTTTGAACCAAATTTATTCCTTTCGCCACCCGGTGCATTAGGGCGCAAGAACCTAGCAAAGTTGAGTGAATTGTTGTTAAAGCAAAAAGCGTCCGGCCAAACTGAGACCGCGATAGTTTCGGCAGGTGATATTCTCTGGCAAGAAGCCGCTCATAACTTCAGGTTGGTTGCACTTGGCCCCACCCGGCGTGATCTTTTAGCCTTTGCTACTGCCACCCAACGCTTACTTAATCAAGGTCAGGCTGAAAGCGGACAAGTGGTTCTGGATGAGACCGCTCTTTCTAATCAAATTATGGGGTTGGTAGAACAACTTGAACAGGAGCAAACTGCGCCTGTGATCAAAGGACGGCCACCTTACAACCGATTGAGTGTAGTCGCCTTGGCAACTTATGGTCGAGGTAATTTACTAATGGGAGCGGATGCTTTGACTACTAGTTGGCGTACAATAGCAAAGCATCCGTTTTTTACCTGTGAAGGGGTCAGGGTTACTCAGACCGATTTACGCGCCCAAGTGTTCAAAGTGCCGCATCATGGAGCAAACGATGGTATACCTTTGGAACTAGCGGGAGTATTTTTACAAGAAGGGGCAATTAGTCTGGTTTCTTCGAGTGGTCATAGCTTCGCCAGCCCTTCCAATGAAATATTAAGCGGACTAACTAGGCGAGGTTATGCGCCCTATTGTACGGGACGTTCGGCTTGGTGTCCGGGTCGGTCTGTAGGAAGGCCGTGCTGTGGCCTTCTAAAGGTACAATTGTTTAAGGATGGTAAAGTGCCTTTAGTAGAAAATGAGCATACTTGGCGGAAGACTAAACCCGTAATGTGTTCCTTTCAGGAAACAATTACCCCTTCATCACTCATTCGGCAGAATTTTTGAGCCTCGGCCCAATCCGGTTTTTTCTTAGATTTCTGTTTTCCCGCCAACTATTTTCACCTAAGTCTTGGATTACGTTTTTAATCCATTTATTGGAAAGATACCAACAAACAATAATTTAATTTTCCACCTCTTATGCTATTGAGTGGGGCTTCTTTGTTTGGAGAGGTTGGTTAGTAGTAGTTCTTACTTTGGGGTTGATTATCTAAATTAGATAATCAACCCCCTCTTTTTTGTTTTTATTGTTCCGTCATCAAATTCTGGATTGACAGGCGGTGCTTCTCCGATTTTATATGAGGTAATAACCGCTCGACTTGATAGGGTTTTAGGCGACCGATAAGCCCTGCCAACCGAAGACCGCCAAGTCCATCAACCAACCGATTCACTTGCTCATCCGTCATGTGGTCAAACGCCCTTGTCATTTGAAAATATTCTCGATTGTCAAGATCGCTCAACAGAATTTCTATTCCTGCGGCCCGCTCTCTTGCAAGGTGGGCTTCTACTTCAGGAGTTAAAGCACCTGCCCGACGAGCTTCCTCCCATATCTCTTTAGAATTTATTTTAAGCATCTAAAACTCCCTCTGGTCTAAGCTGTTCAGCTATATCTAATTGAATTTGTCTTACAAGTATCACAAATTTTCCGGTCTATTTCTTCTTTCTATTCTCTCTATCAGCATTGCTTTTAGCTTAGCCGATTTGATCTGCCTTTCCCCTTCTGCCTGCGTGAGTACGAAATCAAGCTCCTTTTCACAGTCTAGGCAGGTGTACGCATATCCTCCGTTATAGTTACTTATTCTATTACTGAGGCACAATGGGCAGTAGACTATTTTGACTTTCTTTTTCATTAAACTCCTATCTCCCCTTTTATCTTCTTTCTTTAACTATTAGAGCCAAGTGCTTTTTTCTGTTATTCTTAAATCTTTGCCTAAGCAAAGAGCGAAGCTGCAATTATCTTGCAGCCTAGAGAAGTTTCTCGTTCCGATGGCCCTTTGAAAAGCTTTTTTACTGGTGCAATTGGAGGAAGTGAGCGTGGTAAGTCCATTTCCCCAACGTTCGTTTAGGACACCGTACAGTTTTCCTAGTGGGCTTTTTTCTTTGCTATCTTGTATGTCAGGATGCCCTGCCCCTAGATCGTCAACTATTAGAATGTTGACTGTTTTCATTTGGGTTAGTAGTTGCGTTCCCCCTTTGCCCCATACTTTATCGGCGAAAGTTTCAACTGTAATGAACTCCGCACTAACGCCAAATTTTTCTATTAGAAGGGTTGTACCAGCTATCAGTAGACCCGTTTTGCCTACCCCTACCCCTCCCATTAGTGTTAGGTTGGTTGGGTTTTCGGTATTGGTCTGGGTCTGGCTGGGTTTCCAGTTTTCAAACCATTCCTTTACTTTTGTATACCATTGGCAACTGGCATTGTTCGTAATGTCGAAACTTTCAAGCGTGAGGCACTTGTGTTTCTTCATTACGCTCTCTTTGAAGCGTATTAGGTTCTTTTCCCGCAGGTTATTAAGGTTTTCCTGTACCTCTTTTCTTAGTCCTTCATCGCAATCACAAGAAATCTGCTTCCATCCGGCATCAAGAACGTCAAGTTTTAATGAACCATACCATTGCCATAAATATCCTTGGCAACCCTTTTGCTCGCATTGCGTTGGGCCGGGAGCCTGACGATCTTGTGGTAGTTTTTCAAGGAAATCTATATATCCTGTACTTGCTCTAGTTAGTTGATCCCTCATTCTTTCAAAGTTGCTGGGTTGCGCTTTCCCTTTCACGTCTGATTTCTTCTGCGCTGACGCTGTAGGGCTGCCCATCAGGTCCGATGCGATCTTCGGATCCGTTCTCTGGGTTAAAAATAACTGATCCGATTTCAGGCCATTGAGGTACTTTTGTCTTTGTTGTTCCCGTTGTTGTTCCAACAGGTTCCATTGTTGATCTTCGTCCGGTTCCTCGTCCGGTGTTGTTGGTTTTAGGCCCACTGGTTTTAGGTTCCTTTCTCTTCTGGTCGTCGTTAATAGCTCGGTTATGCCGTTCTACAAATCGCGCGAAATCTTCTTCCATCTCTTTTTCTAGATCCACATTTCTTTCAAGGGCGTAATACAGAAAGCCATGTGGATTTCTTAGCATGTGGTAGGTATCTTGAAATTTCTTAACTTGTTCGTATCGTATTTTTATACCGTCTAGGGTTAGGCGATTTTTGACAGCTAAAGCGATAGCCCCTTGTATGTCAAGGCCCATATCTAATCCCTTTTCGGTGTTGTAGAAGATGGCTTCATTCTTTAGAAATTCCATTTTGGCTTTTCGCTCGGGGTACGGATTAATTATTCCGTCTATCCTAAGCGTTAAGCGATCAATTCTTCTAGTGGCGGCTGGTACTGGTTCTACTACGGGTTCTGTGGCGGCTGGTGCTGGTGCTAGTTCTACTACGGGTTCTGCGGCGGTGACTGTAGCGGGTGCTGTGTCAGGGTCGGGTGTCGGTGTATTGTATTTGGGAAGCTTATTAGAATTTCTTTCTTCAAAGTTTAAAAAAATAATTTTCTCATATTCATATTCATATTCATTTGGCATAATACATGCGGGGTTTGCAAGGTTAACGGGTTCCGGGACAGACGTGGGAATGGCTTCTAGGCTAATTTCACGTCTGTCCCGGCCATTTTGTGCGGTTATTTGGTCAATTTGGCCCGTTTCACGTCTTTCCCAGTCCTTCCCAGTCCTTCCCAGTCCTTCCGATTGGTCAATTTGGCCCATTTCACGTCGCTCCACGTCATTCCCATCCCCTTCTCTCTTGTTTTTCAAGCCACTCCGTTCGGGTTGGCCCAGTGGGATTGACGTGCTTCCCATTTCACGAGTAGTTTCACCAGCAGTTAAAACGGAAACAAACGGATTGAAGGCAGGTAAGTCTAATGAAAAAGAAGTAGGAACGTTGAGCTTGTAGATCCAATTTTTTAGCTGTACTGATCTATCGTTCCAGAAGCCGTGTATTCCGCCGCCCAGATCGGGGCTGAGTGTCGCTACATCATATTTAAGTCGCTCCCATTCTTTTTTGCTAATTATTTCGATGGTTCCCATTTGTCCAGGCTCGATGAGCTTTGCATTTTGCAGGGAATAAATGGCCCCTCTAAATAGTTGTGGTCTCAAATGGAGTTCTTTGGCGCATTGCTGGACGGAGAGGGTCATCCATTCGCCGTTCCTACCACCCATTCCGTTAAAGAGGGGAAATTTTGACCAAGCAATTATTAAAGCTAGGGCTAGGTGGCAGGCAAAGCTAAGTTCGGGGTGGCTGGAAGCCTTGATTAGTTTTTCGGCTTCGGCGTAGTAAGGTGATGCGGCGTAGTTGTATCTGGGGGCCATGTGGGTTTGGCTAGGGCTTTTTCTTTTTTCAGGATTTTCATTATTAGAAGCTTCTTTTACTCGGAGGAAGTAGGGTAGTAACCCTGGCAGGGGCTTTTGGTAACTCCGGTAGGCATCGTATTTTTCAGGGGTTTCAGGGCTGGCTTTTTCTAAGGTTTCAGCATTTGAGTTTGAGGTATTATTGATTTTATTTTGTGGAAAATCTGAAGTTGGATGGTGGACGTTCTCGAATACGGCGTTAAGGCCGATTCTTAGTAGCACGTCGTTGGCAGAAGGGAAAGTGCCAGTACCCTCAAAGATTACTCTCGCCCAGAATAATAACTCTTCCAGTAGCACATCTTGAGTTGAACCGCCTATGTTTATTTTAATCGTTTCTACTCTTTGCGGTTGCGGTTGCGTAGTGTCCATTTTCTTTTCTTCCCGCTGATTTCCGATCTTTCCGTAATCAGATAATTATTTGAAAAGCAAAGGAGCAAGCCGGATTGGTTGGCTTTTGATGTTGCACTCGTGTCGGAAGAAAGGCATCTACCTCGCTATGAGATTGAACCTTTACACCAATTCTTTACGATAGCTGGCTAGGTTGTTGCTTGCGTTTCTACTTGGTTCATTCATTTCGGCTGGCCGTTAAGCCAAGCTTCTGTTGGTAGGGTAGTATCTTGGACGCTAGTTTTGGTGGATATTTCGGCTTCTAATGCTGGTGCTGGTGCTGGAAAGTTGGTGTCTACGATTAAGATTGATTCTATTTCAACTACTGGTACGGTCGAGGGTAGTAACGGCATTGAACTGAGTAGGCTTATCAGAATTTCGTTCTTCTTCATTATTCCTATTCTTCTGTTTCAAATATTATTATTGATAATATTCAATCAAAACGTGCTTGAATACTTCAAAGGTACTAATTCCGGTTGCAATAGGTGATTATTCTGGAGTGATTCAAGATAGAAAAGGTACAACAGTAGGGTTATTTAATATTACAATAATTATACCACATTTATACCTAAACGGGTTAAGAAAAACAGCTTTTCCTTCAAAACTGATACAATTGGTTTCGATCTATGGGCAAAGTTCCATCTCCTTTACAGTTTCAGAGGCTAACATCAAGTGACTACATTAGCTTTGAAGCTAAATACTAGCCTTGAACTTGTTTTTAGACTATTCTTTGGTACACAAGTCTTGAAAGGTTGCTAGAAGATGCTTAGAATTAGACAAATCTAAACAAACCTCTCCTAAACGGGTCTACTCTTTCACTCGTGCAGAGTCACCCCGTGCTGGGAGGATAAGAGGTGGCTACTAAAGAGCGTACTTCACAAACAGCCTCATTTGACCCATAAAATCAGGATTAACACCTTGAATTCACGTTCAACGGCTGATTCGCTTGTTCCTTCTGACTAGATTTTTCTAACGGTGTTCGATCTGGAC
>JACAUC010000530.1 GCA_013390945.1 Candidatus Chloroheliaceae bacterium
GTTTCAAACCCCATTGGGGATTAACTACCTCTGTAACTGTACCCCTTTTTTATCGCTTTGTCAAGCCCTAAATAAGGCCATTATCGAACCGTTCCAAAATTTAACATTTAGGCAACATCTTGTTAACATCACGTTAACAAGATGCCCCTATTTCGAGGTTTTTCTAGCCGTTTAGCCGCTTTTCTAAGAGCCGCATTCGATCCAATCTGAAGACTCTTTGCTCTTTTCGCAGATGGCAGTAGGCGGTTAAATAAGAGTAATTACCCTCTTTTCTTAATTCTAACGGCTCAACCCAGCGTTTTTGTACCTCCTTACCTGGCGTTCGATACTCAATTAGCACTTCCGCTTCCGTTACTAGAGCCTCTTCTAACTGTTTGTACAACTTCTCCTCAAGGATAGCTTCCTCCTCTTGACGTTCTTGCGAAATAACCTGCTCTTTGCGTTCAAAACGCGCTACCAAATTTTGGGCTTCTCGTTGCTCCCGTCCCGAAAGGGCTTGTGCCACTGTATTCAAGGCTTCATCCAAACTTTCAGTGAAATAGCCCTGCTGACTCCGCTCTTCGCGGTAGTAGCGTAGACCAACGACTATCTCTTGCAATTGTGCGCGGGTTAACTTTAGTATCAGACCCCTTCCCTGTACTTTAGCGTCCAACAAATTCTCTTCCACTTGTAAAAATAGGCCACGCCGCCCCATCATTTGTTGTAAGCGTCTTAATTCTCCGGCTTTTACCACTGCAAAACGAGGCGAAATTAAGCTCTCCAGATAAATTCGCAAACGCCGATCATTTCGACACTGCTTCAGGGCTTGCTGGGTCTCCGCCTCTAATAGAATTACTGCTCTGGCTCGGAAATAGGTTCCCTTACTGTACCACTGACTGATATTTTGAGAGACCTCGCTCGATAAAATTTGACCAATTCCCGCTTCCAAATAGCTTAAAACCTGCTCAAACGTTACCTTGCGCCTACGTGCCAGTGTTACAAGACCCTCCGAAAGCTGACAACTGTAAAATTCTTGCCAACTGGTCAAAGGATGGCAGACGCTTAGTACTCGAAAAAGTAGCCAAGGGTCAAAGGTTAGTTTCTCGCCCAAACTTTTGGAGTGAGTAAAAGAAAAGAGAGTTTCCCCGGCCTCCGTCTTTAACCAACCACTCGCCGGACTATTACCCGGATAGCACTTGCTCCACTCGGCCCCCAAGTCTAAGGCGGTAGTGGTCTCTTCTGCTCCGGTTCGACCAAAATTTACCTTGCCCAATAGACGCAGCAAAGGTATGGATTGCGGTTTAGCTCGTGCTAAAGTCTGCTTCTCTAATTCGATCAGGCCAGAGGCGGCTAAAACC
>JACAUC010000531.1 GCA_013390945.1 Candidatus Chloroheliaceae bacterium
TACCATCCTAAAGACCAGTCTGCGTGTAAAGCCGGTATGAACCTTGCCTTAGCTTAACAACTCCGAAACGGTCACTATTTTGAAGCCGCGCCCTTGCAAATTCTCGATAATGGCGGGTAAAGCATCCGCAGTCGTGGCGTTGCCAATGTGCATCAAGATTATCTCGCCGTCAAGCTGGGTATTGCTCTGTCCGGTGATGCGGTCTATCAGGAATTTCGCGCTTTTAGGGTCGCCCACCGAGTCAAGGCTGTCAAGTGTCCAGAAGATAGAACGAAAACCCAAGTCGTTAACCACTTTCATTACCCGCGCATTACGCGAACCAAACGGCGCTCGCCAAAGTGGACGGCTAGTGTGTCCCGTAAAGCGCGAAAGCAGGGCATCGGTGCGCTCGATCTGATCCTTGATCTGAGCATCGCTCACCCCAACTAGGTCGGGATGATCCCACGTATGGTTGCCAAGTTCATCACCGCTACTAACCATTTGTTGTACATAGGTAGGATTCTGCTGCGCCCACGCCCCGGTCAGAAAGAAAGTAACCTTTACCCCCGCCTTATTCAGTGCCGCCAAAATTTTGGGAAACGGAGCGGCTCCGGAGCCCGCATCTAGCGTAAGTGCCACCCTTTTTTGGCCGGTTCTACCCCGCACTACCTCACTCAAGGCTCCGGTGTATGGTGCGGTAGCAATCGTAGGACGAACCGTAACCGGAACGGTGGGCTTGACCGGAACGGTAGTAGCCGGGAGGGGTGGTCGAGTGGTGGCTTTGGCCGGAGGCGTAGGGGAAACCGCCACAGGTCGGGCAGTGGGGAATTTTGTAGGGAGAGGCAATTCTAGGGTAGGGCTAGGTGCGATTAATGCTTGCGGTGTAATTGTAGGCTCTGGTAGAGTAGTACTAGTTGGAAGGCTAGTGTTGGTTGGAATAGTAGTACTAGTTGGAATAGCAGTATCGGTCGGAAGAGCAGTACTAGTTGGCAGCGAATCCACCGGAGATAAATTTGCTACTACACTAGGAGTGGAGACTAATAGAGGGTTTATACCCAATTTAGCCGAACCAAGAGTCCCATCACCAGTCGCCGATTGGTCGCAAGCCATCAATACCAGACTCAGCCCTAGCATCAATCCTAATAAAACAGTAATCCGAATTTTCACAGTCTCACCCCGTTAGTCGCTTTTATCAATAAAACACCCTCTCCACATAATAACGAATAACCCTAAGTTTGGTTACATTTCTGAGGTGTGGAGCAAAATCGGGATTAGAAATCCCTCCTACAAGGGCTCAGTTGAAGGTTCTGTTAACCACGTTCATTTCTGAGGTGTGGAGCAAAATCGGGAT
>JACAUC010000532.1 GCA_013390945.1 Candidatus Chloroheliaceae bacterium
CAGCTTCGTCCGGTTAGGTCCTTGCATTGTTCTTTGAGAATGTAAAAAAGTTGTAAAATCAGCGTAATGCCGCATTTTTTGCTTGACATGAAGTAAAAAATTGGCCGGCCCGCTCTCGTAACTATCCAATATTAAAGGAGTTACGACATGCGACCATTCAAGCGGCTGAAACAACGCCGAAAATTACGTGCTTTCAATTTGATTCTTGCCCCTGTTTTTGAGAGATTCAAGTCGAGCAATGAACTTGAATCCAGGGGGTACCGCCCGTTGCAATTGTCCTTTGATGATCAGCTTAAAGCCCTGATCTTTTATCACTTGGAAGAATTCTCTTCTGGAAGTGAACTTCTTCAGGCACTGGAGCAGAATGATTTTGCCAAAGAGTGTGTTGCGCCTCCCAAAGGGATCAAGAAGAGTTCCTTCTTTGAGGCTATCAATACTCGTGGCCTTGAACAGCTTTCCGAAGTATTCAGCCATCTTGTAAAACAAGCAGGTAAAGCACTCCCTGCCGAATATGCACAGCTCGGCAAACTGGTAACCATAGACGGTTCTTTGATAGACGCTGTTCTGTCCATGGAATGGGCAGATTACCGAAACGGTTCAAAGAAGGCCAAGGCCCATGTTGGCTTCGACATTAACCGTGGCATTCCACGAAAGATATATCTATCCGACGGCAAAGAAGGTGAACGCCCGTTTGTTGACAAGATCATCGAAAAGGGCGAAACAGGCGTCATGGATCGTGGTTATCAGTCCCATGACCACTTTGATCAGTGGCAATCCGCCGAAAAGTTCTTTGTTTGCCGTATCAGGGAGAATACACACAAAACCGTCATCAGGGAGAATGCCGTCAATCCTGACAGTATTGTCTTCTATGACAATGCCGTGCTTCTCGGCACCAAAGGTATAAACCGGACTGAAAAAGAGCTGCGCCTTGTTGGTTACCATATTGACGGTAAAGATTACTGGGTGGCGACCAACCGTTACGACCTGACGGCTGAAGAAGTGGCCCAGGTTTATAAGCTTCGCTGGAACATAGAGACCTTCTTCGGCTGGTGGAAGCGCCATCTCAAGGTGTATCACCTGATAGCCCGAAGCGAATACGGACTCATGGTTCAAATACTTGGTGGTCTCATCACCTATCTGCTACTGGCCATTTATTGCCGGGAACAGCATAACGAACCGGTTAGCATTGCCAGGGTACGAGAATTGCGTAATCAAATTGCTAATGAAGCAGCAGAAGACCTGAAAAGCCAAAGAACACGAAAAACTAATAAAAACAAACGTATAAAGTCAAAACGACGACATGCAAAGACCTAACCGGAAATTACTG
>JACAUC010000533.1 GCA_013390945.1 Candidatus Chloroheliaceae bacterium
AATTCTAATCCCTATGTATGAATTCTAATCCCTATGTATGAATTCTAATCCCTATGTATGAATTCTAATCCCTATATTGGGACTTTTTTGAAGATTTTGTAACATTCTAAAGTACCCCTTGCAATTCCCAATTTCTTTGCTATAATAAATTCAGTCTTGGGTTCGCTCGTCCAATCAAGGGTGAACCCTTTACCTAGTAGAACATTCTATTAGACTCTTGACAGGCTTGATAAGCCTAGGTCTTTTTTGAGTTGCTTGACAATTTTTATTGTTTTAAGCTAATATTGTTAAATGTTTTTGAACTTTCAAACTCAATATCTAGCTGTACTAAAGGATACCTTGTATGGAAGCAAAACACGCTGAGACTAAGACTACCGCCCAACCTGAAACCGCCGGGGCTGAATCTTCTGAGCAGGAACAGGAACAATCCCCTCAAAGTATGTGGTCGGTTTTAAAACAGGCCCAGACCGATCCTCGTCGGTTAAGTCCCAATCAGGTCATACAACTACAAACAACCGTTGGTAATCAAGCAGTCATGCGCCTTCTCAACAAGGGGACGGTTCAGCGTGATGACGATGCCGCTCCAAGCGAGGCTCCTTACCAAAAAAGGAACCGTGCCCGTAGGTTGGAACCGATTAATCCAAAGGTTCCGCTTAAAAAAGAGTCTCCGCTTAAACGGTTGGCTCCCATTACCCCTAACCAAGAACCAGATTTTATTCAGGCTTCTAAATTGAAAGGTAGGTTAGAGGAAGCTTATGCGGATGTGTTAAAGCTCAATGGCTCTCAGAATCCAGAATTACTCACTAGCTTGACAAGTGGGCCAATTGCTTCCTCGTTTGAGATGGTAGTTCTGCCTTACGTTACGTCTAGTTTGACCAAAACCCTAGTGGAAAAAGTACAAGACAGTGGTAATAAAGAGATTAAGAGTAACCGCAAGGCCCTAACTGCGGGGGCTAATAATACGGCAGCTGATGTTGTATCCCAAAAGCAGATTGAGTTAAATAGTACCGATCCCGAAAAAATGACGAGCAAGCAAAGAGCGGCTAACTCTAAGCAAAAGAAGCAATTATCCACTGAGAGCAACTACTTAGGGATGGGTAATACCAATAAGCAAAACACGCAGAAAGATATTTCCGCTAAGATATTAAAGCTCACGGAAACGACCGCTGCCGAACAGACCCTTAACGAAATGTTTGGCATAGTCTTTGCTGACCAGAAGGCTAATGCCATTAATCAGATTAAGCAGGAAGCTGAAGCTACCGCTAAAAAAGCCTTACAGTCCACAAAGATTGTGGAACTAGGGAGATCGCTTAGGAACTTGCAAA
>JACAUC010000534.1 GCA_013390945.1 Candidatus Chloroheliaceae bacterium
TCGCCATAGTGGTATTCAAGTTCGTAACGCTCGAACGCTTCCACTATATTTGGAACGTCCGGGGTAGGTTGGAACATTACCTTCTCCTTTTGCTTAAATATCCAACTCAGGTAAGTCACAAATCTGGAATATTCTCCGGCACTTAACCTCGTGATCTGGCCTGCCTCGTTAAACTGGAGCCTGCTGGCACTAGCTCCGGCCATAGTCTGATTGGGGTTAGGTATCACCATTGTGGCGGAGGGGGCTGGAGCAGGTAGATTTCCTACCGCGCCCATATTCATAGGGCGCGTCACAAATCGAGGCTGCTCTGGGTCGGTCATATCTACAAATCCCGGTTTGCCAAACGTTTCCAAGTTAAAACCAACCAGTCCGGCCAAATCATCCGGCCCAGCCTGCCAGAGGTGGGAACCACTATCGTCAAAGGTGGAGACCTTGCGACGCTCTTTAGTACTTTGTTTAGCTCGTAGTAACGCGCGATACACATCAGGTGGCAAGGCCGCGAAGGTATTGCCGCTAAAATCGTAAGCCCAACCCTCACCACCAAGTTGAGAAGGCACTAATTCTGGATGCTGCTTGCTGATTAGCTCAAAGACACTATCGTGCAGAGGGATAAAACGCTGCGGGTCTACCGATAACTGGCTCCACACCTTAGTGGCCTTCTGCCTCGCACTATCTCCCGCATCTATCAAGATCTCCTCGGCTATCGCCTTGAGACGCTCCTCTACCTCCTGCCTGATCTCCTCCGACGTGCTAGTTCGCATCACGGAAGCACAGCGCAAAAGGGTGAGCAGGTTCAGGATAGTGAACAATAAGTTGGTGGCAAAGGCCATCTGATTCTTGCAGGCTACTTCCCAAGCAGCGACTAGGTCTGATGTACCCGTCACACTCAAAAAGAGTAGGAAAAAATCTATCCCGGTAGAGATGATTAGCGCGAGTAGCATCACCCACCACCAAAAAGAATCGCTCATCAGCCTGACCTTGAGCTTATCTGGTCGTCGCAGCCACACTACCTGCGCCATCTCCGCAATGATTAGCCCTTGAGTAATCAGGCCAAGCAGTAAGGATAACCCGTTGATAACAAGGGTAGAGCTACTGAGGTGGTTTATCACTGACAGCGTTCGTATGCCGTTCAGACCAATAAAGACGGCTACAAAAACCTGAAAGAAGAGCGAAACGCACAGCACCAACGTGAAATTCATGCCAAGCTGATTAGTGTAGAAGCTCACGCCGCGCCGCAATGACCCCATCTCTTTACCATCACCACTCTCTTCTCGTGGGACGTAGGTAATAACACGATCTTGATGATTAGCCATTAGCTTGCTC
>JACAUC010000535.1 GCA_013390945.1 Candidatus Chloroheliaceae bacterium
CAGGCCTTTGAAAAATGGCTCTATTTTTGACCCTGCTTCCCGCCCAGCATTTTTTGGTAACCTGCTGAACAGGGATTAATAGCTTTGCAAGTTGTTTTTCCTGCTCTTTGACTCGATATCTGGTTCGTTTTTGCCCTTTTTTGATGCCTTTTTGGCATCCCGGGCACACCTCTCCTACGTTTGGGCGATGAGATTTCTCAGCTTGACCAAGTTGAAACAGCCAGCGGCCAGACTGAAGTAGAATCTGATCTTTTCCAGCCCTGTGTGTCTGAGCTTCCGGAATCCGGCTATGACCTTGGCCCAGCCGAAGAACTCTTCGATCTTCTTTCGATCCTTCAGGCTCTGCCGGTAGCTGGCATGCCGGGTGGTGCGACCGTCAACCGCCGTCCCCTTGCTCTTGCTGGCAACATGCGGTGTAACGTTGAGTTCTCGCATTTCTTCGACAAAGTCGGAAGTGTCATAGGCTTTATCGGCAGCCACGGTGATGCGCTTTTTACGGCTCCCCTTCTGGCGCTTCGTCATCTTCTTGGCCGCACGACGCTCGGCTTTACCATCGGCGTGAGTTACCTCAATCTGGGTAACAAAGCCATTTTCGTTCTCGGTCATGGCATGCCCCATGACACTCAGTTTGGCAGCAGAGCCTTTGCTCTTCTTGTAGAGCCGGGCATCGGGGTCGGTTTTCGACTGGTGGGTCTTGTTGGAGAACGTCTCTCCTTTGAAATCGCCAGCAGGTTTGTCGGAATCACTTCCATCTTTGCGGCGAAAGCTTTTGATGGAAGCCAGAGACTCAAGAAGGGTACCGTCAACAGAGAAGTGATCATTGGAGAGCAGTCCCTTCTTTTCGGCTTGCCTTGTGATTTCTTCCAGGAACCGGCAGCCGATATCCGCTTTGATCAGGCGATCCTGATTGTAGGAGAACACACTCTGATCCCAGATCTTGTCATCAATAGCCAGACCGATGAACCATCGAAAGGCCATGTCCGAGTTGATACGATCCATCAGAGCGACATGGCTGCGGACCGAATACACGAACTGAAGCACCAAGCCGCGCAGCAGGTACTCGGGTGGGATCGACGGTCTGCCAGTAGATGAGTACAGTGAATCGAATTCACGATCGAGTTTTGAAAGAGCGGCATCAACCAGAGGTTTCATTGAGCGTAGCGGGTGATTCTTGGAAACGAACTGCTCCGTGGTGACATAAACGAACATTGGCCCCATTGACTCGGCAGAACCGCGCATAACATTCTCCTGTAATCACAACAAGTTATGCGCAATAAACTACCATAAATTGGCCTTTTTCTCTAGTTGTTTTTCAAAGGCCTG
>JACAUC010000536.1 GCA_013390945.1 Candidatus Chloroheliaceae bacterium
CGTAAAGACTTTGGGCTAAGCTGGAACGTTGCCCTTGAGACCGGCGGGGTAATGGTAAGTGATAAGGTGCAAATCACCCTTGAGGTAGAGTTAGTACAACAAGTGGCCGAAGCGGTAGCCTAAAGGGATTATCGAATAGAGTCGAAAACCAAATCTTTTGAGGGTTGCACCTTTCTAGGCGCAACCCTCTTGGCGTTTTAGGCTATTATTTTACCCATCAAAGACTTATTAGAGCAAGAGTTAATTTGAAAGGGGAGGAATCACTACTAGAAAAAAATTTGGCCCTTATTCCTACTCTGTGATATACTTAATGCTAAAATAGCTTGCACAGGTGTTTATCCGTTTACCATTAAAATTAAGAATTAAAACCTGTCCGGCCCAAAATAGCAGAGCCGCTTCGCTGAATGAGCGGTTGAATTATCACAGAAAGGGTTCAAATTATGCTCTATAACAACTTCCTATATCCGCAGGCCGAACGGCAGATCGTTCGGCTAAACCGACCAGCCCAAGTGATACGACTGATCTTGATTGTACTTTTAGCCCTCCTACCTTTAATACCTAAAGACGGTATGATCTTTAAAACCGTTCCGACTGGTAAAGGTCAAGTCAGCCCTGTCAGTACAAAAACCGTTCCAGCCAGCACTAATGAGACCAATGCCCCGGCTGAGACCAAGGGGGAAAATAGGGCTCAAACCGTGAGCGATGCCACGAAGAGTTCGGACGAGTTACTGAAAAGTCTCTATGCCGCTTGGATGCAGACCCAAAACCTCGAAGCGGCTAGTGATAGTAGTTACCATTTAGTGACAAAGGATACAGGGGAAGTGCAAGGTCACAACCCAAGTCAAGAGTTGGACTTTTCGTTCGGCGGGGGGTCCAGACCCCCCGGCGGGGCAACCAGTTGGAGAGTTCAAACTAGTGGCGTTACCCTCAATGGTATGAACCTTAACTTGACCGGAATCGGGTATCAAGGGCAGGCTCTGGCAACAGTAGCCCCTCCGTCGGCAGGCCAAATCAAGGCCAACCGAGTGGAGTATCAGCGTGGGGCGGGCCTGACGGAGTGGTACGCCAATCTTGCCAGTGGGCTAGAACAGGGTTTTACTTTGAGCCAAGCTTGGCCGGGGTCTAACGTGCAAGGTGGGAACGAACTGGCCCTCGAATTATCCCTAACAGGTGGCCTCTTCCAAGGTGCCGGAACCAATCTAACGTTGGTTTCGGAGCTGGGTCAGGCTGTTAGCTATGGCGGCTTGTATGTTTACGATGCAACAGGACGTGAGCTACCGAGCCGGATGGAGGTGAGCGGAAACGGTCAACCTA
>JACAUC010000537.1 GCA_013390945.1 Candidatus Chloroheliaceae bacterium
AATCAGGCTCTCGCGGCTATTGGTCGGTTCTCTAGGGTGGATTGCGCCTTTATCCTTCTCTTTTCGGAGGATAGCACACAGATGAACCTTTCCTACGAATGGGGCGAAAATGGTATCTCGTCCCATATGCAACTGCTCCAAAACCTGCCGCTCGCTTCCTTTCCTTGGATTGAGGGTCAGATAAGGCAATTTGGAAATCTCAATCTTCCCAATTTCGATTTGATACCGGAAGAAGCCCACTATGAGCGGGAGGCTCTGGAAAATCAAGAAGTACAGTCTTTGCTAATGGTACCACTGGTTTTTGAGAAAAAACCGTTGGGTTTTCTGGGTTTTGAAGCGGTTAAAACCAAAAAGACTTGGAGTAGCGAGGATATAGACCTTCTCAAGGTATTAGGCGAAATCTTTACCAGCTCAATCAAGCGTAAAATTACCGAACAACTCCTAATAGAGGAGCGTAACTTTGCCCAACTGGTAGTGAATACGATGGGAGAGGGTCTAGCCATCCTTAACCCTGAAGGAGACTTCCAGTTTGTGAATCCGGTCTATGCTAAGATGGTAGGTTATTCCCTAGAGGAAATAATCGGTAAAAACCCCGCTGAGTTCATCCACCCAGAGGATCGGCATCTCCAAGCCGATGCTTTTAGCCGCCGTTCTATTGGTGAAATCAGCACGTATGAAAATCGGATTATCCACCACAATGGTAGCACTCTTTATGTGAGTGTTACTGGTGTACCCCTATTTCGGGAAAACCAGTTTAAGGGTGTGATTGCCGTTATTAACAACATTACCGCCCGCAAGCAGGTAGAGGAAGCCTTGAGCCAAAGCGAACGCCGCCTGCAGACGGTGGTTTCCAATATACCCATGATGCTCATTGCGGTGAATCAGAACGGAGTGATTACTGTTGCCGAAGGACAAGGTTTCAAAGAGTTAGGGATAGATTCAACCAAGTTGATAGGACACTCCATAGAGGCACCTTCTAATGTAACGGACACTTATATAGCCAACAAACTCCGTCAAGCGATGGAAGGTGAAGTGGTCAAAGCTATCATACCAATAAAGGACAAGGCTTATGAGTTCTCGCTCACCCCGATAAAAGAAGAAGCGGCCAGCCGAGGCAAGCAGGTTTTTGGCGTTATTGGGGTAGCCCTAGACGTTTCAGAACGATTACAGGCTGAGAAAGAAATGCGCCGCGCCCTTGAAAAAGAGAAGGAATTGAACATTATCAAGTCCAACTTTATCTCAATGGCCTCCCATGATTTCCGCACTCCACTGACAGCAATCCTTTCT
>JACAUC010000538.1 GCA_013390945.1 Candidatus Chloroheliaceae bacterium
CTGAGGTAGTGACTGGATTTTGGCTCAAGACCGAATGGTTGTGGCGCAAGCCTTTGCCTGAAGTGGAAGATATTTTGCTAGAGGTCGGTGGGGATAATTATATCAATTATCTGACCGAGAAGTTTCGGAGATATAAATCTTTACCCTAGCCCCTTGGCGAATACTTCAGAAGAAAACAAACAAATTTTCCCTTTAGTTTGGTCTTGGGAGATGGCGGCATTGTTGCTCCGCCCATTGATCTTGATTAACCACCATATTTGAAAGATGGTTCGGCATTGTTGGATATGGCTCCGCCCATTGATCTTGATTAACCACCATATTTGAAAGATGGCCCGGCTTCGTGGGATGGCGCTCCGTCGCTTGATTTTCCCTTACCACCCAATTGCCCAAAAGACCACAACATGATAACATAACACCAGCATCCGGTCTGATAAACAAATTGCATCCCTAAACCAACCAGAATGACAGACGAAAACCAACCCACATCCCCTATAGACCCCCTCACCATCGGTGAACTTATTTCACTTGCTGAAGCCGCACAGCTATCCGGCTTAACTCAGGATTATCTGAAAAAAATTGCTCAAAGTGGTCGCTTACGTGCTAAAAAAATTGGTCGTAATTGGGTCACCACAAAAATGTCGGTCGAGGTCTATAAAAATACTCGCTCACATATTTTAAAAGATGTGTAAGACCTATTGACAACATCCCTATAAAGGGATATTATTCTCATGTAACATAGAATTTGAATAGTGGCCTATTGCGGTACGCAGATGTTAACGCCATCACGTACCGCTAACCCCATATCCTGACATTACCAGGGAACAAGGCTAAGTGAGTATTCTAGCATAGTTACTCTCTCGGCGGCTTTTCCCTTGTATCAAAACAAATTAGGGGGAAAAGCCGCTTTTTGATTCCAATCAGCAACAAAACCATAACAACGGGCGCAGCGAGTAGCGTCCCTTCCGCCAAAAGTGGCAGGAGTGCCGCTCGCCGTACCCTTTCTTAAAGTTTGCCTTGAAAAAGAAGGGAGAGTTATTTATGCAAGCTTATGCTTCAGAAGATGAGGTGATCGTGCCTCGCCGCTTCTTGGAAGAGATTCTCATGTCAGAAAATCTCAGTACGATCCGGTTAGTGGCCTTTTTCCTAGCAAGGGCGCAATCCGCCCCGGATGGTCAACCGAACGACCAGTCGAACGACCAGTCGAACGACCAGTCGAGCGGAATCGAGGCGAGCTATACCGATATTTCGCAAGCCACCGGCCTCTGCCGTCAATCGGTGCAGGAAG
>JACAUC010000055.1 GCA_013390945.1 Candidatus Chloroheliaceae bacterium
TTGGACTACCCGAATTGTAAAGCGAAGGTTCCCGATTTTGAACCTTGCCTTAGATTCATTTATCACTAAAGGAAAGCACGGTCTACAATAACATTAATATATTGAAATGTAATTGTAGACCAAACACCCAAGCGTATAAGTAGGGTTCAGTCTCTCAGACCGCCGAGAGGCTCTGCCCAGTTTAGGGTACTTATTCCTTATTAATTGCTATTCTGTTCACTGACTCCGTATTCGTAGGCTCCTTCTTGGTTGAAACGGCGTTTGCCACACTTCCCAGCGCATTATTCCAAAAGCCAAAGTAGCCATCTAGCAAGCCAAAGTAGCCCTTCCACAGGCCAAAATGAACCTTCTTGGAGGTATGGTCAAAGCTCACCAGCGTCTTTGCCAGCGAAGGGCTGACTTTAGAGACCAATTCTTCACCGGACTTTATCACGGTGTCATTGAATTTTTTGGTACTGTCAATCAATTGTTGTACCGAACTGGCTGATTTGTCATTTGCGTCTGTCGTCATCTTCTCTCACCTTTCTTATTAAACGAAAACTACAAGAGCCCTAATCGTATCTTCAACATAGGTAGGGGTTGTAACCCAAGTTACTGCCATACGCCCCGTAGCGACAACCAGTTGAATCGGCTGGCCGGTCGGCTGGCCGGTCGGCTGGCCGGTCGGCTGGCCGGTCGGCTGGCCGCCTGCTCGTTACGAAGTTAACCCTACCCATTTCGGGCGTATGCAATACGCCCTACCCCGAATTTTGGAACTGCTCGTTACACTGCTCGTTGCGATGATACCCCTAATCATCTTCCAATATATCTATGGGTATATAAGAGGTACCAGAACTAGCTAGGTCATACTGCTCTTTTTTCTGGTAAGAACGCTTGGTGTTGGAGTTAAACTCGTCTCCTAATGCCCTAAACGTAAGAAATACTTCGTTAGGATTGCGCTCTTTACGACTTCGTGAAAATGCTTTCCTAAATTTTTCCTTGGTCTCTTCGTCTAGCTTCTCAAAAATGTCTTTAGCCTCTTCTATAGCCAGACCTTCTATAAAGTAAGCGATAGCGGCTTCGCCTATAGCTAGGGTAGTACCGATATAATTTGCAGAGTTAAGAAGGTTAATCGGCAAACCGAGCGGTCCGGCAATTTTAGCCACTTGGTTATTAAAGAGGGAGAATTTCTTGCTTATTCCATAAGGCCGCAAATAGTGGATAAAGTCGCTCGACTTTTTTTCTGAATCCGCACTCCTACCACCCAACCGCACAATTAATTCAACCAAATGTAATTGTACGGAGCGGAGCATAACCCCATCAAAACCGGGAGCGGGTATAAAACAAATTGCACCTGCCAATAACGCCGTAGCCCAGATAAGCTCTCGAGAGGCAATCAACCTCACAGGTTGTAACTTTGTCCCTGTCGCAAACCCAAACTTAGCTAAGTCAGGTAACGTCTCGTAAATGGTTGAGACCAACTCTTCTATATTGCTAAACCTACTCTTCTCATCCTTCCAAGTGGTACAAGCTGAAACGTAAGTAGAACTGAGAAAAGTGCTAAGTTCTTGTGGCACATCCCAATTACTATCTATCTTACTAGGGTCATTTGTATTTAGAACAAAAATAATCGGAAGTTCTAAACCAAACCGTTTCAGGTAATTCTCTTTTAAGAGCAGTAGGAAGTTAATATCATGTTGAGTAAAAGTTGATTTTCCAATCGGCATTACACCTAATAATAGGTCAACTTTTTTATCAAGTAGATATTTAATAGCTTGCTCCACTACGGTGCTTTCGGCCTTTTCGTGTGGACGATCCACTAGCACAAACTCTAAAAAGCGGTTCTCGTTATCATAGTCCAGTGCAGCTGAAAACAAGTTAATCTCTTCTTCAATCGAAGCACCCTGTTTACCTTTAAGGGTATTGATCAACTCAGCTTTTCCAGAATCGGCACTACCATATAAGGCGATTCTGGGGGCTCTAGTACTTTTGATTAATAGGTGCAGAAAATTGGGTTTGAGGAGCGGTTCAAAAAAAGCCTTCAAGGGTGATGGTACCTTTGAGAGACCACCACGGGCAAATAGTTCTACCGCCGAAAGGGTAGATAGCTCCATCGTAGAGCGTATACTACTAAAATTTCCTTTGGAAGAGCCTGGCATCTAATTCTCCATTAAATAAAAAATATAATAACTTGCTTATACTCATTAAGGTTAGTTTTTCATCCCTACTTTTTGAATCGGAGTCGGGATAACGTTCCCTGGCTATTATAGCCTCTCAATCAATCCAGAGCCAATACTTCATAGACAGACCCCTCACCTTGATAAGGCAAAATCCTCCTGAGTATTCAAGCATGCTTCAAATTGGCTTTACCAATATAGGATCTCTTGAACTACAAGCATGTAAAACTAGAACAGCACTTTTGAATCAGATCAATTTATTATACATAATATTACAACCAAACCAATTTGTCAAACAAGTTGCTATGCGCTAAGCGATTATTTATACCATAAGTGTAACTGTAGCTAAATAAGAATTGGTTAATCAGGTTCAAAATCTCCCCTTTACGGATAAAATGTAATTGTAGAAGATGCAGTGGTGTTAAGGCCAAAAAGATCAGGAGACTCAGGAGACCCTTCTACGAAAAGAGAAACCTATTGGTTAATCTGGTCAACTTTGATCTGGTAGAATACTGGTTTTAGCCGAAATTGTGGCTAAGCGAATCGAATATCAGGCAGAATAGACGCATCAAACCAGTAGTCTAGCAGCATTTGTATTGTACGCATAAATTTTTCTAAATTTAATGGTTTAATAATATACCCATTCGCCCCATTTTGATAGCAATATTTTATATCTTTAGAATTGGAAGTAGTAGTTAATATAATTACTGGTACAACTTTAAACTTCTCGTTCTCTTTAATACGTTGTAAAATTTTCCGTCCATCAATACCAGGTAGATTTAAATCCAGCAAAATAATCGCGGGCTGAATAATTTTATCACAGTCATCGCATTTAAGGTAACTTAACAATTCTTCACCATCTTCACAGCGAATAATGGGATAAGTAACAGCTAATTTCTTAAAAATCCACAAAAGGGTCTTATAATCCTCGTCACTATCCTCAACTAGCATAATAAATCGCTGGTTTGTTTGGTTTTCTGTTGTCATGAATCCAACCTCTTACGTGCCGTTATTTTCTAAAATAAACTAAAAGTATTATCTTTATCATTCTGCTTTCCTAATGAGCTATACTGATCCGAGCATTGATGGCTAAAGATCTTGCCTTTATATTGAGTTCAAAGAAGGTTTACCAAATTAAATGTCCATACTCAGATCAGCAAAAAGATTATATCATAGAATTTGATTAAGAATAGGGCATTACATGATTTTAATCTATATTAAGGTAGATGGATAAGTGTAATTTCAGACAATCAGAATCTGATATTTGAACCTATCTTCCAGTAATAAATTGCTAAGTGTAATATTAGGTTAATATTCTGTCAAAGAGCTTCGTGTTGGGGGTACTTCGTAAATATATTGATATGCCACAGTTGATTCCCCTTCCTAATTTACAGTTCCATCCCTTCCGTAGACTGGTCTACGACCAGTCTACAAACCAAGCAGTCACACCGAAATTACAAGTTTGCTAGTTGATGTTCTTGACGGAGCTAAACGAAAGGTGGTTTGTGGTTTATAGCTAATCGCGTAAAACCACGCCCCTTCAGGGGCAGTGGCAACCAGTTGACTATAAGCGAAACCAGTTTGCACCGTTCTCGCGTAGCGAAACCAGGCTACGTTGATTACAATCTTGACATTGTAACCTGGGTTGTTCTAAGCTATAGCCTAATAGCGGTGGAAGACCTAAACGTGAAGAACATGGTCAGAGCCCCAAAGCAAAGGAAGACCCCATGCCTGCATAACCGAGGGGAGTAATCATTAATGAGGCTAAACACAATTAGTAAAAAAGCCGGAATTATCCTGATTTTAAGTTTGGTCTTACTGGGTTTAGTCTACCAGTTTCCTTTCACTTATCGCCTTGAGCTAGGGCAAAATGAGTCTGAATGGGCGGTAGTTAGCGGGTTCGGTGATAGCGAACATAACGAGCATTTTAGCTTCCGCTGGACAACCTATGAGGAGGCTAAGCTTCTCCTCCCGGAGGTAGGATGGCCTAATCAGGTGGGCCTATTCGGTTTGGCTCCCCGTTCTGACGGAAAAGAACCTTTCGTCACTGTTTCAGCCGGTAAGCCTACCACTTTCCAATTTAGTGCCAATAATGCCAGTCTACCCCCAGACGAATATGGTCGTCTTACTTTTGAAGTGCAAGGCCCACCGCTCGGTTTAAAGCTTACACCGGATAGCCTTTTAATCGGCAGCGATTTATTCCAGTCTCCCGGTGATCCTCGCTCTTTGGGGGTGCTGGTTAGCGCGGTTTATATTAGACCCCAGCCCGGTCGGTTTGGCTTGATTGTACCTCCCCTCTCCGCCTGGTTGGGCTGGTCAGGGCTAGTCACTCTGTTATACCTGGTTTTCAATTCGGCTGGCCGTCGGCTTTCTATTAAAAAAGTGAAGGTCAGCCAGCACTACTTTTTCAAACAAAGAACAGTATACGGCTTCCCTTGGATAATGGCCGGGATCTGCTTGCTACTGATAGTCTTGCTGCGTTTGTTACTACCCGAATGGTTCGCCCTCAACGGTGCTAATGTTGCATGGGGGACTGTTTTACCCCTAGCAGCTTTTCTTTGTAACGAGCAGTTCTTTAGCCAAGCGCGGTTGAGGAGCCGCGCCGTTATTTTTTTTGGCTTGCTGGTATTTGGGGTGCTAATGGTCTTCTGGAGTCTGGCGTTAGGTTCATTCACCCTGACCCTTTTTATTGTCACTGGGGGATTATTGCTGACCTTGGTAATTCAGCATAAATTTAGCAACCATTGGGAAAACACCGGGCTTTTATTCAGCTTGAGCGTTGGAATTGGTTGGGGACTGTGGCAGGGACGCTTGCCACGCACCGATGATTTGAGCAAGCATTATATCTATTGGGTAAACGAGTTAGACCGGATGATTAGGCAGGGCAACCTTTATCCGCGCTGGGCTCCCGATTTTTGCTGGCAACAAGGCGGCCCGGTCTTCAATTATTACCCGCCTTTAAGCCGGTATGTGGCTGAGTCCGCGCACCTGCTTGGCATGACTTTTAACAACAGTATGCTACTAACCCAGTATTTAGCCGTGATACTCGGCACACTTGGTTGTTATTTTTGGACACTGGAACTGGTGCGGGATCGTAGCTCCGCCATTCTGGGCGGATTGGCTTTCTGTTACTATCCCTACCACCTAGCCGAAATTTATTCGGTAGGCGGACTTGCTAACGGGCTGGCGGGCGGTATTCTACCCTGGGTCTTCTGGCTTCTGACCCGGCACATCCGCCAGCCACGTAACTTTTTTCTTCCGATAGGGTTAGGCTTGAGCGGCGCGACCCTAGCCCTAACAAACAACCCACAATTAATTCTTTTAGTCTTTGTCGGAGGGCTATACCTATTAGGCTTAATACTCATTCAGGTGCTGGCAGGATACTCTGAGTGGTGGTGCTGGCTACGCGGTTTACTGATAGCCGGAATTATTGCCTTTAGCCTGAGTGCTTTTTTCCTGCTTCCGGCTACTTTAGGAAGTAACCAAGTAACTCTAGCTACGGCAGGCGCAGACCTTAGATCAACCTCCGGGTTTTATGCTGGCTGGCCCAACACTCTTATTACACTCTGGCAGCCTGTTCATCCTTTGTTGCTTGAATATAGCCTTTTCGGCTCCCTCCCTCTTTGGTTAGCTTTGGCTGGTCTGTTGATGTTATTTTACCAGCGCAATTCTAGCCGCCCTTACCTGTTATTGTTGACCGGACTAACTGTTTTGCTCATTTTTCTAATGTATCCGATCTCCCAACCTTTCTGGGAAACTTTCAAGGTATTGACGGCTATTCAGTTTTCCTACCGCCTCAACAACCCTATCATTGTTTTTATTGCGCCCTTGATTGCTGGACTGGCGGTCTCTTTCAAACTCCGCTGGGTAACGACGTTAACTGGTTTAGCCGCTTTTGGCCTGTTGCTCTACGCTTGTTTCAATAGTTTCACAGTGACCTATTGGCCCGCCAGTTTCAACGGTTTAATCAGTCAAAAAGCCTTGACCGAACAAATCGTTAGTGCCGATGTGCTATATCTTCCAAAGGGTCTCAGTAACCCAGGGGAGGTTTCAAAATACCGTCCACCCATTTTTGAGGATAACCGTCCGCTAAGTAGTGCCGACCAGTTAAGCTGGAAGATTACTGGAAGCGATAGTTATGAGCTAAAAGCGCAGGTCAGCCGTCCAGCCACAGTGACTGTACCGCTCTTCTGGTATGAGGGCTGGTGGAAAATCACCGATCAGCAAGGCAAGGAATATCCAAATACGGCCACCACACACACCCGGCTAGTCACCTTTAATCTGCTGCCCGGCGAATACGCCATTACAGTTCGGCTTCAGGATACGCCGCTCATGTTTCTAGGCAATTGGTTGAGTATTTTAAGCTTACTGCTACTTTTAATTTATTTCGTTTTTTTAGGGATTACTAAAGGAAATGAAAGAAGAAAAATATCCTGAAAACTGACAATCCTCAAAGATTGTGGACGAAAAAACGCTTAATATGGTAGGATTGTTATCAGGGTTCTTTTAGGGAAAGGATGTTATCAAAATTATGAGTTCTTTTGTGCTTGGTTTTAGTGATATTGACAAAACAAAGCTCAGGGTTGTTGGTGGCAAAGGCATGAACCTAGGGGAACTTTCCAAAATTAAAGGAATCTGCGTACCAGACGGCTTTTGTATTTCTACTGAAGCCTTTAAAAGAATCATTGGGGAAACATCCTCGATTAACGAATTACTTAATCAGTTATCGCTTCTAAAGGTGGAAGACCGAGATAAAATCGGTGAACTTAGCGGGGAGATTCGTAGGATCATCGAAGGGATAGCCATACCTGAAGACATTAATGAAGAGATCACCCACTACCTTTCTAGGCTTGATGAGAAGACTGCCTATGCAGTACGCTCCAGCGCAACCGCAGAGGATTTACCATCTGCCTCTTTTGCTGGTCAACAAGAGACCTATTTAAATATCATCGGAAAAGAAGCAATTTTGCAGCATATCAGCAAATGTTGGGCTTCCCTATTTACGGATCGGGCGGTAATCTACCGAATACAAAATAGATTTGACCTCGGCTGGCCGCTCGGCTGGCCGCACCGCCAAGTTTATTTATCCGTTATCGTTCAAAGGATGGTCTTCCCACAGGCTTCAGGGATTTTATTTACCGCTGATCCGCTTACTTCTAACCGAAAGCTGCTATCAATTGAGGCCAGTTTTGGACTGGGAGAAGCACTGGTCTCTGGCTTGGTCTCTGCCGATTGTTATAAAGTACAGGAAGAGAAAATCGTTGCTAAGATGATAGCCACCAAAAAAGTGGCTATCTATGGACTAAAAGAAGGCGGAACAGAGAGACAGCAGATCGCTCCTGCTCAGCAAAAGACTCAAACACTTACGGAACCACAAATTTTACAACTCGCACGTATAGGAAGAGAGATCGAAGCTTATTTTGGTTGCCCACAAGATATAGAATGGTGTTTGGTTGAGGATACATTTTATATTGTCCAGAGCCGACCAATCACTACTTTATACCCAATCCCTGAAGCGAATGATTCAGAAAATCACGTCTATATATCTGTCGGTCATCAACAAATGATGACCGATCCCATTAAACCATTGGGATTGTCTTTTTTCCTGTTAACGACCCGCGCACCCATGCGTAAAGCTGGTGGAAGGTTGTTTGTGGATGCAACACCTAATCTGGCTTCGCCTGTCAGACGAAAAATGTTAATAGATCTCTTGGGAAAATCCGAGCCACTCATAAAAGACGCACTCCTGACCATCATAGAGCGAGAAGATTTTATCAAAGCGTCACCAGATGGTAAAGAAGTACCGAGTCCCAGTAAAAGCAATAAAGGTATATCGTCTTTGGGTTTTCAAACACAATTTGAAAACGATCCGACCATCGTTTCTGATTTGATTAAGAGTAGTCAAGCCTCAATAGAGGAGTTAAAACAAAACATTCAAACGAAATCAGGAGCGAATTTATTTGATTTTATCTTAGAGGATATTCAGCAACTAAAGAAGATTTTATTTAACCCCCAAAGTACTGGTGTTTTTATGGCTGCTATGGATGCTTCATCATGGATCAATGAAAAAATGCTGAAGTGGTTAGGTGAAAAAAACGCAGCAGATACGCTTTCTCAATCTGTACCAAACAATATTACTTCGGAAATGGGTCTGGCACTCTTGGATGTCGCAGATGTGATTCGTCCTTATCCAGAAGTAATTGATTATTTACAACATGTAAAAGATGACAACTTTTTGGATGAACTGGTTAAGTTTGATGGTGGACAGGAGACCCAAGACGCTATCTATGCTTATCTCCGCAAATACGGAATGCGATGTAGTGGAGAAATAGATATTACTAAAACTCGTTGGAGCGAAAAACCAACTACACTTCTCCCCATGATTCTCAGTAACCTCAAAAATTTTGAGCCTAATGCCAGCCATCGGAAATTTGAGCAAGGGCGACAGGAAGCTTTGAAAAAAGAACAAGAGTTATTAGAGCGCTTGGAGCAATTACCGGGTGGTAAACGAAAAGCCCAAGAGACCAAACGAATGATTAACCTAGTCCGAAATTTCATTGGTTATCGTGAATATCCAAAATACGGCATGATTAATCGCTACTTTGTTTATAAGCAAGCTTTACTGAAAGAAGCCGAACAACTCGTCCAAGCCCACGTTATTCATGAAAAAGAAGAGATATACTATCTCACTTTTGAAGAACTTCGCGAAGTAGTAGGCACAACTAAACTGGATTACCAGATTATCCGCGAACGAAAAGACGAGTACAAATTATATGAAAAACTAACTCCCCCACGTGTTATCACGTCTGATGGTGAAATCATTGTGGGTAAGTACAAACGAGAAAATCTTCCAGCCGAAGCTCTTATAGGTCTACCTGTCTCTTCTGGAGTTATAGAGGGACGCGCACGTGTCATCTTAAACATGGAAGATGCTGACCTAGCAGAGGGCGATATATTAGTTACCTCCTTTACTGACCCTAGCTGGACACCCTTGTTTGTCTCCATAAAAGGTCTAGTCACCGAAGTTGGTGGACTGATGACCCATGGTGCAGTTATCGCACGTGAATATGGCTTACCAGCAGTTGTCGGGGTAGAAAATGCTACCAAACTGATAAAAGAGGGGCAACAAATTCGGGTGCATGGAACAGAAGGGTATATCGAAATATTGTGATTTTGTTTCATTCTGCAAGTAGTGCCACCATCTAAGCTTCAAGCCTCTTAATCACTTAGGAGAGTTCCAGCTTTAAGAGGTAAAGTGAACCAGAAGGTAGTACCAACACCTTCGACACTTCTTAACCCTATCTCTCCCCCCATAAGTTCCACTAGGCGCTGGCAAATTGCTAGACCTAGTCCAATACCCTCATATTTACGAGTAATGGAACCATCTCCTTGAGTAAAAGGTTGAAATAACTTGCGCTGAACCGTTTCCGAAAGTCCTATGCCACTATCATGTATCTCAAAATAAACTCTTGGCAGCTTATTCTCGGCTGGCGGCTGTTCAACCGTTACCCGTATTGTAACTTCACCCTTCGTGGTAAACTTCAGAGCATTATCTATCAAATTGACCAATACCCGACGCAACCGTACCACATCACCCCATAAGTAACGAGGAACCTCAGGAGAGAAAAAGATTGTCAGGGAAAGGTTTTTCTGGTGCGCTTTCGGAGCCAACGATTTAACAACTCCTTCCATCAATGGTGCTAACTCAAAATCGGTATTATCCAAAATCAGCTTACCTGCCTCAATCTTGGAAAAATCCAGAATGTTGTTTACCATCCCTAACAGCATGTGGGCGGCTTCATAGATAACCGCGTTGAACTCATATTGTTCAGAGTCAAGTACACTATCTGCCAACAATTCAGACATACCGATAATTGAATTCAAGGGGGTGCGAATTTCATG
The DNA here is from genome assembly GCA_013390945.1 of Candidatus Chloroheliaceae bacterium. Classification (GTDB taxonomy): domain Bacteria; phylum Chloroflexota; class Chloroflexia; order Chloroheliales; family Chloroheliaceae; genus L227-5C. The sequence continues at coordinate 10,059 of JACAUC010000055.1, forward strand.
GCTCATAATAGTTAAAAATTCAGATTTAAGCCGTGAAGCTTCCAAGGCTTGTTCATAAACCTGCTTCAGCATCCCTTCATGCTCCTTTTGCTGGGTCAAATCGGTGGCTACCGAAATAGTTCCCATAAACTTACCATCCCGCATTCGAGGAGCGCCCGTGATAAGCACATGTATCTTAGAGCCGTTCGCTTTTATTAATCGGGTTTCATAGGTAGTAGTTTCTCCACTACTACGTCGCTCCCATGCACTCAGTCCCGTGCGGAGTTCTTCAGGGTCAGTGACATCTACCGGAGATTTCCCAATTAACTCTTGGGGCGTAAAGCCTAACATTTTAGCATAAGCTGGGTTTACAAACTCAAAAATTTTCTCACTATTAGTAACAGTCAAACCTTGACCCATTGTATTTATTATTGTTCGGGTAAATTTATTTTCGTAAGATAAATCCTCGTAAGCGTGTTTGGAGGCGGTAGTATCTACTACCATCCCCATCACACTCTCGATTTTACCTGTGGCATCCCGCACTGGAGTATAAGTGGTTTCCAACCAGCGTTCTTTTATCTTTCTGGCTACTCTAAAACTTTCACCTGCTAATGCTCGCTGGAACTCAGCCAAAGCAGTAGGTACTCCGGCAAGGATTTTAAAAGCAGAGTATCCCACAATTTCTGCGGGCGTTATACCTAACATCTCAAAGCATTGTCCCTGTGCTAAGGTAAAAATACCTTTAGTGTCCAGAGCAAACAAAAAAACAGATAAGTTATTAATAGTAGTCGCCATGAATTTTTCGCTGTTCACTTATCATCTCAATTGGCAGTTATTAGTTAGCATATCTTGGAAACCAGCGTAAACTGGTTTTACAAACGAACTAAGGCAAGGTTCATACCGGCTTTACACGCAGACTGGTCTTTAGGATGGTACTCATTGGTGGCTTGACCGGAAATAAATTTCCGGTTGGACTACCCGAATTGTAAAGCGGAGGTTCCCGATTTTGAACCTTGCCTAAGCACGTAACTTGGGTTCAAGCCTAGCCCGCAAAATACCAGTGAGAGAAAATTATCGTAAAGTAGCACAGGAGCGGTAAAAATATCCCCAACACTACCCGATCTACCCAGTTTTTACGGCCCCAGTGGGCCAATAACATAAAGCAAGGCACCAACATCAGAACATAACGGGTCATACTGCCTACTGAACCAGTACTTAACGGTATCAAAAAAGTGGCTACTACGAACAGGCTGTAGGCGGGACGTAGCTTAAAGACCGTTGCTATTACCAAAGGCGCAAAACCCAAAGTGAAGGTTATATCCAAGAGGGTTTTAGCATCGTATTGACCCGCCCAAAATTGGGTACCTACTCTCAACGTGGAAATCGTGTTGCTGATGACCTTGGTGATACCAGCCCCGGAAACCTCGCGCCCCCAAGTCGCTTGGACGTGGATAAAACCGAGCGGATCCCCAAAGGTGTTGGAAAGATAGGCCATATAGCTGAGCAGACCAATTGGTACGAGAGCGGACGCTAAGAGGCTGCGCCAGCTAGAAAGCGTCCGCTTAATTTGTTGCTTGAAATGAGAACTTAAAGCAGAACGACTCCACTCCCTCACGGCCAGCCGAGGCCAAAAGCGTACTCCCTGTTGAGACAGACCCTCCAAAGCTACCACCAGAGCCATAAGCACCCCGGTATTACGGGTAGCCGAGGCTAAGATCCCGGCTAGAACCGCCCGATCCCATTGTTTGGCCCCAGCATAATAAAAAGTAGCTAACACCATAAGCATAAAAAGGCTTTCGGTATACATCGCCGAAAAGAAAACCGCCGTAGGTGCTGCCGCAAAGTAGAAAACTGCTCTGGTAGCAGTCTCTTGCCCATATTCGCGCCGGGTCAGGGCATAAAGATAAAACAAGGTTCCAAGAAAAGCTAGATTAGAAACTATTATTCCTGCCAGAAATACATTACCTGTAAGTCCAGCCATCATCTTTACGGCTAAAGGATAAAGCGGAAAAAACGCGGTATTGCCCTGTTCGCCGGTTTTAAGATTGCCCATACTATAGCCACGTGTCGCAATATTAGTGTACCACCAACTATCGTCTCGCACCAAACCATCCAACACCAGATTATCCGGGTTGGAATAGAGAAAATTCCCGGCCCGCATAGGAATAGAGTTGGAAGAGACAAAGATTATAAATAAGACTAATATCCTTGTGACCAGATAAGCCAAAAACACCGCTCGCAGGGTTTGTAACTCGACTGAAAAACCTAGTAGCGTCACGACCTGCCGAAGTTTTTTAGGACGGATACTTTGGCTCTCTTTTTTGATTTCAACCTCACGACCAGCAGAAAGGACTGGCGGTTCGGTAGCCTCTCCCGTCGAGACGATTGGTGCAGATGTGGTTCCTAACTCTATCTTGCTCATAAATACCTCGGTTTTAAAACCAATCGGCGGACGGAGCCGCCCTCCCACAGCCGAAGGCCAGCCGATTGCTGTTGACGGCTAGAGGCTCTCCACAATTAAGCTGCTAAAGATAATTTTAGAAGTGGAAGTGAGTAATCCAGCATAACCGCCCGGTTGGTCGCCTACCGCTCCATTAAGCGGATTTTTTTGCCCCACTACTTTACCGTCCAAAATTACTTCATATGTAGCGGCGGTGACCTTCACTTCCAACACATGCTTCTGACCATCGCTACCGTTTGGGACTGCTAAGCCACCTTGGTATTGGAAAACACCACTATTATCGAAATAGCCCCATTGAAGATAGCCCCCTTTTCCAGTATAACTCACCATTTGCGCCCCTTTTTTGCTGCTGTTGGTAGGGGTATTGAAGACCAGACCTCCGCCCATTTCACCCTCCACAAATTTCATCTCGGTTTGAAGATGATAGTTCCCGGCCAAAGGCTGGTTGAACAGAGTTACCAAATCAAATTTACCTAATTCACTCTGGGTATAGCCCTGCGAACTAAAGTCCCACGTTCCATTTATCACCCTCCAGTCACTTGCCGTCTGTGGGTTGGTCAAGTTGGGAGTTAGTTTGAAGGGAGCCGCGAGCGGAGTACGCAAGGGGTCACTTGCCCCTACCCCCGGAGTAGCTACCAAGAGTGCAGAAGTGGTTCCATTTCCGGTATTTCCAGTTCGGCTGACCAGTGAACTGGTGGTCGAGCCACTGGTGGTCTGGTTAGCTGTTGCCACCGCTTTGTTGCCGATGGTACTCGCTAGTGGAGTAGTGGTTGGGGAGGGTGCAATGGTGGCGACAGTGCCACTCTCTCCTACCGCTTCGGCTGGCCGTGACGAATATGCTCTACCGTCCAGCCAGATTTTGTATTTATTTGGGCTGGCTATATCAGCCGCCGTACTAACTATGACCAACTGATGAAAAGAGACCTGAGCGTAATCGTAAAATTCCACCGACATTGCAATAGTCTCTTCCGGTGGCACGGCCTTAAGCTTAGCCCCAAAGGTTTGCATCATATAAAGTAACCAATCCCGAGTGCCTTCATAGGATGGTTTATTCTTGACCGAATTAGGCCCACGTAGTAAGTCCATCGTGATAAAAGCACCGACACCAGGATAGTAAGCCCCGGAGGCGTGTTCTGCTTCACTATCAATTAAAGAACCCATTATTTGCCGTACCTGCGCCTGCGCCGGATGGGTTACCACCGGAATATCTGCACTGGCACTCTGCCACATCAGAGCTAAAAGCAGCGCGGTCAAACTGGCAAGAAGGAGTGAACGCCTGTGAAACATATTTTTGTACACCTTACCAAGTAGAGAATATCGGGTATCGGATAATTCCTGACACCTTCGGCTGGCCGCGTCACCTGACACCCGACACCTGTCCCTTGACACCTAATCCCCTTGATCGAGTTAGCCATTGATCCCAGATCAGCAGCACTACAAATAGTCCAGCCATAAGATAAACCTGTACCATGACTACTTCTTCTAAGCTAAAATGAATAAACCAGAGTGCTACCACTTGGATGATTCCGGCTAATGCTACTAGCAACGTTCCGGTATAGCGATTAGCCGATAGCCAATAACTAATCACCACATTTGCCAGCGCGTAGAGGGCGGTTGCAACGGCATAGAGGCCCAACAGAGGAGCAATCGAGAGATATTCCTTACCGAAAAGAGTTTCTACAATAAGTTGCGGTAGCAACAGCGTAGCCACGATGATAAAGGCTGAGATAATCCCTACCACCCCCAAGGATAGAAGTAGAAAGTGGCGATGAGATTCACCTTTTTGCTCTTTTTGAGCTACCAACGGGAAACTCGTCGTAACTACCGACCAAGTAGCAAAAAAAACAATTCTTCCGATTAGGGCCAGCGCAGCATACCGTCCCGCAGATTCAGCATCAAAGAAATGCTTGACAATTAATATGTCGCTATTACTGATAATTACCTGCCCAATTAGACCTGCCACGACTGGCCCTACATATTTCAGTGCTTTCCTTCTGGTGTAACTATCCAATTCGGCTGGCCGGTCGGCTGGCCGTCCGGCTGGCCGTCCGGCTGGCCGTCCGGCTGGCCGTCGCTGAGTCACCAGCCAAGTTGCCAGAAAGGAAAGGGTAATGCCGACAACAGCACCGCCTACTCCCCAACCTAACGCTACCAGTAACAAGGCCGCACCTAACCTCGTCCACATCTCGGCGTGGTAACTTAAAGCCAGTAGACCAAAACGTGTTTGACCCTGTAGTATGCCACGATTTACCCCTTGGGCCAGATAGATAGGTAAGCCCACTCCTAGCAAGATGAAAGGCCAGACCGAAGTAGTCTGGAAAAACTCCATCCACAAGGGTGAACCACCCACAAAGAGCAGCAGCAAAGCCACCCCAAGTATCCAAGACCACTTTCCGAGCCAGCCGTGCAAATTTGCCAGTTTGGAGAGATCGCCTTCTACCACTGCGATTGCGCCGAATTTCGCCGCCACCGTTTGCAAAGTGCTGGTAATAAAAGTTATCGCCAGCAACAGGGTAATAATAAGGCTGATTTCGGCAAAGGCTGCTGGCCCTAGCCAACGTCCTAGAATAAGGTTGAAGAGATAATTTCCAGCATTAACAATCGTTATGCTGAAAAAGAGCCACAAACCAGTAGTAAGCAGACCCGTTTTACTTGGTTGGTTCAACCGCTCTCGTACTGCCTCAAAGCTGGCTTGGGTAATAGTCTGAAAGGTATTGACCCGCTGGTGAAGGTGATGCCGTATCTCAGAGCGATTTTGCCAGACTTGGTCAAGCATTTGGGTGAGTTTTTCACTTGTTTCACCAAGGTCACTCAATGAAAGAGAGTAGCTCTCTTGTCCCAAGTCGGCCATAAAATTTTGTACCTTAACCTCGTAGCTGATAGCCACTGCTGGTACACTTTTGCTGGCAGCAAAAATTAAGCCGTGTAAGCGAGTGCTTAAGACCAGTTCTGCTTCTGCGATGACCGCTATTACTTCGGCTGAACAACCAGTTGAACAACCAGTTGAACAACCAGTTGAAGGTCCAGACCTTGAGCTGGCTCGTTCGGCTGGTCGTTCGGCTGGTCGTTCGGCGGGAGAGTTAGAGACCCAGACTTCGGCTGCCGCGCTATGTTGCATTTGCTCTTTGATATTTTTGGCAATAGGCAAATCATCGAATTTAGCCCTATACCCGGTTTGGAAAGGTAGGAGTAAAATCTTAACTTTATACTTCTCTACCAGAAAATCACAAGCCTTGGCAAAGGCGGTTTGTTGCTTAGCGGTCAACGAATAGCGCGGAATGGCTACCACGTAAGGTGTCGGGTGTTGGGTATTAGGTGTCGGGTATCGGGTGTCGCGGTCAGCCGAGGGTGTCAGAAAGGGTGTCGGGTGTTGGGTGTCGCGGCCAGCCGAAGGTGTCGGTGGAATCCCTGACCCCTGATCCCCGTCACCTGATCCCTGATCCCCGATACCCGATACCCGATACCCGTCACCTGATACCTGACACCTTAATAAAAAGACCGGGTCGGCCATAAGTTGGATGGTGGTGCGTGTTCCGATTTGCTTTAATAAGATAACCGACTCGGTATCCCGCACATAAATGGCACTGGCTAGATTGGCGGCAAGAGACGATAATTTCCGAAAAAAGGGACGGTTTAATGGCCCTATTCCTACCCCAACCATAACCACTGGTCGGTTAGCCAATTTAGCGCAGACTAATAAGACTAGCAGGCGCATAAAGTACAAGAACTGGCCTAGGAAATGGCCCTCGGTCTCTTTGAGTAAACTCCCTCCGCCAAAAACAATCAGATCGGAACCAACAATTGCCCGTAGCCGGGAAAAACGGGGCCAGCCTAGGTATGTTACCACCGTTTTTACGCCAAACTTTTGAGCGGTCTCCGCTGGTCGAGCCGAATTAACGATTAATTTTGTGTCTCCAAAAGGGTTGGCCGGTCGGCTGAATTGTTGAATGAAAACCTGTAATAGGGCATCATCCCCCAGATTATTTTGCCCATAGGCTCCTAGAATGAAAATCTGTTTCATGGTGTTACACCGTACATAAATCCAAAACCTGATTCACGGTATCCAGAAGCTCTTTAGAGCTAGAGGGCTTGGTTAGAAAGTAATTTGCTCCTTCGGCTCGGGCCGCAATCCGATCTTCATCTTGCCCGCTGGCGGTGAGCATAATGACAGGTAAGAACTTGTAATGCTCATCGGCTCTTAGCCGTTTAAGAAGAGTCAGGCCATCCATCTCCGGCATACCTACATCGCAAAGCACTAGCTCAACCGAGATTTGATCCAGAGCTTCCAATGCTTCAAGGCCATTAAACGCGGAGATTACGGTAAAGCCATTCTTCTCTAGGATCAGGCTCAAAATCCGCTGCGTGACAGGTGAGTCCTCCACCAGCAAAATTGTCTTCATAGAATTTTCCTCAAAAGCTACTCAGGGCTGCTTTTTGATTGTCGGCTATATCGAAGACCCGATCAAAACGGGTAAGGCGTAAAATACGTTGGGCCGCCTCTTCTTTAGGCCAAACCAATTTTACGTCACCCCCAGCCTCGCGAGCGGCTTTCAGCAGACTTACCAAGGCAGCCATTCCAGCACTATCGAGGAAAGTGACGGCGGAAAGGTCGAGGATAAATTTGATTTCGTTCTTACCGAGGAGGACTTCAAATTGTTTGCGAAGCTCAGGCGCACAAAAAGCGTCTATTCGGCCTTGCGGTGCGATAATGTTAATGCGAACGATGTGTTCGGTGATAGTTAGTTCCATAAGAGCATACAACCTTTCTAAGTGGGTGACGGGTGTCAGGTGTCGGGTGTTAGGTGTCAGGAATTAGCCGATACCCGATACCTGACAACTATAATTTCTTAACTAAGCGCCATATATTTTTCCCTGAATGGGATTCATAATTTACCTCGTCAACGAGGGAGCGAATAAGAAAGAGTCCGTAACCGTGAATTTGGCCCTCTTCTAGGTTAGGCTCTGCTATCTTTGACAGATCAAAAGCACCTCCTGCTGTATCCTGCAACTCCATTATCAGAGATCTTGGTATTGGTTCAAGCTTTAGCGTAATTTCAATCCTGTTCTCAGGTCGGGTTTCGCCGTAAGCGTGGTTTATGATATTAGTGCAGGTTTCGTGGACGGCCAGTTGTAAGTTATAAGCAAGAACCTCAGGATCTGACAACCCCTCCACCCGGCTTAGCATCTCGGTCAGGCAAGCTCCTAGGATGTTCAAATATTTGTAGGTAGCAGGCAGATCAAGTCGAATAGTATCGTAACAATTCATTTCGGCTGGGCAACCAGTTGAAGATCCAGACCTTGAACTGGCTCCTTCGGCTGGCCGTTCCGCTGGTGATCGGTCTGGTTGCTCCACATCCCCCGGAACCTTACTGGAAACCATCATAACTTAGACTCCTTTTATAACTACGAGAGTTTGGTCATCATCTTGGTTATGACCCGCGCTAAAGTGGTGGATTGCCCTGAAAAGCTCCTTGCCTAAAGTTTCGGCAGAGTCAGATGCTGCTCGTGTAGTGACAAATTCCAGTAAACGCTCATAACCAAATAGTTCTCCAACTTGGTTACTGGCCTCACTAAAACCGTCGGTAGCTACAACAAGTAGATCACCTGGCCCAAATTTTAGCTTAAAGTCCTTAGCTAAAATTTGGGGCAACACTCCTACCGGGGGGCTATCCGATTCTAGTAGCTCGGCCTTTCCACTTGCCGGGCAGTAAATTACAGGGGAATGTCCGGCGTTGGCATAGTGTAACTCTCCTGCGGCTGGGTCATACTGACCTACAAAAATGGTAGTAAATAAACCCACCTGCGTAAAATCATTATATAAATCATCACTTATCCGCATTAAAATTCTGGTTGGAAACTTCGCGTTATGTAGACGAGGCATAAACTGGGCTGCATTGCGAAACACAGTACGAGTCATCGCCATCAACAGCGCGGCAGGCAACCCTTTGCCGGTTATATCACCTACCGAGAAAATAAAGGGTCTTCCAGGTTGTACCATAAAACTGTAAAAATCACCGCCTACCTGTAAGGCTGGATTGGAATGGCCGTAAATCTCTAACCCAGGCACGAGAGGATTGCTGCGTGGCAAAAGTTGCAGTTGAATCCAAGCCGCCAGTTCGAGTTCAGTTTTCACCCTAGCCTGAGCCAAACTCTCCTGATAGAGCATCACATTTTCTAGTTGGGCACCACCCAAGTAGCTAATAGCCCGCACCAGTTTCAAAGCGGGTGAAGTAAACCCTTGTGGCTTATTCACCAGTACTAAACTAGCAATAGCCTTATCTTGCACCAGTATTGGTACAAAGAGCAGGTTTTGAATCTCTTTGGTTAGCCACTCGTCCATAGATTGTTCGGGAGTGGTGGGGTTTAGAATGAATTCTCGCCCTCCCTCCTGAAGCTTCCAAAACAAAGCTACTATATTATGATCCGCTAAGAGTGCGGGCGGGTATCCTGCCACTAGAAGTTGCTCGTCGCGCTGCATAGTAACCAATTGACTAGGCCAGCCTTGATTGTAAAGGAGCGTGACGGCCCCCTGTGAACCCACCAAACGACCTGCTTCTTCCGCCAGTGCTTGCAGAGTCTCTTGAAAGCCTAAGTGGCTCCGCATAGAACGGGACAATTCGTAGAGTGCTAGGAGTTGGTCTTGCTGATCTACTAATTCTGCGGTTATTTCTTGTAACTCGCTCTCAAATTTTGCCAATTGACCAATCAGCAGGGCTTCGGCCTCGAGCTGATCGAGGCTGCTACTGGGCTGTTCATCCAAACGATTTTTCGAAATTTCTAAGCGTAGTTCTCCCAGCGACCTTTTTCGGGCAATAATCGGCGCAACCAGATAAGAAAGAGGGTCAACCCGACCACCAGTGGACAGGTCAACCGAACGGCCAGCCGAAGGACTAGAAGAGACCGGGTTAGTCCAGCAGTCTACTAATTCACCCTCTCGACTCCAGATACTAAAACTGCTTGCCCCCCGCGCCAGCCAAACCTGCGCCAGCCGATTGAGCAAGGGACGCTGAGAATGTAATAGAATAGCCAGTAGCGGCAAAGTCGTCTGAGTTTCAATCACCGAAGGTCTCCACGGCCTCCCTTTCAGTCGCAAAAATATCAATAGCTCTATCCAGCCGGGTTAACTCAAAAATGATACGTACCGGCTGCTGTAAGCAGCAGAGGTGCAAGTCGCCTTGCTGTTGGCGACAGCGTTTCATCCCCTGCACTAGGGTTGCTAGGGCAGTAGAATCCACAAATTTGACTCCGCTAAGGTTTATAACTAACCGGGTGGTAAAGGCTTCCATATTTTGGTTGATCCATTCCACCACTGGCCCCACTTCGTAAGCATCAAAACGCCCACTAAGTTCCAGAATAGAAACTGACTCTATCTTACGCAACTCTAAATGCATGAGCTTCTAATTCTCCTTCGGGAATGGAATCCCTTCCCACTAACACAACCAGTTGGCATTACCCGATTTTGGATTTCTTGATTTTAGATTTTAGATTAAGGGCAATAGCCACCATACAATCCAAAATCCCCAATCCAAAATCCAAAATGGTTATACCCGACCCGCTCGGCTGGCCGCTCGGCTGGCCGCTCGGCTGTGGGAGTGCGGCTCCGTTCGCCGATTGGTCGCGTAGCTCCAGTAGAGCTTGGAAATGCAGGAGATACCAATCCACCACTTCGGCAATCGGCAGCCCACGGGCAGCAATGTAATTCTGAGTTCCTATTTCGCGGCGGCGTTCCGGGTTATCCAAGACCTTGGCAATAGCTTCCGCTAAAGCACTAGGATCACCCGGTTCAAAAAATTCGCCAGTATAGCCTTCCTCGCTAATAATTTCAGCCAAATCACCAATTCGAGGCAACACGACGGCCTTGCCGTATTCTCCTGCTTGGTGCAATACCCCGGAGCTTCCGGTGGTGCTGGTGTAAGGAAAGACCACTACGGCGGCTTCGCCGAAAATCCGCGCGACGGCTTCTTCAGGCACATAGCCTGTAAAGCGAATATTCTTTTCTTCGCTACACTTTTGTTGTAAACCTTCGAGGTAACCGGGCGCGTTAGGGCTGTTTGTTCCAGCAATGACCAACTCTAACGGTGGGCGATTCTCGCTCTGTAGTAATCTGAAAGCCTCAATTAGTTGTTCTACCTTCTTGTAAGTGCCAAACTTGCCAAAAGCCATTATCTGCAAAGGCTGAGCTAACTCCGCTTCAAGTGAAAGGGCCGGTGAATCTTCAAAGGAACCGTGTGGAGCCAGTAAGACATTGTGGGTGTGGTATTTCTTTTCCACTATTTCGACATACTTAGGGATCGTGAGAGCTACCCAATCGGTAGTCAAAAGTAAGCGCGTGAAAATAGTGCCGAAGAGCCGCGTTAGCTTCTCCATCAAGGGGTTAGAATTAAATCCAGCGTTTTTCAGGTCAATCGTCTCCATGATGTTGTGTAACAAGACTATTGTAGGGTAGCCACTAACCTTTGCCAGCATTGGAACCAGCAGACCCAAGCTCGCGGGAATTTTTTTACTACCAAAGCTGGCGAACTGAATATTGAAAAGTACCACATCGGGTTTAAGGTGCCGGATCACTTTTAAAATCCGCCAAGGATTGTGCCAAGATTCAAATTTCCAACAGGGAATGATTTGCAGAGGCACTAGGCCCGGTGTCTCTTCGGTTGGATAAGATTGGCCCTCTGGTAAATCGTCTGTCAGCAGCGTTATCTCGGCCACTCCGGTTTTTTGGCGCAAAAAGCGCACGAAATGGTAGCCATATTCGTTAAGCGAACCGTTGCCCGGCGGATAGGTTGTAATCAGGGCAATTTTTAAATTAAGCATTGGCGTATACCCCCCGTAGGTCATTTAGCTTAATCTTAAGTAAATCGTGCAGAAAACGCCGCACTTCTTTGGAGGTGTTTACTTTGGAGCCGGGCGCATCCACCCACTCTACTGGAACCTCGACGATTTTGTAGCCCATTTTAGCAGCGAGGTAAAGAATTTCTAGGTCAAAAGAGAAACCTTCAATCGTCTGAGCAGTGTGCAATCGCTGGGCTACTTCGCGACGGTACATTTTGAACCCGCATTGAGTATCGCGTACCCCGATCCGAAAGAGATTATGTACCATCCAGCGCAACCCACCACTAAGTATCCGTCGCAAGAGGGTACGATTGGCTTCTTGGGAACCCGCCGCCGCCCTAGAGCCGACCGCCACATCGTAGCCCTCATATACCAATTTGTAGAGCAGTTTTTCGATCTCTTCCACTGGCGTAGAGTTGTCGGCATCGTCAAACAGGATGTACTTACCCCGCGCTGCCAGCATACCACGCCGGACGGCACTGCCCTTACCCTCATTTTGTGGTGCTTTAAGCAGGCTTAAATTAGTGAAATTGAGTTGCTCCACCAGTGTTACGGTCTGATCTTTCGAGCCATCGTCGGTTACAATTAATTCCCAAGTAATTCCCAAGTCAGACAGATGTGAGGCAATCGCGCCGATGGTAGGAATAATTCGTTCTTCCTCGTTATAGGCCGGAATGACAATGGAGAGGTCTGGTTCCATCTCAAGTGGTGTGGCTTTCCAACGTTCATATTCGTGGTATCCCATAAAGTTTCTAGTCCCTTGTTATTAAAATGCTAACAACGAAATTACTACAACTTAAAGTCAGAAAACATAAAATGTGGCCTTTGCTCGCCCTGCGAAAGTTCTTGACCCACTTTAATATAATATTCTATACCCCTATAATATACCAACCTAACATTACAAAAAACCTTACACAAGTATAAAGATTTATTTAGGTACTATGTTGGGCTGTTTCGTTTATATAATATATGTATGATTAAGTTCAACAATAAAATGTCTTTAATAGGTATTGACATTGGTGATTAATAGTAATATAGTAAGGGTGGTTTTTAATGTTTAATAGAGGCGTTGTCAAAGCTATGCGTTCAGTTCTAACAGGTCGAAATCCTCAGTTATTGGTAGCACTTTCTCTAGCCTTTGTCTATCATGGTGGGCTACTACTCTCCGGCACCTTCAAACGTACCTATGATGCTTATATTCATGTCTTTCTAGCCGACCACTATGCCCGCTTTTGGTTCGATAATTGGGATTACCGCTGGTATACCGGATTCACCCTAACTAGTTATCCACCCGGTTCACAACAAACTATTGCCTTACTCTCGTACTTCATCGGCCTCTTGAATGGCTTTATTGTGGTGCAGATGTGTGCCATTTTGTTTGTAGTCGTGGGGGTTTATCGCTTCTCCAAAATCTGGGTAAGCCGGGAAGCGGCAGGCTATGCCGCGATTCTGGCAGTTTTTTCCTCCAGCATCTCAGAAACCGTCCATGTCTTTGGACAGCTACCAACTATGTTTTCGCTGGGCTTCCTGCTTAATGCACTGCCTTTTGTAAAAGCTTGGCTGGAGACCGGAAGCTGGAAAATGTTGATAACCGCTTGGTTGCTCAACGCAGGAACGACCGCAGGGCATCACGTTACTACCTTGTTTGGGGCTATCTTTTTTGTAGCCCCTGTAATTGTCTTTGGCATCGTCGAAAAATTCCGCCAGCCTTTGCCAGACGAAGGAGATCACGGCCATCTGATACATCCGGCTAAAATCACCCGTAAAAACGTTTTCCCTCTCTTAGTACGCCGTTTGCGGCGAATTGTGCCAGTGATGCTAAGAACGGTTATTTACGGGCCGGGCCTGATTATGGCACTCGTCTTAGTAGTCTTGCCCTACTGGTTGTGGAGCAAGGACGACCCCATCACCCAAGTTTCTATTCCCCACGCCTCCCGTGACTCGTTTATTGCCAATCCCAACGCTGGTATAGTTTTCTGGCTACTACCTTACGGTCTTACGTTGATTGCATTGCCCTATGCCTTTTACAAAGGGTTCGCTACCAAAGCTTGGCCTCTGGCCCTTTCGTTAGGGTTAGCGTTCTTCCTAGGTACTGGCGGCACGACTCCTTTCCCTAAAATGATCTTACTGGGAGCCTATAATATTCTAACCCTCGACCGTTTTACCTTCTGGGCCACTATTATCGTACTACCTTTATTGGGAGAATTTGTGGTGAGTATGAGGCATCGTGGGTTAGCCAAATATATTATGGAACAGTTTGGACTTTTCACTTTGCGGTTGGTACAGGGTGGGCTGATAGTGGGTTATTTGCTGGTGGCTATCATCTCTACCAACTTCACCCAGCTTCGCAAGTTTCAACCTACTCCAATAGATATGCAGCCCATTGTAAACTTTTTGGACAAAGATCAACATACTCGCTGGCGTTATTTGACGCTGGGGTTTGGCGACCAAATGGCTTGGCTCTCGGCCCAAACCCTTGCAACTACGGTGGACGGCAACTATCACTCGGCTCGTCGCCTACCCGAAATGACCACAACCTCGGTCGAAAGGCTGGAAGGAGCTAAATTCCGAGGGATTGACGGAATTGGTTCGCTCCAACAATTTTTGGCTGTACCGGAGAAATATAACTTAAAATTTATCTTTTCCAACGACCAATTCTATGATCCTTTACTCTATTTCTCTGGCTGGCATCGCCTACAGCTGTTGGAAAACGGCATTATGGTTTGGGAACGCGAGGATATTCCCCCTTTACCCGAAGTATTGCCCCGCAAAGAAATTCCGATATACCAAAGGATAATGTGGGGAATAATTCCAATGAGTGCCATCTTAACAGCACTGATGGCAATGAGTGAACCGTTATGGGGGCCTAGTTTATACCGACTATTTCGGTTTTTAGGACGACCAGCCGAAATGCGGAAAATAGGCCGACTCTTCGGCTGGCCGTTCGGCTGGCGCAGACTACCCGGAAAGAAATTAGGCCACGACCAGCCGAACGGCCAGCCGAACGGCCAGCCGAAACGGTTCTGGCACTGGCTGGATAAGTGGTTAAAGCGTTGGTCTAGCTTACCAGATAATGATGACTCAAATGAGGTACGCTGGCAGGTTTGGTTGGACTGGTTGCAACGCTTACCCCACCTGAAACCAGCCTCACCTACCGCCCAACAGGTGCGTAGTGCTTCCCTGATTATCGTCGCGCTAGGCTTGATAAGCAGTGGCGGCTATTGGGTTTTGCAGCAGAACCGTAGTCCGGTAGCAGTGGTACAGGCTTATTATGATGACCTAGATTTTCGGCGCTTCAGTAATGCTTACGCCCGGCTTGACCCGTTAAAGCGGCCTGCTTATGACCAGTACTTACTAGGACTTTCGGTAAAAAACGGGCTAGTGGCATCTTACGGTAAACTAGACTCGGTAAAAGTTCAAATATTGACTAGTGAACCCGATCAGGTAGTAGTTCAGGTTGAGACGGTGCTAATTACTTCTTTGAATGAATACCCTCTTAGCCAGCGTCAGACCTTGGTTAAACGTAGTGGAGAGTGGTATATCGTTCCTGAAAAGGACGACCCCGTTATTGCGCCCGATCAGTTTTTTAGGGTGGGTGAGGTTAGCTGGCGTTCACAGGGTCGTCGTCAGGTGACGACTGGAACTACCAGCTTTAACGACATACTTGACCGCCCACAAATTCAGATTCTTTCGGCCCGGTTGGTTAAAGTAAAAGATCGCTATAGTGTGGTGGGTGAATTGATTAATACCGATGTCAATCCGGCGGATATAACGGTAACAGCCTCCCTTTTTGATGAGGCAGGTAACACGCTTACCACCTATAACGCTCAGAGTGGTATTATCCACAAACTTTTTCCAAAAGAAGCGACACCCTTCCGGGTAGATTTTGAGGGTGTCGCCGGGTCTGCGCTCTTCGATCTACCAACGGCGAGCGATTTTAAGCCCGGAGCTTATTCACCCTTAAATCTTAAGGCCAACATCGCCTCCTTTGATGTTTATGCCAAAGCCGTTGTTACTACTCACGACCTCTTCAGGGAGGTTGGAATTCAACAAATACAAACCATTTTTGGTGAAGATGGGCAGGTACACTTGAGCGGTCAGTTGCTTAATTCAGGTACCCGTGAGGCTACTATCCCTCATCTACTGATAACATATTACGATGCCAACAACCGCGTAGTGTGGGTAGACCAAAATTTTATGGAGAATGCCATCCGCCCACAACTCGCCCAGCCTTTTGACGTTAAAATTACACCATTGAGCGAGGTAACAACTGTGCTGGATAAAGGCGATTTGTTTACCAATGTGCTTCAAAACGAGGTCAGCCGCGATCAGAACTGGCAAGAACGAATTTCATTACCGCCAGGGATGGGCTATAGTGCTTTGCGGGTTAGCGTCCATTATTTTACGGGAGGCGAACAATGATTATCGCGGCCAGCCGAAGGTATCTGGTATCGGGTGTCAGGGGTCAGGAATTACCCGATACCCATCACCTGATACCTGATACTTGGTACCTGATGCTGCTAGTTCTAATTCTAACGGCCTGTGGTAGTCCGGCTCCGACGGTCAGGTCGGGTTCTGCCCTTAGTGGAAGTCTAACAATTACCGCTCCAGCCACCGCCAAGGTAGGTGAACCAGTCACCGTCAAGATTGAACTCGTTGACGCTGCTTCGGCTGGGGGTTCAGACCCTTCGGCTGGTACACCTTGTCTGCTTTGTGCCTTACCTAACGTTGGCTTCTCCGCTACCTCGGCTGACCGCTCTGGCGTAAAGGAAGCCGCGCAGCCAGCTAAACGGTCAGCCGAGGTTACGCTAGTAGCAACCGGCAGCTATGGAGCTAGAATTTACCGCAGTGCTTGGCCGAGTCTTTTGGCTGGCACTTTGATTGGCTCTTTGGCTCGAACCGGCCAGCCGAACGGCCAGCCGAACGGCCAGCCGAA
>JACAUC010000539.1 GCA_013390945.1 Candidatus Chloroheliaceae bacterium
TGTAATCTCTGAAGATCGGGGCGCAGGAAAATCAACTGGCGGAGCAGCATCCTACCAATCAATCCCCTCCTTGTAGGAGGGATTTCCAATCCCGATTGTGGTAGTAAGGGAAAGTCAACTGGCGGAACCCAAGTTACGCAGCATCCTACAGAGAATGACCGTCTTTGAAGAGCGGATGTAACGCTTGGTTTTTCTTTAGTCTGGTCTTGAGAGATGGCGGCATTGTTGCTCCGCCCATTGATCTTGATTAACCACCATATTTGAAAGATGGTTCGGCATTGTTGGATATGGCTCCGCCCATTGATCTTGATTAACCACCATATTTGAAAGATGGCCCGGCTTCGTGGGATGGCGCTCCGTCGCTTGATTTTCCCTTACCACCCAATTGCCCAAAAGACCACAACATGATAACATAACACCAGCATCCGGTCTGATAAACAAATTGCATCCCTAAACCAACCAGAATGACAGACGAAAACCAACCCACATCCCCTATAGATCCCCTCACTATTGGTAAGCTTA
Organism: Candidatus Chloroheliaceae bacterium; assembly: GCA_013390945.1. GTDB lineage: Bacteria > Chloroflexota > Chloroflexia > Chloroheliales > Chloroheliaceae > L227-5C. The sequence goes on from JACAUC010000539.1 coordinate 523, forward strand.
TTTCTCTTAATGAAGCCGCAGAGAAAACAGGTCTTAGTACAAGCTATCTTCGAGCTATAGCAAGAAAAGGGCGATTGAAAGCAGAGAAAGTGGGCCGTGATTGGCTTACTACTTTGGCAGCGGTAGCGGAATATAAGCGTACACGTTCTCACACTCTTAAAGATGAATAATCAAATTGTTGACAATAAACCGCATAAGGTTTATTATAACGTTGTAGTATTGAAATTGAATAGTGGCGCATTGCGGTACACTGATGCAATGAACATCGCGTACCGCTAACCCCATCTCCTGACGAATCCAGGGATAAGGCTAAGTGAGTATTCTAGCATAGTTACTCCCTCGGCGGCTTTTCCCTTGTATCAAACACATTCGGGGGAACAGCCGCTTTTTGATTCCAATCAGCAACAAAACCATAACAACGGGCGCAGCGAGTAGCGTCCCTTCCGCCAAAAGTGGCAGGAGTGCCGCTCGCCGTACCCTTTCTTAAAGTTTGCCTTGAAAAAGAAGGGAGAGTTATTTATGCAAGCTTATGCTTCAGAAGATGAGGTGATCGTGCCTCGCCGCTTCTTGGAAGAGATTCTCATGTCAGAAAATCTCAGTACGATCCGGTTAGTGGCCTTTTTCCTAGCAAGGGCGCAATCCGCCCCGGATGGTCAGCCGAACGACCAGTCGAGCGGAATCGAGGCCAGCTATACCGATATTTCGCAAGCCACCGGCCTCTGCCGTCAATCGGTGCAGGAAG
>JACAUC010000540.1 GCA_013390945.1 Candidatus Chloroheliaceae bacterium
ACAGGCTGAGATACCATACCAGCCTCACATTGGGCGTATGCAATACGCCCCTACCCCGCTTTTTTGAGATGATACGTAGTCCGCTCTATTTACCACCAGTTAATTTTTATTTTGCCACTAACGTCATAGACCTCGATCACCACAGCGTCTCTTTGATCTAATCTAGCAAATTTAGCACCACCAGATTAAGATTGGATTTAAATTGCGACACCTCTTTATTGACCCGTTTGGGAGGTAGAATGTTTCATAATAATATGATGGTGAAGCCAGTCGGTAAACGTTGCTCGGCCTATTTCACTCGAAGCAACTTGAAGAATTACTTTTTCTTGTTCATCTACGGTAGCGTTAATTTCATAGCCATTCAAAACAAGGAATATTTCTAAAGCGGCATGCGCTATGCGCTTATTGCCATCCACAAAAGGATGGTTTTTGATAAGAGAGAAGCCAAGACCAGAAGCTTTCTCGGCGAGAGTAGGATACAGTTCTTGTCCAGCAAAAGTTACGTGGGGTTGGGCTAAGGCTGATTTCAAATGTAGGAAAGATAGATTTATATGTTCTAAATTTCGCCTACTTAAATCTAGTTCACTAGAACTGGCTAGGTTGTGGAGTATATTTTCCACATCCTGACGAGTTAAGGGGGCTTCTACTAAATCTAATGTATCAAACATTCCTTTATCCTTTTTCCCTATAGTGGCCGCTTTTGTTTTCGGTTTTTTAAAAATGATTGTGTGAAATACTGAAAGCCAATTCCACTAAAAATTAGGGCAAAAGGTCCTAATAAAATAGGGGGGAGCCACATGGAAATGAAAGAGTCGGGTCGCGGTGAAGCTTGAGGAGCCTTTGGATTGTAAAGAACTTTGATCTTTTGCCCCACTTGAAATTCGGGAGGGTTACTACTAACGTTAGAGGCAAATACGATAGTCTGCCCATCAGTCGTGCTAAATCTTATTTGGGGTGCCATAGCCTTGCTAGTGGACTTAGGACGAATGTTGTTGATAACCGTTCCTTCGGCTACTTGGGCTTGTGAGAGAAATTGGATGTTGCTGGCTACAATAAAGAACACTACTATAAGACAAACGCCTCCTACCACTCCAAAAAAGCCCGCAACCAAATCTTTTGAGTTCATTTTTTACTCCTATTTTAAGTAAAACTGTGGGAGAGACTGGAAACCCCTCCCACAGGTGTGATGCAATATCGGGATTGGAAATCCCTCCGACAGGTGTGATGCAATATCGGGATTGGAAATCCCTCCGACAGG
>JACAUC010000541.1 GCA_013390945.1 Candidatus Chloroheliaceae bacterium
ACGGCGTGGACTACCAGGGTATCTAATCCTGTTTGATCCCCACGCTTTCGTGCATCAGCGTCAGTGAACCTCTAGTAAGCTGCCTACGCAATCGGTGTTCTGTGTAATATCTAAGCATTTCACCGCTACACTACACATTCCGCCTACCTCATGGTTACTCAAGTAAAACAGTTTCAATGGCAGGACTACAGTTGAGCTGCAGCTTTTCACCACTGACTTATTTTACCGCCTACGCACCCTTTAAACCCAATAAATCCGGATAACGCTTGCACCCTCCGTATTACCGCGGCTGCTGGCACGGAGTTAGCCGGTGCTTATTCATGCAGTACCGTCAATACCCATCACGATGGGCACATTCTTCCTGCACAAAAGCAGTTTACAACCCATAGGGCCGTCTTCCTGCACGCGGGATGGCTGGTTCAGGCTCTCGCCCATTGACCAATATTCCTCACTGCTGCCTCCCGTAGGAGTCTGGTCCGTGTCTCAGTACCAGTGTGGGGGACCTTCCTCTCAGAACCCCTAGACATCGTAGCCTTGGTGGGCCGTTACCCCGCCAACTAGCTAATGTCACGCATGCCCATCCTTTACCGCCGAAGCTTTTATGGCTCTGCCATGCGGCAGTACCATCTTATGGGGTATTAATCCGCCTTTCGACGGGCTATCCCCCTGTAAAGGGCAGGTTGCATACGCGTTACTCACCCGTGCGCCGGTCTCTAGTATTGCTACTATACCCCTCGACTTGCATGTGTTAAGCCTCCCGCTAGCGTTCATCCTGAGCCAGGATCAAACTCTCCGTTGTATAGAAAATTTTAATATATATCCTAGAACCTCAGGCTGTACTTCCTTTTCTCATTCCTTCCATAATCCTTATTCAGGTTCTTCCGGAAAACTCGAGCCTTGCGACTCCTGTATTCCATCATTCCCCAAAATAAGTCAGAAACCTAGTTTTTCTCTTCTTACCTTCTTCTCAATATCTTTCAATGAACTCGTTCTCTCTTTTCCCTATCTCGCTTTTCTCATCTCTGAAATAAGACCCGAAAGGGAGTGCAAATGTAAAGCGTTTTTTTATCCTAAACAAACCTTTTTAAAGGTTTTTTCCAAAAAACTTTCGCTCTTCCCAGGGACTCTTATTCCCTGTTATCTGCTTTTACAATACTTTGACAGGAACTCCGTCTAATATCATCAGGCTTGTTACACCTTTTCTAATTCTTAAACGTGGGTGCAAAGATACTTAGTT
>JACAUC010000542.1 GCA_013390945.1 Candidatus Chloroheliaceae bacterium
TTGCGGTATGGGGTAGAGCAAACAGTAATCAGGCTAAGTATGCGATTTCTACGGGAAGGTTCGGGAAGGGAAAGTAATTCCTTACACTTATTAAGAGGTTTGTAAAACTGATCGGCGTGGGCACAACAATTCTCGGCACTTTTGCAGGGGATTGAGACCACGCAATTGCCACGTTCCAAAAAGGCTGCGTAAAATCATTCGGGTTTGGCTTCCACGCCCACTTCGCGTTCCACCACTGATTTTTCGGGCTACTGCAATTGGACGCACACTCCGTTCCGCCGTATTGTTGTCCGCCAGAAGTCCAGGGATTTTTACAAATTGAAATAACTCGTCGAGATGCCTTAACAGACGTTTAGCTAGTCTCTTACAGGGATGCTCTTTTTGCTTGGCATAACATAAACCCAGCTTCTTAGCCTCCTCTTGTAATTCCGTATATAATTTTTCCCGTTCCTCCTCCGTTGGCGGGGGCTTTTCACGCTTCACCAAGCCCTGACCTTTCTCATAGAGAGCCCTCACTGCGTCGGCCCAAGCCCGCACCTCATCATTCTTCGGGTGATCCTCCTTGAGTTTGTGCAGATCACGTAGCAGGTGAACCCAGCATCTTTGCTGTACTCCACCTAGATCATTGTAACCAGCATAAAAATCGCTGACTGTCGCTCCCTCTGGACGATTTCCTATCAGCTTTCGAGCTATCTGACCCTCCCGGCTCTGATGATATTCGTAATAGCGGACTGGTTCCGCCTCGTCCGTACTGGTTACGCTCCACACATAGCCATTTTGACCATCTTCCCGCCACGTCGTCTCGTCTACATATTTTAGCGGACTTTCTTGGCACGTCTTTTTGAGGCGTTCGCACTCTGGCTTCAGTTCCTCCGCCAGACGGTGTAATAACTCCACTATTTCACCGGTGCTGATTTCTAGCTGATGTAATTCTCGTAGATAATGTTGGATCAACCGCACGGGCAAGCGTAACACCTCCCGCAAGTAGCCGACCAGACTCGCTATTCCATTACCGATGCGACCTTGTCCCATCACTTGCCCACTCAAATCCAACTCGGCTTCGTGCCATTCTTGGCAGTTGGAACACCAACCCTTATAGATCTCATATTCGGTGACACGTAAGGGCGATGGTTCAGGCAACTCAATTACTTGGCGTTTGCGGCTCAGGCTCACACCACCTAACTGGTTTTGGCAGGTGGGACATTTATCTGGCTTCTTTTCGA
>JACAUC010000543.1 GCA_013390945.1 Candidatus Chloroheliaceae bacterium
TTGATGAGATTATGTTAGCTTGATGCGTATGGGGCGTATGCAATACGCCCCTACCACGAAATTTTGGGCGTATGCAATACGCCCCTACCACGAAATTTTGAGATACCTCATTCTGATTCTGTAGTCTCTGTTATTGTACGCTCTGTTATAATAAAGGAAGAGCCGTGCGGGATTACAAACTGCTTGCGTCTTTAATCTTTTGAGGGGGAGTGGGCGCAAAAAAAATTATAACGAAGAGGTTTGCTTACAAATGGAGATAAAGCTGGCGAAAGAGATGGGTTTCTGCTTTGGGGTGCGTCGGGCGATTAATTTAGTAGAGAAAGAAGCCAAGCAACGAGTAGATACCAGTATTACAACTTATGGGGCGTTAGTACATAACCCCTTGGTGGTCAACCGGATGGAGAAGTTAGGCGTAGGGGTAGTGGAACGGGGCGATATGAGCCAGATTACCTCCGGCGTAATTACTTTTACCGCGCATGGCGTAACACCTGAAATAATCGAAGAAGCCAAAGAGCGAGGCTTTGAGGTAATGGATGCCACTTGTCCCCTCGTCACCATCATCCAGCAAGCGGCGCGGAAGATGGTGGAAGAGGGTTATACCCTCATCGTTTTTGGGGATCGCAACCACCCGGAGGTAAAGGGCATTTTGGGTTGGGCTGGTGGCGATGCCTTTGCCACTATGGATATTAATGATCTGAAAGAGATGCGTCCGCCCAAGCGTCTCGGCATTGTGACCCAAAGTACTCAGATTCTGGAAAAGTTCCGCGAGTTCGTCTGCCAAGTTCACCTACACTTCTTGGGTAAAACCAAAGAGATCAAGGTGCAGAATACCATCTGCGCCCCTACCACCCGTCTACAGGGTTCGGCCCATGAACTTTCTCAGGAGTGCCAAGTTATAGTGGTAATTGGTGGCAAGCAGAGTGCCAATACCCAACACCTTGCCGACCTGTGCCAAGAAAATGGCGCGACTACCTATAAAGTGGAAGGGGCGGATGAGCTAAACCCTGAATGGTTCCGGGGAGTGGCGACCGTTGGTGTTACCGCCGGGGCCAGCACACCAGACGAGAGTATTCAAGAGGTGGTACGCCGCCTCCAAGCGCTTGATTCAACGCTAAATTAAAATCACCCTCGCGCTGATGGCGGCGGCGGGTTTATGGAATCGCGCTGATGGCGGCGGCGGGTTTATGGAATCGCGCTGA
>JACAUC010000544.1 GCA_013390945.1 Candidatus Chloroheliaceae bacterium
TGGCACTTGTAGGAGGGATTTCTAATCCCGATTTGGCACTTGTAGGAGGGATTTCTAATCCCGACTTGACACTTGTAGGAGGGATTTCCAATCCCGACTTGACACTTGTAGGAGGGATTTCCAATCCCGATTTGACACTTGTAGGAGGCTTATGACCGCTATAAACAATCCTGAGTGGTTGCCACTGGTAGCCGAGAATTATGGGGTAAAGGTGCAGGGAGTGCCACTTCTGCTAAATGAGCGGGAGGGGCAACGAGTTTTCCGGGTAGATACCCACGAAGGGAACACCCTGACGGTACGGCTCTGCTCACCAGAGCGTCCTTACGAGCGGGTCTTAGCCGATACCGCCGCTTTGCTCTATCTGGAAGAGGCCGGATTTCCGGCCCCGGTTTTGCGCCAAACTCAAAAGGGCGAATCTATCTTTCAATGGCAAACGGGAAGTTGGGGATATGTCCACACCTTTATCAAGGGTGAAAATCCCGAAATGGATTTACCCACCCTAACCGAACTTGCCACTCTGTTAGGTCGGCTACATACTCTAGCCAAAAGTAAAGAAACCTTTTCGGCGCAGGTAGATTGGTTGGCGGAACTACCCACCGCGATCCAGCGAGCCGAAAGTTGTGCCAACGATCCAAAATGGGGTACGCTGGCTATAGAGGTAGCCCACACTTTGCAGAGCCTGCCCGATTTGAAGGTATTACCCTGCGGCCTAATCCATACTGATGTACATGAAGGCAACCTTTTGCGTACTCCTGAAGGAAAACTCTATCTGTTGGATTGGGAGGATACCGGGCAGGGAGAGATGATCTTTGATCTAGCACTGGTGCTAGGTTGGAATTGTGTCTGGCCGATTAGCAAAAACTTGAATGGAGAGGTCAACCGCTACGACTTTGACGAAGAGTGGAGCCTTACCTTCCTAAAAGCCTACCAACAAGTGCGCCGCCTAACCCAAACCGAAGCTCGACTCCTTGGAGCCGCCATTCGATTTGTAATGGGTTGGTTTGCCGCCCGTGATATTGCTCGCGAAATAACCGAACCGGGTATAAGCGAAGGTTTGGCCTATACCAACTGGGCCATTATGCACAGCGTTAGCCCCTATTGGGAAAAACTGCTGACACAATGGGCCATCGAAGCTTAGTATAAACCCGTGGGATGCGGCTCCGACCGTTGATACTGCGTCCCACCCGTGGGATGCGGC
>JACAUC010000545.1 GCA_013390945.1 Candidatus Chloroheliaceae bacterium
GCAAAATCGGGATTAGAAATCCCTCCTACAAGGGCTTAGTTGAAGGTTCTGTTAATCACGTTCATTTTTTTCTAATCCCAAGGTTCTTGCACCTCTTTCCTAAAAATGTTAGACTCCACTTTAGCAAAGACCACCATTTTAATAGCTAGGGTTAGCAGGAGAGTGGTCGGCACAGTGGGCCACTCGTAAAAGTAAAAGGTGTAGACTGGTCGTAGTCAAAGAAGCAGGTTATAGGATTTAAAATGTCACAGGTAGCGAATAGTGAATCGACAGACGAAGTGCGTTCTGATTCCTCGGCGGCGCGAGTCGCTCGGTTTCTGGCAGGCTCAATTTTTGGAATTGCCTTTGTGGTACTCTGTTTTTTAATGCTCACGGCAGCCCTAAAGGGGCCGGATAAAGTCACCATGGATGGCGTGACGCTCAATGCCGGTTTGGTGCCGGGACAAAAGATCTTAGACCGCCGCCTCGCGGTGGGCGATATAGCACCCGATTTCGCGCTCAATCAGATTGGCGGCGGAAATCCGGTGCAATTGAGCAAGTTTACCGCGCAACAGGGCAAGGTAGTTTTCATCAATTTTTGGGCCAGTTGGTGTCAGCCCTGCCGCGACGAGATGAAGGATATTAACGATTTCTATTTGGCACACAAAAATGAAAATGTCCAAGTCTTAACTATAAATTATCGCGAGGACGAGGCCACCATCAAATCCTTTTTCAAAGATAATAACCTGATTATGCCCGTAGTCCTAGACACGGAGGGAAAAGTGGCCGGGGGCTACAAAGCCACCGCTTTCCCTGAAAGCTATTTTATTGACAAAACGGGCGTGATTCGTGAACTCAAAAATGACATTAGCGGTGCAAACCAATCCAGCGCCCTCACCCGCACCGAAATGGAGCAAAAACTTCAGACTACCCTAGCGGCCACTAAATAGCTAGGGTATCATCTCAATATTTCGAGGTAGGGGCGTATTGCATACGCCCAACCTGCGGAGGGTTTATTCAATAAACCCCTACCTTTGGAGTTCAATAACTTTCAAATCGGGATTAGAAATCCCTCAAATCGGGATTAGAAATCCCTCAAATCGGGATTAGAAATCCCTCCTACAGGGGCTTAGATACTAGCTAGATTTAAGTTCAATAACTTTCAAATCGGGATTAGAAATCCCTCCTACAGGGGCTTAG
>JACAUC010000546.1 GCA_013390945.1 Candidatus Chloroheliaceae bacterium
CCCCGGGCGTGATCGGCACGCTCGGCCGGCCGCCGGGCCCGCCCGTGCCGGGTGCGCCCGTGCCCGGCGGGCCTGCTCCGGTCGCGGCGGTCGGGGGCCAGACGACGACGATCGCGGCCCCCACCGTCGGGCCGTCGCTGCCGCCCTCGGTCGCCACCAAGGCGGCGCTGAATCCGCGCCCGCCCGGTGTCGGCGGACCGCTAGGCGGTCCTCCGCCCGGTGCCACCGCACCGCAGGGTGTCGTCACGATTCCGCCCGGCGGCGCGCCGCCCGGCGGGGCGATCGGCCGTCCCGCGACCCTGCCGGGGACGCCGGGCGCTCCCGTCGCCACCACCGGAAGGCCTCCCGGCCCGCCGGGCGCTCCCGGTACGCTGACGACCAGCCCGACCGTCGGTCCGGCCGTCGCGCCCGCCTCAGCCACGCTGCCGCGGCCGGGCGCTCCCGGCGGACCGCCTGCCGTCGGCCGGCCCGGCGGCATCGGTACGCCCACTGCGGTTGGTGTTCCCGGGACTCCCGGTGCACCCGGAGCGGCTGGCACGCCCCGCCCGCCCGGTACCCCTGGCACGCCGCCCGTTCCGGCGGTCGCGACCACGACGCCGCCCGGAGCCGTGACTTCGCCCGGCACCGGACCGGGGACGACGGCGGCCCCGACTGTCGGCGGACGCCCGGTTCCGCCCCCGCCGGGGGGAGCCGCCACAACTGGCCGGCCGATCCCGCCGACGGCACCGTCCGCCGTGACCAATCGGTCCGGTCCGCCGCCGGCCGGCACCGCTCTTCCCGGCCGGCCGAGTGTCCCCGGCGCTCCGACCACGACCACGCCGACCGTATCGACCGCGCCGGTCACGACCACGGCGCCGAGCGCCGTCACCCGGCCGGTGCCGCCGACGGCCGGCCGCCCCGCCGGGGTGACACCTCCACCGCCGCCGCCGGTCGTGAACCGTCCGGTGCCACCGCCGCCGGTTGCGCGGACAACGCCGCCCCCGCCGCCGGTCGCCCGCACGGCTCCACCGCCGCCGCCGACCGTGCGTACCGCACCACCACCGCCGCCGGTGGTCCGGGCTCCGCCTCCGCCTCCGCCGCCGGTGGCTCGTGTCGCGCCACCACCTCCGCCGGCCGTGCGCCCGCCGCCGCCGCCGCCGGTGGCCCGACCGGCACCAC
>JACAUC010000547.1 GCA_013390945.1 Candidatus Chloroheliaceae bacterium
ACTGAAGTTTCGCATTAGAAATTAGACACTAAAAAAGATAGGTTTTGAGGTCAAAAAGTAGCATGGAAATTTGCATATATTACTGAAAATCAGTAATATTAAGTTGTCAAACCAAAGCAAAATAACCATGCTACAACGTAAAGATACAACAAACATTTCTGAACTGAATGACTTTTTCACTTCAAGCGAAAAAGTTTGTGAAACGATTCTATGGATCATTCGTTCTTTGAAACTTAACTGCAAGCGATTTGAATTATCTGGATCTGATCGTACCATTTATGGGCGGGGTAGCGTATTGACTTATCTTTTGCTTTTCCCATTATTTCAGTTGCCCAATGTAAGGGCATTTAGCCAAAGTATCTTAGTCAAGCTGTTTGGGGGCGGCAAGGATGTATTCTATAGGTTAAAGAACAATGAAATGATCCCCTGGAGGTCATTGCACTATCGGGTCACCCTACAATTGATAGGATTGGCCAAGTCCCGTTCTTCGGAAGAAACAACCGGTCTAAAGTGCCTGATAGCTGATGATACAGATCTGCCAAAGACAGGGCGTTGCATTGAACTGATCGGCAGAATCTGGTCCCATGTTTCCAATGGCAGTATCCTTGGTTTTAAAGGACTGTTTCTTGGATACCATGATGGCAAGAGTTTCTTTGGGCTTGACTTCTCCCTACACGGAGAAAAAGGGAAAAACGAAAAGAAGCCTTACGGATTAACACCTAAGCAGTTAAAAGACAGGTCTTCAAAGAGAAGAAGCAATCTGGCCGATGGAGCCAAGCGCAAATCTGAGTACTTCCAAAAGAAAACTGACAACTTGCTATCTATGATCCGAACTGCTATTTCAAAGGGTATACGTTTTGATTATCTGCTGGTCGACAGCTGGTTTGTATGCGATGAATTGATATCCTTTGTACTTGGCCGCAAAATCAAATGCCACTTGCTTGGGATGGCCAAAATGGGAAGAACCAGGTATGATTTTAACGGACAATCCTATACAGCAAAAGAGCTTGTGGAAAAAATGAAAAGAAACAAGAAGACAAAGCGTTCCAGACTGCTTAATGTATGGTATTCTATTGCAGATGTTTACTACAAAGGAAATTATGTGCGATTGTTTTTTTGCAAGACCACACACAGGGGTAATTGGAACGTTCTGCTGA
>JACAUC010000056.1 GCA_013390945.1 Candidatus Chloroheliaceae bacterium
CTAATCCCGACGTTTCTAATCCCGACGTTTCTAATCCCGACGTTTCTAATCCCGACGTTTCTAATCCCGATGTTTCTAATCCCGACGTTTCTAATCCCGACGTTTCCAATCCCGCTTGAATCTGGATTTCCAAATCGGCGGGTTGACTGGTCGGTCGGTTGGCAGACCACCATCTTATTAGCCAGACAGCAAAGGCCGCCAAAGGAATAGCCAGTGAGCCATACGAAAACATCGCACTAAAAAAAAGGAAGTAGGGATTGGTTATATAAAAGAGGAGAGCGATACTAGCAATTTTGGCGGCTGTCGGCTGACTGTCCGCCGATTGGAGAACTTGTGTAAGGAGCAATTCATAAAGTAGGAAGAGCGAAAGTAATAGTAGCAGTCGGGCCGCACCGATTATAATGATCCCGGCCTCGAAGTTGGAGAGGCCCGTGTAGCTACTGAGGGTAGTGGTTACAATTTCTAGGCCGGGATAGAGGGGACTAACAGGTAAGAGCGAATTGTATTGGAATAAAGCATTAGTGCGGCTAATATCGTCGGCGGTTTTCAAATGTAGCAATTCATCATAATTGGTGAAGTAAAGGGGGCTATGCAGAATTTTCACCAAATAGAGCGCGAGGCCCAGCATTAAAAGCAGGGCGAGACGTTCCTGCCGTCCAGCTTGTGAAACCACTAGGCGAATGGCTCCCGGCAGAAAGAGGAGGAGCAAGCTGAGCCAGAAGAGCAATTCTGCCCAATTCGCTCCAGTTTGGGCGGCGGCCAGCCGGGCTGACTGGTCGGCTATCGCCATAATTAACAGACCTACCGCACTTATCAAACTGATGGCTAGAAACCAGCCTTTATCGCCAAATTTGCTCATTTCTTTAAAATCAGCCTACAATATGCTAACTAATAACTATTCCACCTTAACTACACCGAAGGGCATTTCGTCTTCCAGTTCCTCTTCATCCATCAAATCCGTAGCACTTCGGTTGGCCGGTCCACTGGTGGTCGGGCTGGCCGCGTTTACTTGGCGTGTGCTTAATGGAGATTCGGTCAGTAGTTCGCAAGCGTGGCGGATGGCCTGATCTGCGCTCCAGAAGAACTTATCCTCGCCCATCTGCTCAATTAGCCCAGAACGTTCAAACATTTTGGTAACAGGCTCTTGCAACCCAGTGATAAGGAGTAACCCGCTATGCTTGAGTTGGTGTTGCCAGATATGTTCTACTGCGTGTAAACCGGAGGCATCCAACATCGGCACTCCACGCATAGATAAAATCATAGCGTTGCTAGGTGGTAGACTCTCCAGCGTATCTATAAATTGTCCTACCGCACCAAAGAAGAGAGAGCCGGAAATATAAATTACTTTAATGCCCTCCTTTTCGTTGCTAACTTCAAAACCTGCTTCGCGCATCCGCTTCCAGTCTACGTCGGTTGGCTTGATTTCCAAGTTTGAGACCTTGCTCAGAAAAAGTACCAGACTGAAGATTATACCGATAATGATGGCTTGGGTTAGATCAAAGGTAACGGTGGCGAGTGTAGTTACCACCAAGACCATAGAGGGGCTTTTCAGGCGACGCTTAAAGTAAAATTTTATGAGATGCCATTCATTCATCCGAAAAGCGGTCACCATTAGTACCCCCGACAGGGCTGAGACCGGAATACGCCCGATCATTTCGCTCAATAGAAGGGCACTGAGCAAGAGGGCCGCCGAGTGGATGAAGCTTACTAGTCGGGTTTGACCACCTGCCTTTACCCCCACACTAATACGGGCAATAGCGGCAGTAGCTGGAACTCCGCCCGCAAAAGGGAGTATGATATTTCCGATTCCTTGCGCTACTAGCTCTTGATTTGCATCGAGCTTCTTGCCCGTCATCCGTCCTGCCACTACCCCGGCCAGCAGGCTCTCGATAGCACCTAGCATTGCAATAGCCGAGGCCGGGGCGATTAAATCACCTAAGCGACTAAAATCTTCCGGGCGGAAAAAATAGCGGTCATCCAATATAATCGTGCTGGGGATTTTGCCGATGATCGGTACTTTCCAGCTTAGGAGGTAGGCAGCCAGCGAGGCGAGAATAATGCCGACTAAAGCCGCTGGGAAGCGTTTGGTAAAATTGAAGCGGGGCAGGATGAGCATTACAGCCATCACTATTAGGGCGCAGGCGACCACCGCCAATCCATCCACATTTGGTTTTTGTTGCCAAGGTTCGGTAAAGTAACCGACTAATTTCAGAGTGGTGCTATCGGCGGATTTGGTAGTTATCCCTAGAAAATTATCAATTTGGCCCACAAAGATAATTACGGCGATACCACTGGTAAAACCAGTGATAACCGGAGCCGGTATAAAATTAACAATCCGGCCTAGCTTCAAGATACCCAAGACTAAGATCATAACGCCGGACATAATTCCGGCCAACCACAATCCTGGCAGGCCATATTTTTGTACAATCAAAATCAGTACTGCCGACAAAGCCCCGGTAGGGCCACTGATTTGATAAGGTGCGCCGCTCAAAGCCCCAATGATAAATCCGCTGATGATGGCTGTCACCATACCCGCCCCCGGTGTAGCACCACTGGCTACCCCAAAAGCGAGGGCTAGGGGTAGGGCTACTGCGGCGACGGTCAATCCGGCCATGGCATCGTTTTTCAAATGCGCGACCGAATAGTTTTTAAATTCGATTTGCCATAATCTAAAAATAGCTAATTTGTTTAACATTGTCCTGTTTTACCCAAAGTTACTCGTTTTCAAGTTGACTTAACAAATCCCTAGTGCCGATTAAATGGTTATTGAAAATCTGGCGAGCCACGTCTAAAAGTTCAAATATAAGAGGGTCTCTAACACTATAGTAGACATTCGTACCATTCTTGCGGGTGATAATCAAATTTTTGGAGCGCAACACGGCCAGTTGTTGGCTTACTCCGCTCTGATCGGTGGCAAGGATATTTTGAAGCTCGGTGACATTTTTCTCCGAATCGCGCAGAGTTTCTAAGATTTTGATACGTAGCGGGTGCGCCAATGCCTTGAAGAACTCCGCCTTGAAGGTGTATAGTGTACTGGACATATTTGGTCTGAGACCTTTCAAGCTACAGTTTGGAATATTTGATTATTATTATATTACAATGTATTGGGCAAGTCAAGTTGGGTGACGGGTATCGGATAATTCCTGATACCTAACACCTAACACCCGATGATAAATAGAGGGCAAAAAAATTATGGCGGTTAAATATGATATTGCGATTGTGGGTGGGGGGCCGGGCGGCTATGTGGCGGCGATCCGGGCTACCCAACTGGGCGCAAAAGTGGCGGTCATTGAGAAGGAACGGTTAGGTGGCACTTGCCTAAATGTGGGTTGTATTCCCACTAAAACCATCATCAAGAGCGTTCGAGTACTAGAAGAGATGCGTAGGGCCGACCGCTTTGGTATCGAGGTGGATCACCCAGAGACCATTCGGCCCAATCTTGAAAAGATAATGGCTCGCAAAGATGCCGTTGTCAACCAATTGGTCGCGGGAGTGGAGGGTCTTTTCAAAGCTTATAAAATTGACCTCTACAAGGGGAGAGGCAGGTTACTTTCGCCCAACCGCGTCTCGGTTGAGACCACCAGTGGATCGATCAGCCCCGAATTGACGGAGTTGGAAGCCTCCAATATCATTCTTGCCACTGGTAGTGCCATCAGTCGTCTCCCTATTCCAGGGATTGACCTTGACGGGGTGATAGATAGCAATACGATTCTTTCGCTCAAAGAGCTTCCCCAGAGTTTGATTATTATCGGTGGGGGGATCATTGGGGTAGAGTGGGCCGGAATTATGGCTCCGCTGGGTACGAAAGTTACCATTTTAGAAGCTTTGCCCAATATTCTGCTTCCGGTAGATGATGAAATTCGGCAACGTTTCCAAGTTAGCCTCAAAAAGTTAGGGGTAGTGGTCAATACTGGCGCGAAGGTGGAGGCTATCGAGCCCACAATCAGTCGGCGGACGGAGGCCACACGCGGTCTGGACCCCCACAGCCAAAGCGAAAAGCTAACCGTTCACTTTAGTACAGCTAAGGGGCCACAAACAGCGACTGCTCAAATGGTGATGGTGGCGGTTGGACGGTCGCCCTATACGGAGGGGTTGGGCCTCGCCGAGATTGGGGTCAACTTTAATCGTCGGGCGGTAATTAGCAATGAGCGGATGGAGACCAATGTAGAGCATCTTTATGCGATTGGGGATGTGACGCAGCGGATCATGTTGGCGCACGTTGCTAGTGCGGAGGGTGAAGTGGCGGTCGAAAATATTATGGGCCATAGTCGGGTAATGGACTATCGGGCGATTCCCAATTGTATCTACACCAATCCTGAACTTGCCAGCGTTGGCCCTACCGAGCAAGAGTTGAAGGCTACCGGAGTGCGTTACAAAGTTAGCAAATTCCCCTTCTCTGCTTTGGGTCGGGCCGTTACGATAGATGAGACCAGCGGGATTGTAAAACTACTCCTCTCGGAGGATAAAGGCGAAATTCTAGCCGCTCATATTATGGGGCCAGATGCCACTGATCTAATTGCCGAATTGGTACTAGCCGTCAAGGAGCAGATTACTGCCGAGGAACTCTCCCAAATCGTTCATGCTCACCCCACCTTGTCCGAAGCGATTCAGGAGGCAGCGTTAGGCGGCGTGAAAGGCGCGAGCCCAATTCATTTTAAAAGATGAATTTAGTCAATAACCGGACAACCAACCCAAGTTACGTGGACATTTATGCAGGCTGGCCTTCCGGTTATTCTAATTCAAAGAATTGCCTGTTAAGATGGCGTAAGGCGAAGCGATAGGAACATCTTCAGGCGAGGCAAACTCTACTTCTCCTCCCTCTAGCAGCGTATTGCATTGCTCTACTGAAAAGCCAAAAAGAAGAGCCAATTCCTGCGAAGATAAGTGCCTTGCCATGACTTCTTGATACATGACAGGGGCCATACTTTGAGGTAGCCATGAACAATAGATGCGGATGATCTTTTCCAAATCCACACTATTAGTGGTGTTAATCTGATTGCCCATTTTGTACCTTCCTTCCTTATTGAATCCAAATTGAATCCAAACGCCAAATTTAATAGAAGGTCGTAACTTAGGTTCTGACTAAAATAGATCCGAACAGTGCCACAAAGGTCTGTTAATCCATTGTAGCACTAATATTGGTGAAATCAAGAGCCTTAAAAATTCATAATGGTCAGAGGTAAACAACAGTCGGGTATGACTAGATTTAAACCTGACTTGTATGATATTATAGACTAGGTTTGGTAGCGAATTGCTCGTTACACACGGCCCGCCGAAAAGTTTGGGATATTTAGAATTAATTAACCTTAGACCTAGAAAGCACTTTAGGCATCCGAACCGAGGGTTTTGATGATAAGTACAACCTTAAAAGACAGATACAGAATAGTTAGAGTATTAGGTTCCGGTGGTTCGGCCACCGTTTATGAGGCTTTTGACCTTGAGGCGAAAGTCTATGTTGCCGTTAAAGTACTCCATCCTGAGTTTAGCCGGAATAAGATTCTTCTTGAACGCTTCCAGCGTGAAATTCGGGCGGCTCAGTCGTTTCGCTCCCCTTTGATTGTCAGTGTACTCGATTGGGGTGTGGAGAACAATACCTATTTCATTATTTTTGAACTAGTGGAGGGTAAAACCTTACGTCAGGTAATAAGTCAACGGGGTAAGTTACCACTAGAGGAGAGCCTAAGCCTGGCAGTCCAGATGTTGACAGGAATTGAAGAAGCGCATCAGGCTCAGATTATTCATCGCGATCTCAAACCCGAAAATATTATGGTAACTCCCTCCGACGAAATTAAGCTGATGGACTTCGGTATCGCTAAAGATACCACCATGGACGGACTTACCCATGATGGCACTATGATCGGTACGCCGCACTATATTTCGCCAGAGCAGGCCAAAGGTGAAAAAGTAGATGCCCGTTCGGATGTCTATGCGATAGGCGCGGTACTTTATGAAATGCTCTCCGGTCACCCTCCTTTTGAGGCAGATACGCATTATGCTGTTATCGTCAAGCATATCAACGAAGTACCAATTTCGCTATCACAACGCAATCCTGAAATACCACTTGATCTGGATAATTTAATCCAACGTGCCTTAGCCAAAGACCCAGCTAAACGTTACCAAAGTGCGGCGGAAATGGCAACCGTACTACGTCGCTACTTAGAGGTTATTGCTCCTATACCCCAAATTAGTATCAACTCAAGCTACACTAACGATCTTAACACCAAGTTCACTCCGGCGGACCGTTCGGCGGGTCGTCCGGCGAACCGTGCGGAGGTTTTTATGGATGACTACGGGCAGTTGTTGGATCGTCCAGCTAACCGTCCGGTGGGTCGTCCGGCAGACCGTCCCAAAGCGACCGCCTCTGCTCCTCGGAAACGAACCGGTTGGTTGGCACAATTGGTCAGATCGGATGGCAGTCTAACCAGCAAGGGTATTATGATAGTGGCGTTCGCGATGTTAACTCTCTTTGTAGTCTTGGCAGGGGTGATAATAACGGTAGTGACCGCCGCAGGTAGCACCTCTACTAAGAAGACTACCCCGACTCCGCTGGTTTCTTTGGCTGAAACTACCTCCTCTCTACTACCGACTATCACGCCTGATAATCGTCCCACTAACTCACCGACCGCTTCGGCTACCTCGGCTGCCTCTAAGGATGCGGCACTCTTCCAGAATGGAGTAGCCGCCATAGCCGCTAAAGATTGGAAACTGGCAATTTCAATTTTTGAGGATTTGTCAGCACGAGGCTATAAACCTCAAGAGGTCACCGACCGCTTAGGTGTCGCCTACTGCACCTCTGGGATTGAGCAAGCCACCGCCACCACTGGTGACACCACCACTGACGATGCCTCCGCTCTTCAAGTGACGTTGGAAAATTGCCTGAAGGTTAGCCCAGATAACACGGATGCTCAAACCGTGTTGGACAAAATCAAGCTCTACCGCGAGGGTGCGATCTTTGCCAGTCAGCAAAATTGGTTGGCGGCTTTCCCGCCCTTGGAGAGCCTCTACGCTCTCGATAAGAATTTTCGCGGTGTTGGGCCTCTTCTCTTCGATGCCTATCTTAAATATATGACCGCTCTGGTAAGCGATAAACGCTATAATGAAGCCTTGCCGATTTGTGAAAAGGCTAAAGCGATAGATGTGGGTGGTAATCCAGATCAGGCTGACGCTCAATGCAAAAAAATTCGAGAACTTAATGCTACGCCTGTGGTAGTAGTTCGCACTTACGCCGTAGTAAAAACACCCACGCCAGTACCAGTTCCAACTAAGCCACCTGCAACCCTACCGCCGCCGCCGCCCACAGCCATACCGCCCACACCTGTCCCACCGCCGACCAAGCCTCCTGCACCCACAAGTGATGTTATTCGCAAGAAGTAACTACTCCCCCGGCCTAATGGCCGGGGTTTCTATTATGCCAGCGGTCAATTTAAGCTGTAGCTTCCTTGCCTCCAAAATGTTTAAGTAATTCACCCAAGCCACCATCGAAACCTTGACCCACTGCCACAAAACGCCAGACCTCTTTAAAGTAAAGCTCGGCTACAATCACCGCTTTTTCAGAATTAAAATCTTGGCCCGAAAATGAAAAACGGGCTTGTTCCACTTCGCCATCCATCAGTCGCAGGTAGCCCCGCGATATTTGTGACATCGTTCCCGAACCATCCAAGCTAATGGTGAAAACCAGTTTTTTGATAGTTTTTGGCAAGCGGGAAAACCCTAGCAGGAAGGTTTCAAGGTCACCATTTTGTCCTCCGATAAGGCGTATGGCTCCCTCCGGTGAGGTTTTCTGATTGTAAAAGATGAAATAGCGCTCATCGGAGAGTTGGTTATTGGAATCTACGCCAAAGCAAGAGAGGTCAAACGTTTGTCCGGCAGAACCCGCCACAAAAACCCCAATCTGGATAACTGTAGAAGCGACCAAATCAGAGAGTTTTGAGCGTTGTCCCCGCATAATTTGCTTCATCAAAAAAGCCTTTCGCCCTGAAACCTTTGCGCGAGGGCAGGAAATTAAATACAATTTAGTTAATAATAGCACTAAATGTTGGTGTCAGTGGTTGCCGCATAGTTTCTAGTTGTATCATCTCAATAAGTAGGGGTTTATTGAATAAGCCCGCGCCATTTTGGGCGTATGCAATACACCCCTACCCGCTTTTTTGAGATGATAGTTTCTAGTTCATAACTCTGAAATATAAACTTAAACGTTGACTCCGAAATTTTTGACAAGGGCGGCAAAACCACCGTTGAAGCCTTGCCCTACTGCTTTGAATTTCCAGTCACCACTGTGGCGGTAAAGTTCGCCAAAAATCAAGGAAGTCTCGGTGCTGGCATCTTCGGAGAGATCATATTTGGTCAACTCCACATTATCTGCGGCGTTAACCACATGAATGTAGGCGGAGGAGACCATTCCAAAATTTTGGCGGCGGGCTTCGGCTTGGTCAATTGAAACCGTAAAGACCAACTTGCTAACATCGAGGGGTACTTTATCCAGATCCACCTTGATGGCCTCGTCATCGCCATCGCCCGCACCAGT
Source organism: Candidatus Chloroheliaceae bacterium (assembly GCA_013390945.1). Classification (GTDB taxonomy): domain Bacteria; phylum Chloroflexota; class Chloroflexia; order Chloroheliales; family Chloroheliaceae; genus L227-5C. Next base: position 8,525 of record JACAUC010000056.1, read on the forward strand.
ACGGTTATCGCCGGTATGCTCGACCGAACCACAGGCAGATTTAAGGTGGTTGTAAAAGATGAAGTCGTCATCACTGCGAACCCGACCATTCTCGGCGATCAAAAAGACACTAGCATCCAAGTCAAAACTATCGCCACTGGTTGCTCGCGTATCCCAGCCCAACCCCACTAGGATTTTGGAGAGACCGGGCGCGGCCTTGCTCAGCGAAACATTCCCACCTTTTTGTAAAACAACTGCCATTTTAAGCCTCCTTTACTGATAAAAAATCACGCTAATACAAAAAATTAGCCATATTTAGATGGTATCACATTTATAGAAAGGTATCAAGCAATAAAGCAATAATCTTAGACCGGACATTTATGTCCGGTGTAGACTGATCGCAGATTTAACGGGTTGATAACCTATTATTACGGAAAAAACGTCCAATTTCACCGAAGAGCAACGAACTTGCGCCAAAGCCAATTATAAACAGCCATGTTACCAATTCAAGTGGTTCGGTGCGGAAGAAATCACCGACTGGGCCACCCAGTTGCACCATCAAAATTTGGATAATCACGGTAGAGCCAAAGACCACCAGAAAACTCTTGCTCTGCAAAATACCGGCCAAAGGCGAAACCTTAACATCTACCGAGCGACAGTTAATTTCGTTGAAAAGCTGAAGCATTACAAAAACACAGAAGATAACCGTCAGTTCGCCCCGGTCAATCCCTCCTGAAGAGAACCACCAGAGTAGGCCAAGTAGCGAGGCGGTAAAATAGAGGCTCATAAAGCCGATGTTGAACCGCATACTCGACTTGATAATACTTTCGCCGCGACCACGTGGCTTTTCTTCCAACAAGCCGGGACGAGGTGGATCGAGACTGAGGGCAATTACGGCGAGGGTATCCATAATCAGATTAACCCAAAGCAACTGAATTGGGGTTAGAGGCAAGGTAAAACCAGCTAAAGTACCAATAAAGACTACCGCGAGGGCCGTCACATTTACCGTTAACTGAAACTGCAAAAACTTCTGAATATTTTCGTAGAGACCGCGCCCCCAATTGATCGCCCGAACGATACTTTTAAAATTATCGTCCAGCAAAATAATATCGCTGGCTTCTTTGGCGATGTCCGTACCCCGAATACCCATCGCAATACCCAAGTCGGCCTTTTTCAAAGCTGGACTATCATTCGTACCATCGCCCGTAACGGAGACGATTTCACCCTGCTCCTGCAAAAGAGTTACCAACCGTAGCTTATCCTGCGGCACCGAACGGGACAAGACGGTCAGACGGGGCAGCAGTTTCTTTAACTCTTCATCGCTGTAGCTGTTGAATTCGTCTGAAGTCATCTGAATACTATCCCCCGCCAATAAATTTAGCTGGCGGGCGATAGCCTCGGCGGTGTAGCGATTATCCCCGGTCATCATCTTCACCGATACTCCGGCGTGATGACATTGCTCTACCGCCTCCCTCACATCAGGACGCAGCGGATCAGAGAAACCAAAGAGGGCCAAAGCGGTCAGGTTACTCTCAAAAGCGGGGCGTTCTAGCTGTGAGAGTTCCGAGGTCTCCTCGTTTAGAGGCATATATTTGTAGGCAACGGCGATAGTACGCATTGCTTTCTGGCTCATGGCATCCATTTGCTGCTTCAACTGGGGGTAATGCTCTTTCATTGGTCTGCCACCATCCGCAGTCTCCACCTGATTACACAATTCCCAGACCTTTTCGGGTGCGCCCTTGACCATCACGAGGACTTGACCAGCTTTGGTTGCGCCCACTGGTGGGTTCGCCGAGGGATCACTAATCACAGTGGTCATAATCTTGACCGCCGAGTTAAATTCAAAGACCCGTAGCGGTGGGTGCTGTTTGCGGAGAGCCTGATATTCCTGTTGACTCCCCGTTTGGCTCCCAAGCCACTGCAAAATAGCCCCTTCCAATTGATTACCCTCAATGACCAACTCGCTTCGGGCGGCGGCGGGTGTTTTACTATTAGGATGGGCAATCAGGTCGGCACTAGTGTTACAGGCGAGGATTAACTTGAGCAAGGTAAACTTCCCGTTGGATACGGCTCCGCCCGTTGATTTGTTGGATACGGCTCCGCCCGTTGATCCATCATATAGCTGATTGCAGAGGTAAATACTCTCCACCGTCTGACGGTTTTGGGTCAACGTGCCAGTCTTATCGCTACAAATTACGGTAGCCGAGCCAGCATTTTCTACCGCCACCAACTTGCGTACCAAATTATTATCTTTGGTAATGCGCTGGGCACTTAGGCTCAGGCTAACCACCACTGCTAGGGGTAAACCTTCGGGTACTGCTACCACCACAATTGCAACCGCAACCGTAATAAACTGCACGATAGCACTAAAAGTTTCCGGCCCACCCAGCGTATAGTTAGCACCATCGGCGAGGGTTAAGGGTTGGTTCAGGGCAGTTAGCATAAAGGCACGGGCCACCTGAGCCAAGAAGATCAAAATAGCCGCCCCTGTACCAAATTTGCTAATCAGTCCCGCCAGTCCCGCCAGTTGCTTTTGCAGTTCGGTGTCACCTTCCTCCTGTGAACCCAACTCCTTATTGATTTGGCCTAGTTCGGTATTATCGCCAACCGCCGTTACCACTACGGTAGCCGAGCCAGTCTCCACCAGTGTACCGCGCTTGATCGTATCGCCCCGCTCTTTAGTTACCGCCAAGTCTTCGCCAGTCATCGCCGCTTCATTTATAGTCAGGTTGCTGTACTTGAGTACGCAAGCATCGGCTGGAACCTTGTTACCCTGTTCCATTAAAAGTATATCGCCCTTAACCACCTCGCTGAGCGGGATTATCACGGGCTGACCGTTTCGCAACGCTTTGGGGTGAATCTTATCGGCCTCGGCTTTGAGCAATTCAAACGCCTGATTACTTTTGAGTTCGCTATAAAAAGCTACACCAGTGGCAATAAAGACTGCGGCTAGGATACCAACTCCATCATAGGGGAAAATTTGCTCGACGAAGACCCCCAATCCAATCGCAATAACCGCACAGACACCTAAAAGGATAATCGTCTGATCGTTAAACTTGTCGAGAAACTGTAAAATTAGTGGACGGTTAGGCGGTGGGGTAAGTTCGTTATTGCCATATTGCGTTCGGCTGCTTATCACCTCCGCTTCAGTCAACCCGGTTTCGAGGGTGGCTTTACTACTTTCTAATAAATCTTCCACTTCAGTGGTCATAGAATTTTATGCTCCTGAGTAAAATAGTCAATCTAGGGAATTAAAAATCAGATCAATGCGACGAGTAAAAGACCTAGTCTGTAACAAAAGGCTGGCTTCCAGCCCCACTGGTGGCCCCACCAGTGGCCCCATTGGTGGATCCGCCTGCCGACCGGACTGCCGAAAACCCTCGATGGAGCCACCAGTGGAGCCACCACCAGTGGGAGGCTGAAGGCTAAGTTGCACTTGATTAGAGCCGGGGTTGAGTCGGTTGGGGTTAACCTGTAGTTCTGTCCGGGTGGAGACTATCTGACAAGCTATCGGTACGACCAGTGTAATTACTTCGGCTGGACGCTCCGGTTGCGACCAGCCGAGCGGATTAGAAAAGTGTAAAGTGCGTGGATAGTGCCATATTCCGTACTCATCCGGTATACCAATTACCTCTCCCTCTATCTCTAGGTTTTGGCAAGTTGGATTACGGCGGGGCCACACTAGTATGGCGGAGGAACGGCCAGTATCAACGGGCGCGTCCTGCCGAGGAGCCGTATCCAACTGGAGGGGTAGACCTGTCACTTCGATATTTAGGTTGCGTAAAACCACCTGACTGGATTGAATAATTAGTACTGGACCCTGAATGGCCCAGATAGAGGTTTTAGGCCGATTGCCCTTAGTAGTGGCCTGACCCTCCAGTGTAATAGCCCGGTTGATAACTAATGGCCCCGGATATTCCCCGGTTGGCAGCAATTTGTATCCACCATCGGGCAAAGCGTCCAATTCTCTTTGAAGGGTTTTTCTAAGTTCTACGTTGTAACGAGCAGTTCCACTATCCATAATATCTTGGTTATCCTGAAATTTGAATAAGCTCTACTTCAACCGTGCGACTCTCAGGCTCTTGGGAGAGTCGGAATTTGAGGCCATTGGTCAGGAGAAGAGCTTCGCCTTGGCCTATCCGGTCGCCTTCCGGTGAGATTAACGAAAAGAGATTTTGGTTCACTAGCCACCATTCCCCCTGATGAAAGAGACAATACGCTTGGGGTGTTTTATCTCGACTATCTGGGCCGGGAAAGATACCAGTAAAGACGTGCCACTTAAAGAGAGAATGGTTGTGCCATAGTACAACTTCACCATCCGGTCGCCAAACTTCGGGTGGCCCTTCTCTGAATAGTTTTAGAAGTGGGAAGGTAGGCCAAGCTGGGCGCAGGCGTGTACCACAGAAGGGACAGCGCAACCCGCTAGGGTCATAGACAAACCACTGTTGGGCGCAAGTTGGATTGGAACAGGGTAGCAGCAAATCCCAAGTTTTGATAAGGGCGCGTTCCCACTCGATAGCCGCCGGGCGATCATTTGGAGAATGTAAGCCTTTCACAAAGGCGCGGTAGATCAAGTCACTCAGGTACGATCCTAACTTTCGGTAAGGTACTTTCAATTCTCTGGAACGATTCGACTGGTCGGTTGGGTTTTCGATAAAGAGTGCCTTTTCTCCCATTTCTAGCCGTTCTTGCTCCTCGGCAGTTTGAGCGGCATAAGTTTTAGGTCCTTTAAGCGGGTGGCGCAGTAGTAAATATTCGTAGATCAAGACCGCGAGGGCGTGTTGATCGGTTGTAGCCCCGGGGTGCTTGCGCTTTGGATCGCGCAGAGCCAAAGTGCTAGTTGCCAGTACTTCAGGGGCAATATAGCCCGGCGTACCCAGAACATCGGGCGGGAAGACCTCCGGCACGACTAGCGAATCAATATCGAGTACTACACATTGTCCACCGATAGGATCTACCAGAATATTTTTGGTGGACAAATCGGAATGGGCTAATCCGGCCTGATGTAAACGACGCACAGACCGTGCCATCAAAATACAAAATTCGAGATATTTATCCCAACTACCCAACTCTTGGGCAGGCAATAAGCGACGCGCTTTGGTTCTGGAAAACCAGCTACCCTCTTTTTCGTGGTTTTTGAGTGATCCTTGCTTAAAAAAAAAGTTTGAGGGGTAAAAGGGGGCTACAATACCAAGCTGGGGCTTGACCACGATGCCTGTCGGCCAACAAAACAAGTTTTTATAGTAATCTGCTTGGGTAGGGCTATTGCCTTTTGCACCGCCTTGCGCTTCTGAAAGGGTTGGGTTATAGCGGGTGAGAATAGCCTCCAACCGTTCCCGCCGCTGTGGGTCGGCTCCCACCGCTGCGTCATGATAAAACTGCACCACATAAGAGCGATCCGGGCTGAAATAGGTCTTTTTCATGCTACCGGAGGGCGGGTCGTCCACTAACTCATATTCAACTGTGCTACCATCCTGAAGGAGAGCTTTCTGATAATTCATAAATGCCTTATTTTAAAGATTATTCGATTACTTTTTCAAGGCACTACCCGCACCCGTAGCGGCGGCGGTGGCAAATCGGGCGGAGTGCGACGATTGGGCAGGCGTGTGGACTTAGTTTTTGCCGAATCAGAGATCCAACGAAAGTAGGTTTTAAAGCTTTCTGGATAGAGACTATTCAATTGTAGCACAGTTTCGGCTAATTCCTGCAATACCTCGAGGTTAGTAGTATCTCCAGCAGCACAAGCTACTACCATCCCCACTTTTTTTGATTTAAGTTTTAGAGCCTCTTCCTGCCAGTAATCGGTAGGGTAGCCGTCGGTCATAATAAAGACTAAAGGATACCAATCTTCGTGTCCAGCCGAGCCACCAGTGGAACCACCAGTGGAACCACCAGTGGAGCGACCAGCCAATTGTTGCTCCAGACAGAGACCCAGCAGTCGGAGGGCGGCTCCGAGCGCGGAAGTGCCGCCTGTTTCCAGCGTGGGTTCGTGAAAGTCCTCTAATGCGGTAATTGGAGAGACGTAGCGAGCGGTGCTATTAAAGAGAATCACCGCTGGGTGAGCAGTCTCTAGGGTTTGTTGGTCGCTCCTTAGATCGGCCAACAGAGCTTTTACCCCTTGGCGCACGGCTTCTATGGGCGCACCGCTCATCGAACTCGAACAATCTAGCAGCAGGTAAATCGGTAATTTTGGACTATAAGACATAGTTTGGCCTTATCCTTGGGAACGTTTAATATCAAAATTAGTTCTACTTCCGTAGGCTAGGGTGCTATTACAATCTGGGCAAACTATTAGATCTTCCGCGTTGGAGGGGCTACATAAGAGCGAACCACAAGGGCAGAGTGCCGCCATTGGATTTAGACAATAGGGACAGGAGGGGCAACCGCGCAAGCTGGCCGAATTAATGGGCGGTAGCAGATTACTGTCACCCGGCTCGATCATTTCTAGGGGATGAGCGGCAACGGCATAATACAATCCCTCCGCAGGGTTAAGGGCAAAGCGCATCAGGTAAGGCCGCCGAGTGCCAATACAGCGAGCGTGTAGAAAGACCTGTCGGGGTCGGGGTTCACGGGCTTCGGCTTGGGAGGGAAATTCCAGTACATCGTAAGGCGGGTTGGGTAATATCGGCCAATCATCAGCGTTCGTCCCAAAGGGACTAGCACTGACCGATTGTACCGAGGCCGAGAGCCAGATAAAGAGCTTATGAAAAGAATCGGGCGAAAGATCCTTCATTAATAAGACAATATCGCTGACCTCACGTAGTACCGCCACATCTACATCCGGGCCACAGCCAATTGCATAAATATTGGCTATTCTAGGCTTAACCCTTTTTAGTTCTTTGGCAATACTCTCCCATTCGTCGGTTGGTTGCCCATCGGTCAATAAAAAGACCAGCGGGCGATAATCACCCTTCTGGATAGAAGAGGTGCTGGCGACATCCTGCCGGATACTCTGCATTAGTGCCTTTAGGACAGAGCCGAGTGAAGTTCCGGTTCTAACCGATAATTTAGGGAGTTCAAAACTAGAAACTTCGGTAAGTGGCACCAATTGTCGGGCTTCTCTGGCAAAAGTTATCACACTGACGTAAGTGGTTTCCACCGCCAGCGGATTAGTTTTTAACCTAGCAATCAGGGTATTTACTCCAGCGATTACGGCTTCAATCGCTTCACCCGCCATAGATTCGGAGCAATCTAACAACAGATATACTGGCAGTCTACGTTCAGTCATTGTCGCTTTCCTAGTTTTCCGTTTTTTTAAGGTGGGATAGGCTTCATCCTCTTCCAACCACCAGTGAACCGGTCAGCCGACCGTCCTACCGATAATATCAGTCCAAGATGAAGCCTAGATTAAGTTTGAATTAAAGACCAGTCTACGACTAGTGTACGCTGTCTAAAGCTGAGAAGTTATCAAGGGCAACATATCTAGGAAAGTGCGCCCGGAAGCGTTTTCGCCGATAGCGTGCATTTTCCACTCGTTATTGTGCCGATAGAGTTTTGCCATGATCTGGGCGGTATGTGGTCCGCCACCGCTCAGGTTGTACCGAGCAATTTCGGCTCCATTTTTACCGTTAGCGATGCGGCAGAAAGCATTTTCAATCTGCTCAAAAGTCTGGCCCGTAAAGCTGTTGACGGTAAAGACCAGATATTTCACTACTGCCGGAACGGTGGTTAGGTTGACAATAATCTGTTCGTCATCGCCATCCCCGGCTCCGGTACGGTTATCTCCCGTATGACGGATACTACCGTCTTTGCTCTGCAATTGTCGGAACCAGACTACATCCAACAGGTTTTTGCCCTCATCAAAGAGCAGGCAACTAGCATCTAGGTCAATCTCTTGATCCACCTGTTCGGTCTTAGAACCAAACAACCCGCGTTTCGCAACGGTCAGTTTTTTGGCATCCCAGCCTAGCCCCATAATTACTTGGGACAACCCGGAGCCACCGGATTCTTTCTCTAGGGAAATTTTTTGACCTTTGCTTAAATTTACAGCCATCTTATCCTCCTACAAATCAAAATCAACGGGCGCGTCCAGCCGAAGAGAGGGTCAGCCCTCATCCGTTTGTTACACCTTAATCCCAAAATTGGCTAAGAGTGCGGCAAAGCCCCCATCGAAACCTTGCCCAATAGCCTTGAACTTCCATTCGTTATTATAACGGTAAATTTCGCCCAAAATCATGGCCGTTTCACGACCTCTTTCTTGGGGAAGTGCATAACGTACCAATTCATTACCTGCTGGATTACAGATCCGTATGACCACCTCGGAGAGGAGGCTGACCTGCTGCTGACGACTAGCCGCCTCGTGAATTGTGATTGCGAAAGCCAGTCGAAAGATTTCAGCAGGTAGTTTACTCAAATCTACCTGAATAACTTCCAAGTCTTCGCGGCCAGTGGAGCCACCAGTGGAGCCACCAGTGGAGCCACCAGTGGAGGCATTTCGGTCTGGACTGGTCAACTGGTTGCCACTGGCCCATTCGCTGGCCGGGTGGCTGGTGTAATTATCGCCCATAAGCTCCACCGAGCCACAAATCGAACTCCGGTTATTATAGTAGATTAAATCAGCATCGGTTCTTACTTGACCTTGCTGCGTCAGCAAGAAGAGCGAGCTATCTACATCAAAAGGGCGGGAGTAGTTTGAGGGTAGCTTCCAACCTAGGCTAATCACTACTCCAACCAGACCCGGTGAAGCTTTGGAGAGGGAGAGGTTAGCCCCTTTTTGAAGAATAGCTGGCATATTGGATACCTTCCCGAAAATTTAAACGTTAACCCCAAAATTTTTGACTAGGGCGGCAAAACCACCGTTGAAGCCCTGCCCAACGGCCCGAAATTTCCACTCATTATTATAGCGATAAACTTCGCCAAAAATCATCGCTGTTTCGGTACTGGCATCCTCGGAGAGATCATAGCGAGCAATCTCCACGCCGTCGGCTTCGCTAACTACCCGAATAACGGCGGAGGAGACCATGCCAAAGTTTTGGTGGCGTTTCTCGGCTTCGTATATTGAGACGGTAAAGAGGAGTTTAGTAATCTCGCGGGGAACTTTGTCGAGGTCAACCTTAATAACTTCATCATCACCCTCACCAGCACCAGTGCGATTGTCACCCATATGTTCGACCGAGCCCTCGGTAGAGATAGTCTGGTTGTAGAAGATAAAATCGTTGTCATTGCGGACTTTGCCCTGATCGGTCAGCAAAAACGCGCTGGCATCTAGGTCAAACTCATCACCACTGGTAGCCCTGACATCCCAGCCAAGTCCCACAAAAATCTTGGTTAAGCCCGGTGCTGACTTGGAAAGTGAAACGTTGCCACCTTTTTGTAAGGTAATTGCCATCTTTGAAACCTCCAAAATTATTTCGGCATTGGGGATTGCCTGCTGATTATTGGCAGAGGATACGCCATCCAATTAAGCTAGTTTAAGACCTTAGTTCCTATAACTAAGCAGAATCATTATAACATATAAATTTAGGCTAAGCAATAATAAATCATATACATCACAAAATGAGCGATAAATTTAAGCTAAAGGTTGCCACCGTATTCTGTAGCGTCTTGATAAGACCGGATTATCCAAATCGAGAATCAGGCTAGTACGGCGACCGAATATCTTTTTAGCATAAGCCCCGGTATGGCTAATGCGCTCCATTTCATTCTGGTCTGGTGGCCCACCCCGACCAACTTCTACCAGAATTTGCTCTGCCTCGATCTGAAAATGGGGCGGAAAGGTCAGGCGCAGGTATAAATGTTTGGTAGGAGAGCTAATGGTATAGCTCTTCTCGCACAACATCTCTTCCAGTGGATATTGTTCCGCTTTAATTCGGTTTGCCAGTTCCTCTCTTGACATTGGAAAGTAAGTGGCGTGATTTACGTAATAATAATAGCTGAGTTGTTGTCCACGAGTCAGCGGTGGGTCAAACCAAACCTGAAAAAGTGGACGTTTCTCATCCTCCAGAATCAGACGATGGGTTACTTTGACCCTATTAGAATGAGAGCCTACCTCTAGCGAGTTGGGCAAAACCGTTGCCTGTGGGCTACGGTCATCTATGATGATGCCGTGCGAGGTAAGGGCTACCTTATCTTGCAAACATTCTATCCGAAGCTCGGTCTCATTTCGGGTCTGATCAAAATCCACCTCGATTTCAGAACGTATCGAAAGCCGTAGCAGCGGCCAAGTTGTGACCGTCTCCTCTGTAGAAGGGGGAGGGAACTTATAGCGAGAGGTATAGAGTGCCACTATGCGGGCAATTCGGCCTAGAGTACCCTTAGTTTCAATCAGCACGGGGTCTATCTCCGCAAATTTAGCGGCAAGATTGGCAATTATTCGGTCTACCGTGCGCTCCCCAATCTGAAGTTGTTGGGCAATTTGGGGTTTGCCGCAACCCTTCACCAGTAGTTCAAGAGCCGCTTTTTCGCGAGGGGTTAGCGTGGGCAACTGCTTCGGCTGGGGGTTCAGACCGTTCGGCTGGGGGTCCAGACCCTTCGGCTGGCCGTTCTTGCTTTCATTATTTGACATAGCTAAAGTACTCCATGATAGCGATTCAATTTGGCGAATATTCGCCACCATTTTGGCGTATTCTGCCCTTTTGTCAAATAATTCTACCATCTATCATTAAGTTGTAAGCGGCGGTTAAAAATAGCGAGACCAGTGAACCGACAAGATTGGCTGGCCGGTCGGCTGGTCGGCTGGCCGGTCGGCTGGCCGCTGGAAAAAGCAAAGGGAAGCAGACTATGTTTACTTTAGCCTTGCCTAATAGTGGGAGGTTGGCCGAACCTGTTAGGCAACTGATGGAACAAGCAGGACTACCTCTGGGAGAGCATCTACCGTCCAGAGCCTTACAAGTTACCTATCCAAAGCTAGACCTGAGAGTGGTCTTTACACGTCCCAAAGATGCCGGGAAGCTGATCGAAGGTGGCTATATAGATTTGGCGATAAGCGCCCAAGATATTCTGGCAGAATACCCGGCTAGGGTTAAAGTCTTTCAGAAACTCAACTTGGGAAAATGCTCGGTAGTGGTAGCCGTTCGTCAGGATAGCTCTTTTCAGAGGGTGCAAGACCTAGAAGGTCGGGTGATCGCTACTGGCTATTCCTCTCTAACTCATACGTGGTTCTTGCAACAGGGAATCGGAATAGCCAATATCGTAGTGCTACACGGAGCCCTAGAAATAGCACCTTGGCTGGGATGCTGTGACGGAATCGTGGATAGCTACCAAACTGGATTATCAGCAAGAGCCAACCAGCTAAAAGTATTGGCAACTGTAATGACTTCAGAGGCAGTTTTGATTGGTCAACCAGAGATCACTTTCCCTGAACCAATAGTCTTTCTGTTGGATAAATTGGCCCAATTAATGTAGACGGGTCTCTAATCTCTGGTATAGTCTAAATTCTTTAAGCGTCACTAAGACCAGTCTAAGACCGGTCTACGACCAGTCTACGAAAGGATTTGAAATAGTATGAAAATCGAGATAACTAGCGCGAGCCAACAATTAGAACTCATCGCGGTTCAACTTGCTACCCGGTTGACCGAACTGGGCTTCCTCGCAAGCACCGGAACTTCGGCTAAAGACCCGGAAGAAAATACATTAGTGGAACTGATTCCGGGCAAGGAAGATCTAATAGACTACCGGGAAGGGAAGTTTTTGCATCGGCTAGGTGTAGCGGATCTGCCCTCGCTGTTGGAACGCACTTTAAGGGTAATACCGTTGGACTTTGAGAGACTACCCCTATTGATCGAAGGGGAGAGCAAGCAGGTACGGTTATGGACGGATAAAGTGGTAGTAACCCGCTTCAAGCCCACCGTTTATTCTTACACCATGAACCGGAACGGTGAGGCACCCGGTACGGAGGTAGTCCGACTCAAGTTTTCGGCAGAACTTTTCCGCCGGATGGCTCGCCTCGATACGGCCAGCCGAACGGTCAGCCGAACGGCCAGCCGAGGCTTCCAAAACGAGGTAGAGTTTACGACCGCTTTTCTGGCCGAACGCCACACGCCGGATGGCCCTCTGCTGGTGCAACGTAAAGTAGAGTCTAGTAATCTGGAAGTAAGGGTTAAACGTTATCATATCGGCTCCCCTTTGCACCGTTACCTCTATGCCGAACGCTACCCGACGGTGCAACAGACCGGGGAACCGCTCCGACGCTGGACACGCCTAGATTACCCGGTGGTCTGTTTTGATTGGAGGAACCCACTACAAGATGAAGCAGGTCATCGCCTAGCCGATGAGCCGCTCTCCGACGATTACGCCGGAATCTGGATGGAAAACGTCGCTTACGCCAAAACGCTGGCCCGGCAAACCTTTCTGTGGTTGGAAGAGCTTTTTGCAAAAGGTGGAGTTTGCCTAGTAGATTTCTGTCTCCTGATAGACCGGACAGGCCGGATAATCTACGGCGAGATCAGCCCAGATTGTATGCGGGTACGTCTAGATTTAATCAATCCCGCTAGAGCGGAAGAGGGTGCTAAAGATGTCTGGAGAGCAGGTGGATCGCCGGAGCAACTCTACCACCACTATGAAGAGCTTTATCAGCGCATCTTTGAAACTTCTCGTTACGAGGCTCCGGTTGAGAAGCTAGTCTTGTCAACTATTTAGGGGTGGTTCACAACGAGGGTTTTTATGAGAAGTAAAATCAGTCTGGTACTGGATGGTCATGACGGAAGCGGAAAAACCACCCTAGCAACTGCCCTAGCCCATAAGTTAAACGCGGATTACGTGCAACCTTTTCACGGCGCGACAGGCGAACTACTCCTCTGGTCGGCAGAGCGGGGTAACACCCGCTTTGCCTTTGAACTGGCCTCGCACCTGATCGAAAAGGCACTCTCCGAGACCGAAGCACCTATCGTGGTGTTTGATCGGCACTGGTTAACCGTTCTCAGTCTGTTGCCGGAACAATCTTGGCAAGAGTTGCTCGTTACTTGGGAAAATCTCCCGCCTACCGTCTTATGCTGGGCCGGACTTAAAACGACCCAAGCCCGCCTAGCCTGCCGAACCGAAAAACAATATCCTGAAAGTTATCATCGTGACTACCTGAGACGTTACGGGAGTCTGCACCACCGGTTCGGTGCTACTTTACTTCGCACTGATCGGCAGACCATGGAAGAGTGTGTGGATGAACTGGTAAACTGGGCCAAAAAATTTACCTGAGCCTGCCGGATAATTTTTACCAATTTACCAAGATAGGTTATGTGAATTACTCTTCAAAATAGTAATTTCTTAAAATAGAACCTAAATTCGGCTCATTTGATTACCCTATACAAAAATGGAGTCGAGCCTTTGGATTCGATCAGGTTAGGTGGGTTTTGGGCGATTGCCTTTCTAAAGTAACAAAGCCCCCGGCTTTTAGGCCGGGGGCTTCTTGAAAAAAGCGTTCTTAGGAAGATTTGGTAGCTGGCTTTGGAGCCGGGGCTGCGGGCTTCGGGGCCGCTGGAGCCGGGGCTGCGGGCTTCGCCGCTGGAGCCGGGGCTGCGGGCTTCGGAGCCACTGGTGCCGGGGCTGCTGGTTTTGGAGCCACTGGTGCCGGGGCCGCAGGCTTCGGAGCCACTGGTGCCGGGGCTGCGGGCTTCGGAGCCACTGGTGCCGGGGCTGCGGGCTTCGGAGCCACTGGAGCTGGAGCCGCCGGGGCTACTGGAGCCGGGGCTGCGGGCTTCGGAGCCGGAGCCGCTGGTTTCGGAACTGTTGGAGCCGGAGCCGCCGGGGCTACTGGTTTAGTCGGAACGGGAGCCACCTGCTGGGCTGGTTGAACCGACTTAGGTTTCTCGGTTGGCGTAGCTTCAGGAACCTCGGTTGGTGTCGGTGCTATGACAGGCTCCGCTTCGGCGGTCTCAGTAGCCGATACGGTTGGACTAGCCGATACCGCATCAGTAATGTCAGAATTAATTATTTGGCTGGCATCCTGTCCGGCATCTACTGGTTTAGCAGCATTTGCTACTACCGTATGGGCTACCTGCTGGCCTATTTGAAAAAAGACTGCCGCGAAAATCAAAGTGGTTAGGACAAGTGCCAAGAAACTGAAGAGGGACTGATTTGGCTTAGCCTTTCTGCGTTTAGGAAAATTATTAGAACTCATCTGAATCAACTCCTATGTTTGTTGTAATCTCTCCAAGAGCTTAATCTTGAAGAGATTATTTGTTGAAAGGATAACCTTAGTCCCTACCTTCGGACTTTTTGCCGCCCTCGGATTTGCTGCTATTGCCACTCTCGGCCTTCTTCTGAGTTTCGGCTGGCTTGCTAATCTCGGCCTTCTTCTGAGTTTCGGCTGGCTTGCTAATCTCAGCCTTCTTCTGGGTTTCGGCCTGCTTGGTACTCTCGGCCTTCTTCTCGCTCTCCTTCTCATTCTCAACCTTCTTTGAAGGAGCAGGTGCTGGCGGAGCGATAGGCTGCTCGACAACCACGGGTGCTGGCGGAGCGATGGGTTGCTCGAAAACTACAGGTGCTGGCTCAACTGCTACAGGTGCTGGCTCGATAACCGGCACTTCGGTCGGAACTACTACCGGAGCTGGTACTACTACCGGGGCGGACGTAGGTGCGACTACTATCGGGGCTGGTACTACTACCACCGGCACTGGTGTAGAGGTAGGCTCTTCGGTTGGTCGGACTGTTGGGGCAGGCTGGCTATAGTCCACCACTAGCTGCGGTGCTATTTCTTCCACCGCAGGCTGACTGGTCGGGGTGTCACTAGGCACTACGTTAGAAGGTGCAACCACTACCGTACTAGTCGGCTTGGCGGTTGGGACAACCTTTGCCACACTCGGCTTGGTAGCTGTAGCCGTCGCGGTACTAGTCGGCTTCAAGCTACTAATACCCACTGAGAAAGATGCCACAAAAACTAACCCCAGAATTAAACCCGTGAGATACTTTGCGATTAAGATTTTCATGAATTAAATAACTCCTGTAATCTGGACTTCCGTGCCAGAGATGAATGTCCCTCTTCATTAGAGAATGAAGAAAAAGAATGAAGAAAAAAGGATAGTGGTACGAGGTTCTTACCCTGTTTACCATGTATAGATCGTTACATTATCTATAACGTCAGGTGGCAACAATAGTAGCGGCCCTTTTTTGAAATTTAGAATGAATTTTGAGGGGATTTTAGGGGAATTTTGGGTAGCACCACCTTGCGCGGTGGGTAGGATTTCTAATCACCACAAATCGGGATTAGATCGGGATTAGATCGGGATTAGATCGGGATTAGATCGGGATTAGAAATCCCTCCTACATAGGCCCCTGAGCTTGCACCCAAAAGCCTTGCAGCTACCTGATAGCGATATTCATACGGCCTATTCACTTAGGGACATAGGCTTATTTTATAGAAAAACCTCCAACGTCGCTAAAAACTAGTTGCTTGCTCCACCCCGGTAAAAAGAGGCCGGATTTTATCGCACATTCCGCTTTGCTATGATCGGCGGGTACTTCAAAAGCGGCGGTAAAGGAGAGATTGTTGGTCGCAGGCTGGTTTTGATCGGGGTTAAGCTTTCCAGTTTCCCAATCCTGCTGAAAATCCTTATTCCAGTTCACCTTATCCGAGGAACACCATACTTCGGTGTTGAGGATTAAATTCCCACTGGGACTATCGGCTCTCAAATTAGTGGTAATAGTAATAGTCTGGCCTGCTGCTACTACGTCAGTAGAGGTAGTGGCACTCAAGGCAAAGGTGGGAACAGGAGTGGGCGAGGGTGTCGGTAAAAACCCGATGGTAGGCGTAGGAGAGGCATTAGGATCGGGGGTCGGGGTTGGCCCAAAACCACCAGTCAGGACTAAGGCCGTTGTGGAGTAAGCGGGGAAGGTATAGACCAGCGAAGAGCCTGAGACCTCCAAGTTTTTTGGAACAATTTGGGCCAGACTATTTGCCACATCCATTGGATTTATTGAAAGACCGTTAATAGTGGTGGTAATATTAAAACTATCATTGGTTATATCGGTAGGATTAACACTTCGCATTTCATAGAGTTGGGCAGAAGTGGGGCTAAATCCAGGCAAGTTAAGGGTAGCCGGGAGGTCAGTCTCCGAGAGGTTAGTAACCATCAGCTTTAATTTAGTGGCATCGGCAGAATCTCTGGAGGCCCAAATAGATAAACGGGCATTATCGTTACTACTAGATTCAACCATTTGATCGCCAAAATAGTTGGCATACATAAGAAAGGCGTAATAGGCTGGACGTACTGCTAGTTGGGTGGGATTTCCGGCATCATCGGGATAAATCATCGAATAACCCTGAGTGCCATAGCCCTCCCAGCGCGTGGCAAAATCTGTCCCATGGTAGGCCATTCGCCCGATTACATCGGTGGTCCATAGAGCGTTCAGAAAGTTGCTATTCATCGGATTTTCATAATTACATGAATCGACATTAAATTCTGTCACACCTAAAGGAATCGTACCTTGGGTAAGTTCCTTTATAATCTGGGGGGCAATTAAATCCGCTTCCTTTCGCGAATAGAGATTTCGCCATGAACCATCGTCTAACTCATCCCAAGCATACCGTTGTAAAGCGGCGGGGTCATCCGCATTACAGGTTTGATACCAATGATAGGTCAAAGCCTGAATTTTGCGGCCTTTGGCACTTACGACGGCATAGGGCTTGGTAAGATATTGGGAGAGACCGGTGATGTTGTCATCGTAACCCAGACGGGTTGCCTCATAAGGGGAGGCGACTGCCGAAGCGGTAATTTTTATATTTGGATCCACGTCCATCATCGCATCTATATAGACCCCTAACCGCTTGGCAAATTCATCGGGGTCAGGTGTAGAATTAGCACCATCTTGCTCATTGCCCAATTCCCAATACTTAAAACCGTAGTTATGCTCCACATTGGTATATTTGACCATATCGGCCCACATTTGAGGGTCATTGACGGAGATATTTACTTCGATCAGCACTTCCGCGCCTATCTCTTGGGCCAAGCGAGCCACACTATCTATCTCTTCCTTATTATATTGAAACCAATACGGACCGTCCTCACTATTAGGCCAGCCAGTATAGGGGTCTCGTACTTCACCACGATCCCAAGCGACAGTGTTGCTCCAGTTTCCACCAGCATAGCGGATAATTCCAACATGGGCCGCTTTCAAGATTTGAGCCAGCCCTTTTATGTCACCCGGATAGGGCTTACCCCAACTATGTTGCCAATTCACAAAGTTAACGCCCAGCATCTTATCACTGAAGGCATGTTTAACCGTCGAATAGTTCACCGAGAGGAGGTTACGGGTAGGTATAGCTTCGATGTTCTGAGCAATCTCCACTTTATTAAGATTAGAAGATTTAAATAGCTTATTCTTTAGGCGATAGCCACCGTAGCCCGCCGCCGCTAGAAGCACCACCGCCAATAAACCATAAATCCAGAGATGTTTCTTCTTCATTTTGCCCCTACTTTTTTGTGGCTCTCCTCTGATCGTAGCAACCAACCTAGGTTACGGTCAACTGGTTGTGACCTAGTGGTAGGCTGACCGTAGATGGGTCTTTGCCTAGCCTAATATAGAGTTTATCTTCTTGTGCTTTAAATTGCAAGTTAAAGCACTCCAATTTAACGCCACACCCAGCTGCTTACTTGAGGGTTTCTTGGAAAAAACAGCTACAAGTGGAGTAGTAATTTGCATCTTTGGGTACATTGTTGTAACCTACTAAGGAAGTCTAAGCTATAATTTGCATAAATTCAATTTAGCTGGTTAAAAAGCTAGAAGACCTTATCAACTGTACCAAACCGAGACCAGTCTACGACCAGTCTACGACCAGTCTACGACCAGTCTACGACCAGTCT
>JACAUC010000548.1 GCA_013390945.1 Candidatus Chloroheliaceae bacterium
TCCAATCCCGATTTTCCAATCCCGATTTTCCAATCCCGATTTTCCAATCCCGATTGAACGCCACCAAGATTTCCAAGTCACAACCAGTTGACCGTAACCTGGGTTGGTTGCCCGCTCTATTTTTTCGGTACTAAGAGTGGATCACCAGTCCTAAGCTCAGTAACACTAGCGATACCGTTATAGCCCAACAACTCGGTCAAAGTAAGGCCATAATCTTTCTGAAGTCTTTGCCACTCATCAGGGTTACTATTATTCCAGATAATACCGAAACCCTTAAACTCCTGACGACCTACCGGAATAACCAACCGATCTCCTACATGGATGGTAGGATTATAGGATTCAGGATTTTCAATCAAAATCTTGTAAAGCGCATAACCTAGCGTAACGGCATTACGGTTGGCTTCGGCAATAGCCCTAACCGAGGTGTTATACCTTGCGGCGACTTGGCTAAGGTTGTCACCCACCTTGACTTCATACCAAACCGGACGTTTCGCCTCTCCGCTTGGATTAGGTGTAGCCCTAGTGGTTGGCACAGCCCTAATCGGCTCGGATTTAGCCTTAGTAGCGGTTTGTGC
This sequence comes from Candidatus Chloroheliaceae bacterium, assembly GCA_013390945.1. Classification (GTDB taxonomy): domain Bacteria; phylum Chloroflexota; class Chloroflexia; order Chloroheliales; family Chloroheliaceae; genus L227-5C. Next base: position 576 of record JACAUC010000548.1, read on the forward strand.
CACAGCCGTAGCGTTAAATCTCTTCGCCGCTTCTAACTGCTGCTCCTGCTTCAAATTGGCTACAACGGCGGCGGCGTTAGCATCATCCTCTTCTTTTGCGCGGATGGTACTCGCCAATCCAGCCTCTCTTTGTTGTAGCGTGGCCTCTTTTTCAGCAATAGCGATAGCCGTAGCGTTACTGCGACTCTCCAGAGCCGCAATGGTAGCATCTGCCAGCGCAACTTTTTGTTTATCTTGCAAAGCGAGAACTCTCGCCTTATCATTATTAGCCGCCGAAATAATTACCATAATCACTAAAACAAAAGCCACCAACGCTATACCAACCACCAACGCAATAATAATAGGAAGACGATTGGCTGAATCTAACGATTGACGATAATTATTCTGGTTCATGTTGTCCCTGCCTTGTTATGTTATGTCCCGACCGGAAGGCGACCGGAAATTTATATCCGATCTATCCAGCTAAAAGCGATTGACACCTACCATCAATGGGCGGAGCCTTTTCCCACATCTTCACCCCTCCACCTGTAGGAGGGATTTCCAATCCCGATTTAACGCCACACCACCTGTAGGAGG
>JACAUC010000549.1 GCA_013390945.1 Candidatus Chloroheliaceae bacterium
TATTAGTAGAGAGTATGTGCCTACTAAGCAGTAATATTAAAGCTATATTACTAACCAACAGAACCAGAACTGGAGCAACTAGACCATGAATACAACCGCCCTCGAAGGGGAAATAATTCCAGATACCACCGCTTTGGCAGTGGTAATTCCACCTCCCACCACCATCACCCAAGCTAACTCTACCTCTCCCGCTGACACTAACCCAGCACGAGTCTACCTAGCAAGCCTTAGCGAAACTGGACGACGTTCGGCTAAACAGAAGCTTAACCGAATTGCTAAGCTCTACAGCAACAACGCCCTCGATATTGATACCTTCCAATGGCACTTGCTTAGATACCAAGACATTCAAGCCATTAGAACCCTTTTGGTCGAACAAGCCGGATTGAAGCGATCTACGGCCAACACCTGCTTGACCAACTTGCGTACCGTCTTAAAAAACGCCGTCCGCTTAGGCCAAATGTCGAATGACGATTTTCAGAACGCCACCGACATCAAAGCTTACAAGAGCGATACCCTACCTCGTGGTCGCGCTCTAAATCCCGGTGAAATCTCAGCCTTGATGATCGCCGCAACTAGGACGCTTGATAACGCCTGTGCCAGAAATGCCGCTTTAGTGGCCGTACTCTACGGGGCTGGATTGCGTCGCTCGGAATTGGTCAACCTTGACTTGAAGGACTATGACCCAGAGACCGGAGCTTTGACCGTCAGGGCCGGAAAGGGCAACAAAGACCGCGTTACCTACCTCGGAACTACCGCGCCAGTGGAGGATTGGATAGTGGTCAGAGGTAATGTGCAGGGGCCACTCTTTACCCACATCAATAAATCTGACCGGATCATCCTGCGTCGGTTAGGGGTATCCTCCGTGACCTACATCCTACAAGAATTAGCGAAACTGGCGGTGGTTGAAACCTTCAGCCCCCACGATCTACGTCGCTCCTTTATTTCAGACCTACTCGATGCTGGAGCCGATATTTCTACCGCCCAAAAGCTGGCCGGACACGCCAGCGTCACAACCACCTCTAAATATGACCGCAGGGGTGAGGTCACTAAGAAGAAAGCTGCGGGGCTGCTACACGTGCCATACAATAGGCCAAAGCGGGTTAAACTGACTGAACCTGAACCTGAAGAATAATCTTGTCCACT
>JACAUC010000550.1 GCA_013390945.1 Candidatus Chloroheliaceae bacterium
TTTCTAATCCCGATTTTATTTGAGTAACTGTAGGAGGGATTTCTAATCCCGATTTTATTTGAGTAACTGTAGGAGGGATTTCTAATCCCGATTTGCAACCAAATTCCGGTAAAGAAAGAAAACACGATGAGCGAAGATTTTGAGAAGGAGCCTAGTCCAAATGAATTGCGGGCCAGCCGCAAAGCCGAACAACGCCAAAAACAACAGGAACGAGCTAAAGTTGCCCCGGTGGTGGCTCGATATGGGATATGGAGCGGAGATGGCTACCTGCGCGAAGGGGAAGGCTTAGAACGCCTTTTAGCCTTACAAAGTATGCCCTCCACCGAGCGCAAAAGACGAGAAAAACGACGCAAACACAAAAAAAAGTAGTCTAATGTAGTTTTCACTACTGCACCCCTATTAAGGGTTTGCTAAGATTAGGTAAAATCCCCTAGACTGCATGGTGCGTTAGAACAATTTTTTCTAACTTCTATTAAAGAATTACCATCTTAATTTTATCTTAACGGACAACAACGAACTGACAGTGATTAGTAAAAGGTAGAGAAGATGTATGTAAAATGGGTAGTCCGGCGACATAAAAACGAGGAACTCGCTAACATAGCGTTCTACGATGCTTATCTCGTACAAAGCTATAAAAACGAGTTAGGTGAACCACGCCAGCGTACCCTCGCCTACTTGGGCAATTTGCGCCAAATTGATGGGATGTTTCCTATAATAGAACGCGCTCTTTTCTATATTCGCATGGAAGATGTCTTAATCCGCGCCGTACCACCTGAATTGATGACTGACGACGAGCGGAATAAGCTTTACTTGGGCCTCAGTACCGTCGCTCCCCTTCCCACCGAAGAAGAGATTCGCCACGCCGAACTACTTAACCGCAACTGGCATTCCACCTACTGGCGAGCTAGGGCGATCAAACCCGCCGATCTCTCCGCCGGTTTTGCTCCGGTACAATTGGAAGAAGGTACTCACCTTTTTAACGAGCCACCACCCGACGATAGCAGCACACCACAGCCTGAAGCCCCGCTCCTCGACCGCATTATTGTAATCGGTCGCCTGAGCGATGCCACCAAACGACACACCGGCACAGGCTAGTTTTTCTGTAGGAGGGATTTCCAATCCCGATTTCCAATCCCGA
>JACAUC010000551.1 GCA_013390945.1 Candidatus Chloroheliaceae bacterium
TGGAACCAGAAAACTAGACAAAAAGTTAGTGAGTTTTTAGATGGGAAAGGGTAGTCTTCTTGAAAACCTGCTTGTAGAGAACGGCGAGCCGCGAAAGCAAAAGCCGTAATAGTCTCACTTAATGGGCATCGTAATAAATGCCGAGGTCATTAGGGCTAATCCGCCCTTGTGGTTCTACCGCAGTTGCCTCGGCAAGGATTAGACCAGCCCCACCTACGGCTCTACTACCTAAATGCACCTGATGCCATCGGTGGTAAATTGGAGAGTAGGTTGACAAAGATTATCAAGTATGATATTTTGAACCTAGTTAATAAAATCTATCCAGAAATTTAATATACATCGTGGGCTAAGCCCAACAGGAAAGTGAACTTCTGCCCTGCGGTAAGAGTGTTAGCTGTAAAAAGTTATAAAGACCAGAAAGGATGGTGTGTTATGGCACTAACCCCGGAACGGCGTGAAAAGGCTCTCAAAGAGGGTCAGACTTTTGAGGAGTTCGTCAATTCGGCGAAAGTTAACCGCGAGTTTTTCTTGGCTAACTATCAGGCTTATGAATTAAGCACGGATGATTTGGCTTTCTTTGCCAGCCTAGAAGAGCCAATTGAGGTGCTGGCCCTAGTAGAGGATTGGTGCGGGGATGTGGTAGCCAACACTCCGCTTTTTGCCCTGATCGAGAAGGTGACAGGTAAATTGAATTTACATCTGCTCCCTCGCGATCCCGATAACCAAGATATTGCGGTGGCTTATCCTCATACGGATGGGCGTAACCACATTCCAACATATCTTTTCTATAATCAGGCGGGCGAAGAACTGGGCGTGTTGATAGAACGACCAGAGGTGATTACTACCCATTTACAGGGCTGGTTTAAGGCGTTTTTTGATAATCATCCCGAATTGGAGGGGCGTGGCAAGCCGCTAGGCGAGTTATCTAGCGAGGTCAAAACGTCTTTGCTGAGCTATATCCGCGAACAACGGGCGCAAGTGGTGCATCTGGAACAGACCGCTATCCTTGAAACGATCCAGCAGATTGTACGGCGACCAGCATTCGTTGCGCGTTAAATTGCTAGGTAGTGGGTTACTCATGAGTAACCCCTACTGCTTACCGAAGAAGAGCAACGCGCTACCGG
>JACAUC010000552.1 GCA_013390945.1 Candidatus Chloroheliaceae bacterium
AAGGGCGTACGGAGGATGCCTTGGCTCTCAGAGGCGAAGAAGGACGTGATAAGCTGCGATAAGCTGTGGGGAGGTGCAAATAACCGTTAATCCGCAGATTTCCGAATGGGGCAACCCAGCATAGCGATATGTTATACCATTATATGGTAGGCGAACCCGCTGAACTGAAACATCTAAGTAAGCGGAGGAAAAGAAAACAATAGTGATTCCCTTAGTAGTGGCGATCGAACGGGGAAGAGCCCAAACCATGAATGTTTCGGCATTTATGGGGTTGTAGGGCTGCGATATATGAGACAATCAAGAAGTAGAATTTTTCTGGAAAGTTTAACCATAGGGGGTGAAAGTCCCGTACACGTAATTGATTGAGGAGTTAGCAGTACCCTGAGTAGGGCGGGACACGTGAAATCCTGTCTGAAACTGCCGGGACCATCCGGCAAGGCTAAATACTACTGAGAGACCGATAGTGAACCAGTACCGTGAGGGAAAGGTGAAAAGTACCCCGAACAGGGGGGTGAAATAGTACCTGAAACCGTGCGCCTACAAGCGGTCGGAGCCCATTCGTTGGGTGACGGCGTGCCTTTTGCATAATGAGCCTACGAGTTACTCCTCACTGGCAAGGTTAAGCACAAGAATGTGTGGAGCCGAAGCGAAAGCGAGTCTGAACAGGGCGCTTGAGTCAGTGGGGGTAGACGCGAAACCTTGTGATCTACCCATGGCCAGGTTGAAGGTGAGGTAACACTCACTGGAGGACCGAACCAGGGAACGTTGAAAAGTTCTTGGATGAGCTGTGGGTAGGGGTGAAAGGCTAATCAAACTGGGAAATAGCTCGTACTCCCCGAAATGCATTTAGGTGCAGCCTCGGTTATGAGTCTTGCAGAGGTAGAGCTACTGATTGGATGCGAGGGCTTCACCGCCTATCAACTCCAGACAAACTCCGAATGCTGTAAGATGCTCACCGGGAGTGAGGGCGCGGGTGCTAAGGTCCGTGTCCGAGAGGAAAAGAATCCGGACCATCAGCTAAGGTCCCCAAGTGTATGTTAAGTTGAATTAACGAGGTCTGATTGCAGAGACAGCTAGGATGTTGGCTTGGAAGCAGCCATTCATTTAAAGAGTGCGTAACAGC